>NC_014315.1:2279428-2629142 GCF_000143085.1 Nitrosococcus watsonii C-113 | reverse complement strand
GCCTTCACTGTTGTGAGATAGTGAAGAAGATATCTATCCAATGCAGATTGGGTTTTCGCTTTAATTGCTGCTAAGTGACTTGAAACATATGCATTACAAGTGAGAATTACTCTATGATTCAAAAATGTTGATGCGCCGCTCTTGGGAAATAGTATGGTCCCTGAGGGAAATAGCTTTAACTTCTTTATCCCCTTTTCATTGAGTTTGTCAGCTGAATTATTAATTAAACCAACCCGAATTTTGCCAACATCAGATGTACGAACGAATAGATGCGTACCACCTTCAAAGAGTTCCTTGTTCTGAGGCGCAGAACTTCCCGCACTAACCGTCGCAATTTCTCCCAAAGAGATTATCTTCCAGCCCTCCCTCATAACATCCCCCGGATGTCTTCCAGGATTTTGGCGCTCTCCGCATCCAAGGCCGCCATTTCGGCAATGATCGCTTCCGACTCCCGCAGGGGCGTTTCCTCGGGCTTGTTGGGATTCTTCACCGACAGGTCAACGGTATCGGGATTAATGTCCTTCACCTCGACCGACCAGGATTTTGCTGAATCTGCAAAGCTCGGTTGCAGGGCGAGAAACTCCTTAAAGTCCTCATCATTAAGGGGATTGGTTTTGCCCAGGCTTCGGCCCGGATCGAGCTGGTAATACCAAACACGCCGGGTGGGTGCCCCCTTCTCGAAGAACAGCACCACGGTTTTCACTCCAGCTCCCAGGAAGGTGCCACCGGGACAGTCCAACACGGTATGCAGATTGCAGCTCTCCAAAAGCTCTTTACGCAATGCCCGTGAGGCATTATCGGAATTGGATAGGAACGTATTTTTGATGACGACCGCCGCCCGGCCCCCGGCTTTCAGGGTCTTGATGAAATGCTGCAAGAACAGAAAGGCCGTCTCGCCGGTCTTAATGGGAAAGTTCTGCTGAACTTCCTTGCGCTCCTTGCCGCCAAAGGGGGGATTGGCCAGGATCACCTCGAAGCGATCTTTTTCCTGCCAATCGCGGATATTCTCGGCCAGGGTGTTGGTGTGAAGAATATTAGGGGCCTCGATGCCGTGGAGGATCATGTTCATGATGCCAATGACGTAGGCCAGGCTCTTTTTCTCCTTGCCGTAAAACGTCCGGCTCTGGAGGGTTTGCAACTGGCTGACGCTGTCTGCCTGGGGACGTAAGTGTTCATAGGCTTCGCACAGGAACCCGGCAGAGCCCACCGCCCCGTCATAGATGCGCTCGCCAATTTTGGGCTGTATCACCTGGATTAGGGCGCGAATCAACGGCCGCGGGGTGTAATACTCCCCGCCATTGCGCCCAGCATTGCCCATGTTTTTGATCTTGGTTTCATAGAGGTGGGACAGCTCATGCTTTTCCTTCTGGGAGCGGAAGTGAAGCTGATCCACCAGCTCCAGCACATCCCGCAGGCTGTAGCCGCTCTGGAACTTACTTTTGATCTCGCCGAAAATTTCCCCGATCTTGTATTCGATGGTATCGGGTGCGGTGGCCCGCTGCTTGAACCCCTGCAAATAGGGAAACAGCTCTTGGTTCACATAGTCGATGAGATCATCGCCGGTCAAGGCCTGGTCATGATCGAAGGCGCCATCGGCCTGCTTCGGCGCCGCCCAGCGGGACCACCGGTGCGCCTCGTCAATGATAAAGGTATAGGGCTGGCCTTTAAGTTCGGCCTCCATGGCCCGTTCCTGCTCCAAATCATCCAGGTATTTGAGGAACAGTATCCACGAGGTCTGCTCAGTGTAATCCAGCTCCGAATTGCACCCCGCTTCCTTCCGGAGCACGTCATCGATATTTTTAAAGGTCTGCTCAAACATCTTCTGCGTTCGTGTTGTTGTAGTTATCGGCACCTTGGCGGCCAAACTTCGCCTCCACCTCCTCCACCGTCGGCAGATTGGCTTTCAACTCTTTGGGCAATGTCCCGGCCAGCTCATAGCGGGAAATCCCAAGGGGCTTGCCCGCCTCCCCCGGGGAATACTCGGCTACCCCATTGTTCCTGTCCTTGCGGAGAATCAGTCCAATGGAAGGATGATCCTCGACCAAGGCGATCAGATAAAAATTCGGCTTTCCTGTGTATTCGGGTCGAAAGGGGCCATTCTTGAGCTCAATCGCCACATCACAGGGCAATTCGATGTGGAAATCATCTCTGTCCACTTCCAGGTGATATTGCTTGCCCACAAAGGCCAACCCCTTGCCCAACTCCAGCATAAACCGGGTGAGGTGATCCTCAGCACAAGGAGAGAAAATTTTCCTTGGGCTATCTCTTGCTCACGTATTCCCGACCCAGGAAAGCGCCTTCTTTCTCCTGCGCGGGGTGTACGGTCACTTCCAATTCAACCCGCTGATGAAGGCGGTTCAGAAGGGTGATGAGCCGATCGATAGTAAAGCGGTCTAGCTTCACGCGGCGGATGCGTACAAATTCACTGTGATTAACCCCCGTAACCGCTTCGGCCTGCCGGGTCGAGAGCCCAGAGTCCTCCAGTACCCCGATGATCTTGGCGGCTAGAATAGCCTTGGCTTGCTCCACATCGGCGTTGGGATGCCCAAAGTCGCGGAACACATGGCCACTACCGCGCACAATTTCGATGTCCTTGCTCATTTCACCATCTCCTTGAGTCGTATGATACGCTCCCGGATGAGCATGATGTCCTGTTGGGGAGTCTTGATGCCGGTCCGGGATTTTTTCTGAAAAGCATGAATGACCCAAACTTCTTCACCGAGCTTGACGGTATAGACGGTTCGGTAGGCATCGGTACGAAACCGCAAGGCGATCTCGTAAACCCCAGCGCCCAATCCCTTCATAGGCTTGGCGATATCGGCCTTGCGGCCTTCGGCAGCCACGGTCAACGCCCGCTGGATTTCAAGCTGGGCTTCTGAGGGGAACCGCTCAAACACTTTTCGAGCCGCCTTGATCCAAGCAATGGGTCGGGTATTCCGGGTCACCCCAATAAGGTGACAAATATGTCACCTATTGTCAAGCAAAAAAATTATATAAGCTATTGTTTTACTTATATTCCCTAATGACTTGATGCCCGTCCCATCAGGCCATGGACAAGGCGGTTAATGGCCTATTTGCGCCTCTTACACCGACTCGCCGCCTATGAGGCAGCAATGACTCCAGCCTCACAAGTATCCTTTCAACACCTCCGGTATGACCTCTGCCGGCTTATCATCAGCTATCCTTAACGCCACCGGTGGATCGCCGGGCCTGAGCCAAAACTGCACATACACCTCGCCCTGGATGGCCACCCTATTCAGATAAGGCGCCAGCTCTTGCCCTCGGGCATAGTGCAGCCGCAATACTTTCCCATTGAAAGCCACCGGATGGTACAAATCAATATCCGCCACCGGCGCCAGTCGGCTCCCCACCTGCATTTCCCCGGATAAATAATACGTGTGTTTCGGGTCCAAGCGTTTCAAAAGCCAATCCAAAGACCGGCCCTGCATCTCCACCTTATGGGACACCACCCGCAAGGCTTCCCCCGCCAGGAGCTTGGCCCTCGTGGGATAGAGATTGTGATGCACTTGGGACTTGCCCACGGCTCTCGGCTGGCCCTGATGGAGCACAATCAGTCCCTGCTGCCACACCCCGAGCACGGGGCATCGGCAGGCAATATGTTCCAAGGTCAGATTATCAATGGCCTCCAGCTCCAGGGTAAACCAATGGGTGCCCGCCTCCTTGATAAAAGCCTCCCGGGCCAGATCAAAATTGCCCAGTAAATGCTGCAAGCCGGTGCGAAAGCCCAGGCCGCTCACGGGATACAGCGCCAAACAGGCGGCCAGCAAGACAGTCATGAGTACCCTCTCCGCCTTGCTGCCCACCGCCATCCGGTAGTCTCGATTCCCCGGCATCACCACCCGCACCGGGGAAGGCCAGAGCAAATCGGCGCCCCGAAGGTTGAGCATGTCGATCCACAGGTGGGACCAGTAACCGCCCAGAAACAGCCAAAATAGACCGGCTTGAGCCACAGGAGGGGGGAAATGAGCACCGCCAGGACCATCAGGGCAAGGAAGGAATGGGTGATCGTGCGGTGGCCAAAATGCTTCTCCAGGCGAGTGGAGAGCCAAAACAGCACCCGCCCCAGCTTGGAAGTGGGCAAATCCACATCCGGCAGCAGAGAAGCCCCCGCCGCCAGCGCCCAGCCAAGGAGATCCGTGTCGTATTCAAATAAAGCCGCGCCACCCAGGTAGAGGGCGGAAGCAAAGGCGATATGGGTACCGGCAATCATGGACTTGTTGGAAAGGGCGTAGGACTTGGAGCAAAGACCGTACCGTCATTTCTTCCGGCAATTAGGCCACTTCCCGCACGTGGGCAATCTCCCTGGTTGCCGCAGGCCGAAGAGAGTCGGCGGGTAAGGTCAGTACGGCCAGGGTCTCTCCCGAGAGGGTGGCAAACTCGACCTCATAGCCGGTGCCGGCTTCGTGGATGAGCACCACTGTTCCCAGATCGCCCGCTTTAAGTCCATGCTCGGGCACGTCCTGAGTGAGTACAACGAGTTCAAGCTCACGAATCATTCTCTTTCCTTTATAGGATAGGCAGTGACAAAATGGGGCTTTTTGCAGATCCCCTCGAAAAGGTATATTCCAAAAATTATTCGGCTAAGTTCTATTGAAGCGCGACCTGCGCTATTTCTGAATGATGGCTGAGGTATCCTGAAAAAAAGGGACGCCCCTGATAGGTTAAAATAACTGATTGAGGAGGCAGAGAATGGAACTTAAACAAAACGATACGCCGGAGTTTTGGGCAGAGGCAATGAAGCGAGTATTAGAGTATTAAGCAAGGGTTATCGTTGGCGGAGGCTGCCGAGCGGTTATCGATTCCGAAAGTGACCTTAACGACATGGGGTCAGCAAAGCCAGAGGGGGAAAGCGCCAACGCTGCCACTCGTGCCTTGGCTATCTGGCCCCGGCTGTATTTGCTCAAAACTTCCGCAAACCACAGGGGGTTACTGAAACAGGAGCATCCACGATGACCAGGACACCTCAGTCACGATTGAAGATTTGGAGACCCATATAGCTATGAAACATCAGGATATCGGTTGGCATTTTGATAATACCTATGCGCAGCTGCCCGACCACTTTTACACGAAGCTGCATCCGGTTCCTGTGCATGAACCACGCCTTGTCATTGTCAATAATGTCCTGGCAGAAGAACTAGGATTAAATTTCAAAGCCTCCTCTGAGGATGAATTAGCACAGCTTTTTTCAGGCAATCAGCTTCCAGAAGGTGCAGAGCCTCTGGCGCAGGTCTACGCCGGGCATCAGTTTGGCCATTTTACCTATTTGGGTGATGGGCGGGCCCATTTAATCGGCGAGCATCTCACCCCAGACGGCAAACGGGTGGATATTCAGTTCAAAGGCTCGGGCCAAACACCCTATGCCCGGCGCGGTGATGGGCGTGCAGCATTAGGTCCGATGCTGCGAGAGTATATCATCAGCGAAGCCATGCATGCGCTGGGCATCCCTACCACCCGTAGTCTTGCGATAGCCACCACCGGCGAATCTGTTTACCGGGAAACGGTACTGCAAGGAGCGATTCTGACCCGCGTCGCATCCAGTCACCTGCGTGTGGGCACATTTGAATATCTGGCCGCACAAGAAGATAAAGCAGGCCTGAAGCAACTTACTGATTATACTATACAGCGCCATTATCCAGAAATAATAGACTCTGATACCCCCTATCTTGAGCTGCTCAAGGCCGTCATGGCTTGCCAGATAAAACTTATCACCGAATGGCTGCGAGTAGGGTTTATTCACGGTGTGATGAACACGGACAATATGGCCGTTTCCTGTCAGACCATTGATTATGGTCCCTGTGCATTCATGGATAGCTATGATCCCAACACCGTGTTCAGCTCCATCGACCACATGGGGCGTTATGCCTATGCCAATCAGCCCCGTATCGCGCAGTGGAACTTAGCACGGTTTGCTGAAGCTATCCTTCCGCTACTGCATGAAAATATTGAGAAGGCTACCGCAATGGCAGAGGAAGCCATCCAGTCATTCAAGGCATTATTTCAGCAGGAATGGCTGGCAATGATGCGTCGCAAGCTGGGGCTGTTCGGTGAAGAAAAAGAAGATATGGAATTCATCAACGGGCTTCTGCAATGGATGCAGCGCAGTCATGCGGATTATACTAATACATTCCGTGATTTGATGGATGAGCATTTTCCCGAAGAGCCACACTATCAGGATCAAGAATTCAAACATTGGTACGATAGATGGCAACAGCGGCTGGAACGTAACACCAAACCGTTCCCATCTTCCCTGTGCCTCATGGGTGCGACTAACCCGGTGGTAATACCCCGTAATCATCGTGTAGAAGCAGCGCTTAACGCTGTAGAACAGAACGCTGACTTCTCAAAGCTACATGAACTGCTGGATGTGCTGTCTGAGCCCTATAAAGATAAAGAGAAATACACTGAATTCAAAAACCCTCCTGCGCCGAAAGAACGTGTGTCCCAAACCTTTTGTGGCACTTGATAAGTCTCTGTTGCAAAAACTCTGTCATCGGGCGAGGATAGGGAGCATCAATAACTGCGGGGTAATCATGCTGCCTGCTTGAGTTCATCGGTCTCATCATGACAGTCAAAGCCCAGGATACCATTCGGCAAATCTTGTCTTCAGCTCGCCGTTTTAAAATTCGGGCGCGCATTCGCAGCAATAGATGCGCACCTTTGTGCAACCATTTTAGCTAGCTTACCCAAGTGTTCGTATCGAGTTCGAGCGCTTCGGCTTGCCAGTCCAGATCTTCAATTTCTTCCCGGGCCTCGTAGACATTACCGTGCCAGAGGTATCATAGGAGTAGTAAAGTTACTGAAAATCTATTTTTATCATAAGCTTATCAAAGATCGTGTGTCGTATTTCATGCCTTTGTGGGAATAAAACCAGGATACTGAAAATTATCCGTTTATTTCGGATATTATCAAAACACTCAGTATCGGAAGAACAACCTTTTACCGCCACTTTCCACAGGAATGATAACCCTATGTCGCGTTTCGTACCTTTGTAGGATTAGACCCATGTATCAAAAAAACAACCCCGAGTTCAAAAGGAAAATAAAATACAATGACAAACTACACCCCTATGCAAGTGATGTTTGCACTCGCTTTCATTGCCGATACCGGCGCGTCCATTGAAGAGAGTGACTGCAATGCAGAAAATGAAGTATGCAACCAAATCAAATACTACTTGGAATCTTATGAGCCTGTAAAAGGTAAATGAAAATTAGTATGGGGCCTTCTGTTTTTAAGTTCCCACTGCTCGCAAAGTATAGGGATAATACTGTCTATGTTGTTCAGAGCGTAAATGATGAATCTCAGTATGCTATCGCTATCAGCGGCACAAACCCGTATGAGATTACAGATTGGATATTTGAAGATTTCCTCGTCGCTCATACACATCCATGGAAATACGGGAGCTGCCCTGCGGGTGCAAGAATTTCTTCCTCTGCCGCTCTCAGCTTGGCCATATTTCAGAACCTCAAGCCCTGCCAAGGTATTCCGGGTGCGAATCTACGCTTAATCGATTTTATAAACAGCGCCAGCGTTTCAAACCTTACTGTCACCGGCCATAGCCTCGGTGGTGAAATGGCTTCCACTGTCGCGTTATGGTTGGCTGACATTCAAGGAGAGCAATGGGATAGGCAAAAAAATGCCAAGCTATACGCTTACTGCTACGCAGGGCCGACAGCGGGAAATAACAGTTGGGCTAACTACTTCCACGAACGGCTCGGCAGCCATGCTCACAGGATTTGGAACTCTTTGGACGTGGTGCCGTATGCCTGGGAAGTTAGCGGTCTAAAGCAGATACCCAATTTGTACAAGCCGTCGATTGAGTCACCTTTTTGAGTCAAGCCGCTTATCGATATAGCAATCGATTTAGTAGCGACCAAAGACTATGCGCAGATAGCTGCCATAGAGACAGACCATCAGCCCTTGGATGGTAAAGTAAACACCAAGCCAAAACGGGCGACCTTCATCGAGCAGATGACATATCAACACGTGGATGCCTATTATGAATTGCTCAATGTGCCTCTACTTAAAGCATTGGCAGAATCCTTGCGCGCCAAGGCCAAGCCAGCGAAATTATTGTAATGGCACGATAAGACGTCTTTTTATTGTGGCACTGTTGCAAAAAAACATTGCAATCATAGTAGAACGTAATTTGGCTTAGCTGTCACCACCTGGATCAGGTATAGATAGCCATTTCCTTATTGAGTAATGGATGCATTTCGGCGATGGGATTACCGCCGAGATCAAAGGCTCTTTCGATCAGACACACTTCCCCGGTAACCCCATCTTGGAGATGCCGTATTTACAGTGCCATCGCACTGCCCACAGGATGATTTTTTCCTGGAAAGGTGTGGAATTGAGGTAGAGACTAATCTGATGTTAGGGAGGGAGCTGAAAGCACGTCAGAATAGGGCTCAACAGGTACGTAGAAGACACTATGGTATATAGTACGGTTTGTTAAAAAATGTGCTATTTCTTTCTTTTTCTTTTAAAAATGGGAAGGAAAGCGCACCATGAAACGGCATTGGTTGGCAGATGAACCGTCGTAATTCTGGGGTTTGAGCCCTGATGAAACTGCCTTTCTTAAAGGCCGCACAGACGCGCACCGGTTAGGTTTTGCTCTGTTATTGAAGTTTTTTTAGATTGAAGGCTATTTTCCACGGTCGCACGGGGAGATTCCGCATGATGCGCGGAATATATTGCAAAATCTTTATGCATTCCATCTCCGGTTTTTAAAGTTTACAGCTTTTCCGATCGGTTGTTGAAATCTCAACGTGCAGAAATTCGTTCGTTTCTGGGAGTTCGCCTGCTGACCAATCAGGACGCAAAAAAAGCGCAAGGCTGGCTTTCACAGCAAGCTTTATCGGATCAAAGCGAAACGTATCTAAACTTAGCTGGAAAAGCTAATAAAATATTTTAATAAATTTATTATCAGAAATCGTGGAGGATGATCGTATCGAGTGGAAGGATAGGAAGCGGAGCGAGGAGCGCCGGAAAGTCTTAGCAGCGAAGGCGAAGAACGACTTGATCGAGGTCTGGACGTATGTTGCACAGGAGAATGTGATGATCGCCGACCAGTTGCTCAATGAGATTGATATCAAGTTTCCTAAGGCATTGAAATAATGTGCCTCGTTCATGAGGCACGATAGCTGGATCGACTTTTGCCGTAGACATTTCTTCCGGGCGGCGGTGCTCTGTTTGCGTTTATTGCGGGCCGCTACTGCTGTCCTTAGTAATCGGTCGGGGGGCCGTAATTGGCGCGGTATTCCCGGTGCTCTGGACATTCGGCCACCAGCCCCATGGATTCGAGTATGCTGCGTTCCCAGGCACCGGACGCCGACTGCCGTCGGCGACACTGGTAAGAATGTAGGCGTTCAGGTCGGGCACGTTGTCGAACGGATTCGGCGCACCGGCTTTCTTGTGTAAGATGATCATGTACTCAAGCTCTTTGAGTACGCCAGGGGAAATTTCAATCTGCATAAACAGAACCTCTAGGCACAATCATAAAAAACCCAGCCAGCTCGACCTGGCGCAGGCTACCGTCCCTCATCCCGGTGGGCTTCATAGTAAGCCCGCAAAACCGCATTAATCCGGCTTTGGTAACCTTTGCCCTGTGCCTTCATCCAGTCCAATACGTCTGCGTCTATCCGCAAGGTCAGTTGCTTTTTTCCGGGGGGCATCACCACCTTGGCATTTTCAAAAAAACGCGCGTCCAGCTCTGGAATATCGCTGCAATCAATCTCCTCGTCCTTCATGGCATCCAGCCGCTTCCAGTCAGTTTGACTTTGTTCCAGCCCTTCGCCTAATTTCATTCTCGTAATATGCTTACTCATTTTTTCTCGCCTTTCTGGCGCTAATCAAGCGCCGCTTTTCCTCTCGCCATGTATAAATCACGGTGATGCAACGATCATCCAGCATCCCAATAGCAATGATCCGGGCTTCACTATGCCCGGCTTGCGAAGAAAATATTTCCACAACCGGTCCTTGCCAAATCTCCTTGAAATCCAGGAAATCGAGACCATGTTTATCGAGGTTACGTTGTCGTTTTTCTTCATGCCATTCAAACACGGCCTATCCTTTCAATGTAACTACAAATGTAGTTTTTATAGCTGCCTTTGTCAAGCAAAAAAGTAGCATCTGCTCACGCAGACACCTCAGATTTGAGCGACATATCGTAGCTGAACGTCTAGAACGGGGTTTCTGGGATAAAGGGTTCTATTCCAACATAAGTACAAAACGCGACATAAGGGCAGCACCCAGATTACTGTAAAAATACACGCTAAGGATTTTGGGTAGCACGGCTCATACTCTATTGGTCTTTTCTTGCGCCTCCCAGACATAGCTATAGAGGGTGGGCTTGGAAATGGGGTTTGAGGGGCAGCGGAACGAAAAGTCGGGTTAAGGAGGAAGGATTTTGCACGTCCTCGGTATAATGTTCATTTATCGTGAGGATGCGGGTACCCACCGGTAAAGCGTGGGTATGGAGATACCGAGATTTTTAGCGACTTCCTGAGGCGGGACGCCATTGTTTAACAACTTTCTAGCGGATTCTATTTTACTTGGAGTCATCTGCCGCTTTCGACCGCCGACACGGCCCCGTTGTCTGGCGGCAAGTAAACCGGCCCGGGTTCGCTCGGCGATCAATTCCCGCTCCATTTGGGCAAGGGATGCCATAATATGGAAGAAGAATCGCCCTGTCGGCGTGGCGGTGTCGATGCCGTCGGTCAGGCTACAGAATTGAACCTCACGCTCAGCCAATTCGCTGATAAAATCGACAAGCCCTTTCATAGTCCGCCCCAACCGGTCTGGTTTCCAAACCACTAATCCATCATCCGGCCGCAGGTGCGAGAGCGCATCCGCAAGCCCAGGACGGTTGATTTTAGAGCCGGAGGCCTGGTCAGTAAAAATGCGCTCACAACCGGCCTTCCGGAGTGCATCCAGCTGCAGGTCGAGCAGTTGTTCGTTAGTGGAGACCCGTGCATAGCCAATCCGCATATTCTTACTCCTGGGGTCTTCTCAAAACCCATCGATGAGCTGGCGGATAAGGCTAGAGCGCTGGATGAGCGTCAAACCGACCTGAAGGCCAGACAAAAGGATCGGGAAACGCGCCTGGCCACGGCAATGGCCCAAAAGGTTACCGACAAATCGCTGGAAGAGCTCGAGCCCCAATTCAAGGAACAGGAGGAATCTCTGAAAGAGCTGCGAGACATCATTGCCGGTCTCAAGCACAGGCTTGATGAAAATGCTGCCGCCAAAGAGCGGATAAAGGAGAAGCAAGGGGCTATCGAAGCCCAGAAAAAAGAATGCCGCAGGTGGAAGAACCTGCACGAATTAATCGGCTCTGCAGACGGCAAGAAATACCGCAATTTTGCCCAGGGGTTGACCTTTGAAGTGATGCTTGGTCACGCCAACCGGCAACTCCAGCAAATGACCGATCGCTACCTGCTGATCCGCGACGATGCTCAGCCCCTGGAGCTCAGCGTGGTTGACAACTACCAGGCTGGGGAGATTCGGTCCACGAAGAACCTTTCCGGCGGCGAGAGCTTTATCGTCAGCCTGTCCCTGGCGCTGGGATTGTCCCACATGGCCAGCAGGAATGTTCGGGTGGACTCGCTGTTCCTGGATGAAGGCTTCGGCACCCTGGATGAGGAGGCTCTGGATACCGCGCTGGAAACTCTCGCGGGCCTGCAGCAGGACGGCAAGCTGATCGGCGTGATTTCACACGTGCCGGCCCTGAAGGAGCGGATCAGCTCCCAAATTCGGGTAATACCTCAAACCGGTGGCAGGAGCAAGATAGCGGGGCCTGGATGCGGTGGGTTGAGTGCTGCAAAACGGGCCAAAGAAGCGGGTTAACTCGGCAATGTCGGACGGTTGTCAAAACAGCCAGAACCGCTCTCGCTAAATTCCATCAGGATATGGAGGCCATCAACCGGCTGGCCAAGCCGTCCTATCTGAGCGTGATCGAGCAGATGGAACGCACGCTGGAACCGATACGTCGTCAGCAGTTGGAAATCAGCCGTGCTCTCGAAATGTCTGGAGCAGCGGCTCGAATACGGGAGATAGCCAATGCCAACCAACACTGGCAGGAGTTGGTAAAGCAGACTACCGTGACAAGCCGCATTGCCGAGAGCCTTGCTGCTTCACACCGGTCATGGCTTGAGCATATTAAGCCTGTCCAACACGACTTCTCGCACCTTTCCCAGCTCCAGACCTCTGCCAGACTGGCTCTGTGTGATACCTCCTTGCGGCTTGCCGCCACGGAACGGCTCATGGCGGGCATTGATTTCGAGGCGATAAGGAGTTGTTTTCAAATCGAGATGCCGGTCATTGCGGGGCTGGAGAGCTCGATAGCCCATGTGGCAGCCTCGTATGGAAGCTTGGCAGAGTCACTGCGGGATATATCGGACATTACGCGGCTGCCTGCCTTCGTTTTGCCGCGGGCCACTCGAGAGATCTACACAACCAGCTTCGCACTCGAGGCCCTCCGCCCCTGGGATGAACGGGATGAGGATGAGACCGAAACGGAAATTCAGTTTGTCGCCGAATCTGAGCTGGAAACATCGGGCTGCATCGCTCTTCTGCAACAGGTCGATCCGGGACTCGCACGGCCGTACATCGGCGCTCGGGATGCCCTGTATGGTAACAATGCCGACCGGGCACGGCATATTCTGAGCTCGCTCAGGGAGCTGTGGAACCATCTGCTCAGGCGATTGGCACCCGATGATCTTGTCGCCGCGTGGATTCCGGGGGTGTCCAACCAGAAGGACCTGCTTCATGAGGGTAAACCTACCCGTTGAGCCAGGGTTCTTTATGTTTGCCGGGAGCTGAACAACGATCCACTGACCGACTTCCTGATGCACGATACCCGGGCGCTGGTGAAGATGATCGAGCTGTTCAATCGGGTTCACGAGCTGGAGACTGCGCTGACCGATGAACAGCTCAGGGCCATTCTCCTCAGAACCAATTCGTGGCTGATGTACATACTGCAGATCTCCTCGGGAAATTTTCACAAGTAGACAGGAGGCGACCATGCCAAAGAAACCAGGATCACATCATGTAGTCTCGAACGCCAATAGCGGTTGGGAGGTTAAGAAGGGTAACACCATCTGCAGCAGCGGCTACTTTGACAAGAAGCAAGGTGTCGTTGATGCCGAATGCAAAATTAGCCAGAACTAAGGCACTGAGTTCTACATCCACGGCTAAAGATGGGAAAATCCAGAGTAAGGACAGCCACGGGAACGATCTGTATTCGCCGAAGGGGTGAGTTCGTCTAGGTCAATCTAAACCCCGTTTTAGCAAAAATACCTAACTCCTCGTGAGGACAAGAGTAAAATCATGAAAGATTTTCAACTACTGATAGACTTCCACCTTATAATTTGTACAGAGGTAGTTAAAATCCAAAATTTTAGCCACCCATCCCCTGCAAGCGATCCATGGTTGTAGGCAGCCAGAGTCCTATTTCGGGAAAGACCAACAGGAGCGCCAAGGTGATGAGCTGGATAGCAATAAAGGGCAGTATGCCGCGATAAAGGTGAGTGATATGGATTTCAGGAGGGGCTACTGCTTTTAAATAAAACAGAGAAAAGCCAAAGGGTGGCGTGAGAAAAGAGGTTTGCAAGTTGAGCGCGATCAATACTGCGAACCACAGCGGATTAAGCCCTAAGTGGATAGCCACGGGGGTAAGAATGGGGACCACAATAAAGCAAATTTCAAGGAAATCCAGAAAAAATCCTAGCAAGAAAATTAGTAACATGCTGATGGCGAGGAAAGTCCAGCTTCCTCCTGGTAGTCCCGTCATTAATTCTAAGACCAGGGTATCACCTCCCATTCCGCGAAAAACCAGGCCAAAGGCAGTAGCGCCAATTAGGATAAGAAACACCATGCTGGTCAGGCGCACGGTCTGGGCGCTGGCTGCATGCAAGTTAGCCAGTGTTAGCCGCCGGTGCCAGAGTGCCAGGAGGATTGCACCGAGAGCACCCACAGCCGCCGACTCGGTGGGAGAAGCAATCCCAAAAAAAATGGAGCCTAATACCGCCATTACTAAGGTGAGGGGAGGAATAAGGCTTTTGACTACCTGCCGCCCTAAGTTAGGGTTATCCTGGGATGCCGTTCTGTTCAAAGCTGGCGCGGCCTCTGGTCGCCGCCAGGCAGTTATCGCGATATGGAGAATGTAGAGCAGGATAAGCAAAACCCCTGGGACGACTGCCGCCATAAATAGCTGGCCTACCGCTACTCCCATTACATCTCCTAATAGAATCAGCACAATACTAGGGGGGATGATCTGCCCTAATGTGCCCGCAGAGGCAATAGTCCCTGTCGCCAGTTCCTTGGCGTAGCCATGTTTGAGCATGGAGGGTAAAGCAATGATTCCCATGGTGACTACCGTAGCGCCTACTACCCCCGTGGTTGCCGCCAACAAGGCGCCTACCACAACGATGGAGATTCCTAATCCTCCCCGCAATCGGCCAAACAATAAGCCCATGGTTTCCAGTAGATCTTCGGCTAGCCCCGACTTTTCTAGGATGACCCCCATAAATACAAACAAGGGTACCGCCAATAAAGTGAAATTGGTCATGATGCCCCAAATACGCAGGGGCAAAAGCCGGAAGAAATCCATATCCAGGAAGATTGCGCCGAAAGCTAGCGCAACACCTCCCAGGGTAAAGGCAACCGGATAACCTAATAGCAGCAGTGCAAATAGCACTGCAAACATGACGAGCGCCCAAACTTCCATTATTGGATGGTGTCCGAGATGTGCCGCAACTTTAGTAAGTTGCGGATAAAATCAGCCACGCCTTGGAGTGCGAGTAAGCTAAAGGCAAGTGGAATGATAGCTTTCAGAAGATAGCGATCAGGGAGGCCGCCAGGATCGGGAGAACCTTCGTTTTGCAAAAAGGCGTTACGGACAAAAGGCCAGGAGGCGGTAATAATGACGAGGCAGAAAGGGAGAAGAAAGATAAGGGTGCCAAGGAGATTGATCCAGATTCGCGCCCGGAGACTTAACCACTTATCTTGATGAAAGATATCGACCCGCACGTGGCCATCATCCTTCAAGGTGGGCGCGGCGCCCAATAAAAAGATAAGGGCAAAGAGATGCCATTCCAGTTCCTGCAAGGCCACCGAGCCGTTGTGGAAAAGGTAGCGCATACTAACGTCATAACAGACCAATAACACCAAAAGCAGGACTAGCCAGGCCACTAGGTGGCCTATTCTGGCACTTAATTTATCGGTAAAAGCCGTAAACCGTTGGAGTTTTTGTTCCGGAAATTCCATATTTTTTATTTGTTTTTGGCTGTTTGAACCGCTGGCGGAATCCGCAAGGTAAAGGTAACAGGGCCATCATTGGTCAGGGAGAGTTGCATGTGGGCGCCGAAACGGCCTGCCGCGCATCTAGAGTAACGGGCCTTAGCCTGGGCAAATAGATATTCGACTATTTGCTTACCCAAGGGGGGTGGGGCCGCTGGAGTAAAGTTGGGACGGGTTCCTTTGCGGGTGTCGGCCGCCAAGGTGAATTGAGGCACCAATAAGAGATTGCCTTCCGCATCGGCCAGGCTTAGGTTCATGTGTCCTTTGGAGTCGGCAAATACCCGGTAACTTAATAGACGTTCTAGGAGCCGTTCGGCTTGGGACGTGCCGTCGCCCCGCTCGATTCCCACCAATACCACTAATCCGGGACCGATGTGCGCAATAACCTCTCCCGCGACGGCGACTTGGGCCTGGGTGACCCGCTGCAGCAGGGCAATCACCAGCGAGTTTTATCCTACCCGCCTTGCCATCAGGTTCGTTGCCCGGATTAGCGCGTCCACGATGGCTGGTTCGGTTGCTCCATGGCCGGCTAGGGGCACGATTTGTAGCTCGGATGAAGGCCACGCTTGATGCAGCTCCCAGGCATTGCTGGCAGGACAAATGACATCATAGCGGCCGTGGACGATGATGCCAGGAATATTTTTTAACTGGCGGGCATGATCAAGTATCTGGTTGGGTTGAATAAAGTAATGATGCCTAGCGTAGTGAATAAGCAAACGGGCATGGGCTAGCAGTGTGGTGTGGCCAGATTGGGAAGGCGTTTCATTGCTAGCAAGGTGCATACAACTGGACTCCCAGGCATACAGTGCCTTAGCGGCCGCCATCTGAGCCAACTCGTCGGGACCATTGAGACGGTGGTGGAAGAATTCTATGAGGTTATTCCTTTCCCCAGTGGGAATATCTTCTACCAGGGCCGCCCAGGTATCGGGAAAAATTCGCGGCGCGCCCTCTTGCAGGAACCAGCGGGTATCTTGCTTCCGGCCGAGGAAAATACCGCGCAAAATGAGCCCCAAAACCCGGCTTGGGTGAGCTTCGCCGTAGAGTAGCCCGAGGGCGGCACCCCAAGAGCCCCCAAAAATAAGCCAGCGCTCAATTCCCAAGTAGTTGCGGATAAATTCCATATCCGCAAGTAGCGCTGTAGTGGTGTTTTTCTCCAGTTCGCCATGGGGTTGGGAGCTGCCGCAACCACGCTGATCGAATAAAATTATCCGATAAATGTCGGGATCGAAAAAGCAGCGGTGATGGGGCTGGCAACCACTACCCGGCCCTCCGTGGAGAAAGAGGATGGGGAGTCCTCCTGGGTGGCCGCATTCCTCGACATAGAGTTCATGGGGTGGGTCTACCGTCAGGGTATGGCGTACATAAGGCTTGATGTCGGGATAGAGAGTCAGCATTCAATATTTCGCCTACACTTCATATTTATGGACATAATAATACTATTATTGTACTCAAATGGGCTCAAAATATGATTTTGCATGAATTTCAGGCTAAATGCCTGTTCTCGGATTATGGAATCCCTGTTCCTTCCGGAGGTCCTGCCAGGTCTGCGGAGGAAGCTTGCGCATGGGCGCGGAAGTTAGGGGGGGAGCGCTGGGTAATCAAGGCCCAGGTGCATGCTGGTGGGCGCGGCAAGGCCGGTGGGGTGCGGGTAGTTGCCAGTATGGAGGAACTATCGGACTTTTGCTCCCACTTGTTGGGGACCCGTTTAGTGACGGCGCAAACCGATGCCACGGGGTTACCGGTGCAAAACCTCTTGGTGGAGCAGCCAGCGGCGATAGCTCGGGAATTTTATCTTGCTGCAACCCTGGACCGCCAGTTGGAACGGGTGGTGATCATGGCTTCAAGCCGTGGCGGGGTAAATATTGAGCAGGTAGCAGCAACGTATCCCGGCGAAATTCTCCAATTGGCAATCCATCCCGTAGTAGGATTACAGTCTTATCAGTGTCGGCGGGTAGGCTTCGCTTTTGGATTGACTTCGGAACAGCACCGGCAACTCGTCCAGATTATGGAAAAAATGTACCGCTTATTTTTGGAGCAAGATGCAAGCTTGGTGGAGATGAACCCATTAGTGGTAACGGAGCAGGGCGATTTGCTCGCTTTGGATGCCAAGGTGGTACTGGATGATAATGCCGCTTTCCGGCACGCTACTTGGGAGGCGTTACGCGACCCTACCCAAGAAAATCAGAAAGAAGTTGAGGCCCGGACTCATGGTTTAAGCTACATTGCCTTGGAAGGGGATATTGCCTGTATGGTTAATGGGGCGGGTCTGGCCATGGCGACCATGGATCTAATAAAGCTCCAGCATGGGGAGCCAGCTAATTTCCTCGATGTGGGGGGAACAGCGACGGCTGAACGGGTGACCGAAGCTTTTAAGTTGATCCTTACCGATACTAAGGTGAAGTCGATTCTGGTCAATATTTTTGGCGGTATCGTTCGCTGTGATCTGATTGCGGAAGGGATTATTCAGGCAGTGCAAGAGGTAGAGATTCAGTTACCGGTCGTGGTGCGTTTGGAAGGTACGAATGCCAAACAGGGCCGTGCCCTATTGCGGGAGAGCGGAATGAAGCTAATCACGGCGGATGATTTGACGGATGCCGCACGCAAAGCGGTTGCCGCGGCGGGGGAGCGGGCATGAGTATCTTGGTTGATAAGCAGACACGGGTCATTTGCCAAGGGTTTACGGGTAAGCAAGGCACTTTCCATTCCCGGCAAGCCTTAGAGTATGGCACGCAGCTGGTGGGTGGCGTAACGCCAGGCAAGGGAGGGCAGACCCATCTGGGGCAGCCTGTATTCGACACGGTAGCGGAGGCGGTAGAGGCGACCGGTGCTAACGCTACTATGATCTATGTTCCCGCAGCTTTTGCCGCCGATGCTATTTTAGAGGCCGCAGATGGGGGAGTCCCCCTTATCGTGTGTATTACCGAGGGGATTCCCGTGCTTGATATGCTCAGGGTTAAAGCGGCTCTGACAGGTCTCCCATCCTATCTAGTGGGACCTAATTGCCCTGGTATTATTACTCCCGGGGCTTGTAAAATCGGTATTATGCCAGGCGATATTCATCAAGCGGGCCGGATTGGCATTATCTCCCGTTCAGGCACTCTCACCTATGAGGCAGTCTATCAAACGAGCCAGAAGGGGCTGGGCCAAAGTACCTGCGTGGGGATTGGGGGAGATCCTATCCAAGGCATGAGCTTTGTCGATTGTTTGGCTTTGTTCGAGCAAGATCCCCAAACTGAGGGGGTAATTTTGGTGGGTGAAATAGGTGGCAGTGCTGAAGAAGAAGCCGCCGAGTATATTCAGTATCATGTTAGTAAACCCGTTGTTGCTTATATTGCGGGGCTGACGGCTCCCAAGGGCAAACGTATGGGGCATGCCGGCGCCATTATCAGTGGTGGCAAGGGAACCGCGGAAGGTAAGTTAAAAGCATTATCCGCGGCGGGTGTGTCTATTGCTCATTCACCGGCCGAGATGGGAGCGTGTATGGAACAGGCTATGGGTGGTGGATAAGGAAAATAAAACCAATAATGTCTGAAGGTTGCTTCGCCGCTGAATTCGCGCTAGAGTTTCCCCGCTTATAGGGCGTTATAAGTCGAGAAGAACGATAAAATTTCTGAGACGGTAAAAACTATCTCCGCTCTAGGAATGGCGGGGAAACACCCATTTATCAGGCAGACGAGATTTAGTAATGGGTAAGATGGAAACTGGTCCTAATAAAACTCCAAATTTTAAAGAGTAGTTAATGAAGAAAATCGAGGCGATTATCAAACCTTTTAAGCTTGACGATGTGCGCGAAGCGCTGTCGGAAATCGGCGTTTCAGGGATGACAGCCATCGAGGTCAAGGGATTTGGTCGTCAGAAAGGCCATACGGAACTCTACCGCGGTGCTGAGTATGTGGTGGACTTTCTGCCGAAAATTATGCTGGAGATAGTGGTCGGCGATGAGCAAGTTGATGCCTGTATCGAGGCAATTACTAAGGCAGCGCAATCCGGCCGGATTGGTGACGGTAAAATTTTTGTAACTAACGTTGAACGTGCTACCCGTATCCGTACTGGCGAGGAAGGAGTGGATGCCATTTAAGCGGCAGCAGTTTCGCGTGAAAGCATGGCAACTAGCTTAGCAAAATCCACGTAAACCCTCGCCCCTTCGGGCGAGGAGCAGCCACTTGCTGGAAGGCTGGCGTGATGATTTTTGTAGACGTTTTACTTCCAAGAGCCTACCTATTTATTTTACTGCTTTAAGCGTCCTCGCCTTGGCAATACCAGAATGTCCTGGGAAGCTTAATTCCAATATTCGCAGGGTATCTTCCTTTAGCTCATTTAAGCCAAGGATTTCATATCCCCGCGCCATAATAGTGAGTGCTTCAGGCACCGGGGGAGTACGCTGATAGTTTTCCACGACATATTTGGCCCGGTTGATGGCTCCAATATAGGCACCCCGTCGCATATAATAATGGGCTACGTTAATTTCATGTTGGGCAAGCCGATTACGCAGGTAGACGATGCGTTGAGCGCTGTCTTCGGCATACTTGCTGTCAGGGAAGCGCTGAATTAATGTCTTGAAGCTCTTGAGGGCATTCCGGGCGGATTCTGGGTCGCGCTGGGTCTCGTCCCGGGGAATATATCTTTCTACGATCCCAACGCCGCGATGGAAGCTTACCAGCCCTTTAAGGTAATGAGCGTAATCCATATGAGAGTTGAGAGGATACAAGCGAATAAAACGGTCTAACGCAGCAAGCGCCGATTCGGGTTCATTGAATTTGTAGTAAGCATAAGCGGACTCTAGGAGTGCTTGCTGGGCATAAACACCAAAGGGATAACGGGCTTCAAGCTGTTCATAGAACGTGATGGCTTTTTGGTAATCACCGGCATTAAGAGCGGCTTTGGCCTCGGCATAGAAACGTTCCACAGTCCAATCAGCTTCCGGCTTCTCTTCCGGTGGAGACTTGCCAAGCCAAGCGCATCCACCAAGCCATAGGATTAGGCACAAGGACAGAAATTTAAAAATCCACATGCTGTTAGATTACCCTAACTAAGGGCAGGAGCAAAGCAGATACTGAGCAAAACCGAAGGCTATACTGGGAAAAAATGTTTTATGGTTAAATTAAAAATAGTGCCTCTCATTATCGCAAATTTTTATACTAGTATAATAGCTGGCAGCATTTTTTTCTCTGCTCCTGCCCCGGCAGTAACTTTTGCGCTGCCTTCGGTAGGAGAGACGGTGGTAGGGCGCAATCTTATAGTACCTGCAAAAGCTTCCGAGACTTTGCTGGATATTGCCCGCCGCTATGATGTTGGTTACAGCGAAATTAAAGCCGCTAACCCTGATATCGATCTCTGGCTGCCCAAGGAGGGCAGCCTGGTAGTGGTTCCAGCTCAGTATGTGTTACCGCAAGCGCCTCGTAGGGGTATCGTCATTAATCTGGCTGAAATGCGGCTGTATTATTTTCCGGAGCCCTCATCGGCGCAGCCAAGCACCGTGGTTACCCATCCCATAGGGATTGGGCGAGAAGGTTGGTCTACCCCCTTAGGGCGGACTTCAGTGATTAGCAAGAAGAAAAATCCCGCCTGGGTTCCACCAGAGTCGATTCGGGCGGAGCACGCAGCTGATGGAAATCCGTTACCAAAGAGAGTTCCGCCCGGCCCCGATAATCCTTTGGGTAAATTTGCCATGCGTTTAGGGATGCCGGGTTATCTGATTCATGGTACTAATCGTCCTTGGGGCGTGGGGATGCGGGTGAGCCATGGCTGTATACGGCTTTATCCGGAAGATATTTTGGGCTTATTCAGTCAGGTGAAGGTGGGTACGCCAGTTAATATTGTTTATCAGCCTTTTAAAGCCGGAATCAAGGACGGCATACTTTATCTTGAAGCCCATGCCCCTCTGCCAGAGCTAGAGAACTCGGAACAAGGCGCATTGACATCCATGGTAGCGGCTATCGTTGCCATTACCGACAAGCCGATTCAAGACATTAACTGGGAGCTAGCTAAGCGTACCGCTGCTGATCGAACCGGGATAGCAACGCGAGTAAGTGAGATAGACGATGGAAATTCGCTGTCTCGGGCGGGAAGAGCCGCTGGGTATGAATATAGTAAAGCCGAAATTAGTTACCAGGAAATTTTAACTTTTAAAATACCGTCTGGCCCGATTGCTTCGCTGTTTTAGCGTAATAGCAACCGGGCCAGGCGATGAGTGCATAAATACTTATTTACTCATTGCCTTCTCAAACATACGATCAACTTTCTGTAGGGCTTCATCGGCTGTTTGTTGAGCTTCATTGGCTGTTTGCTGGGCATTGTCGGCCTTTATGGAGGCATCTTCCGCCGATTGTGAGGCAGAAGCAGCAGCATTTTGGGCGCTACGGGCAGTATTTTTCGCTTCCTCAGCCGTATTTTTTACCTCCTGGATTTGGGATTCTAACTGTTCTACTCGGGAAGTACCCGCGCAAGCGCTCAGAAGCACCAAAAAAATCATGGCAATACCTAGGCTTAGGAAGTTATGAAAGCGTTTTTTCATTGTGGAATCCTTCGTTATTTCGTAGGAGAAGTTGCGGTAAATAAGGGCGGATAAATAAAATGATCACTACTTTTAAAGAGCCGCATGAAAACTAGCAGGAAAAATTGAGAAAGTCCAATAAAAGACTTCCAATTATAGCAGCAACTCACTGTTAATTAGGAATAACCGCCAGTATTTTATGTCTATATTTAGGAGATTTTTTACAAAACCGTGATGCCTGCCTTCCTAGGGGAGAAGGGATTAAGCCGTTTGCTGTTTGCGGCAGGCAAAATTCACAAGGTATCATAATAAATATTTGCAGGGTCCGTCGCATTGGATGCGGCGCTGGCCATTTGATTTTTAAACCACGTCCTTAAAAAAGGCTTTATTCATGCATCCCCTCCTTAATATTGCTGTGCGTGCAGCGCGCGGTGCTGGTAATTTAATTGTGCGCTCTTTAGACCGAGTCGACCACCTTGAGGTGACGGTAAAGGGGCGAAATGATTTTGTCAGCGATGTTGATCGTCTGGCCGAGCAGGAAATTATTAGTGTCATCCGCAAGGCTTACCCTAGTCATGGGATCTTGGCTGAAGAAGGTGGCGGGCAAGCAGGAGATGAGACAATTTGGGTCATCGATCCTTTAGATGGCACGACTAACTTTCTCCACGGGTTTCCCCAGTTTGCCGTATCTATTGCCGTAAAACACAAAGACCGTTTACAGCATGCCGTAATTTACGATCCCCTACGGCAGGAACTTTTTACCGCTTCCCGGGGAGGCGGCGCTCAATTAAATGATCGGCGGATACGAGTCAGCCAACAAAGAGGATTAGAAGGAGCTCTTTTGGGGACGGGTTTTCCCTTTAAAAAACATCACTATTTAGATTGCTATCTGGCGACCTTTAAGGCCCTATTTCGTGATGCCGCCGATATTCGCCGGCCCGGTTCGGCGGCTTTGGATCTCGCCTATGTGGCGGCAGGACGTTTAGATGGGTTCTGGGAGATGAGCCTTGCCGAGTGGGATATGGCTGCCGGAGCATTGCTTATTCAGGAAGCAGGCGGCATTGTGACTAGTTTTTCTGGGGATCATGATTTCTTTACCACGGGCAATGTGGTGGCGGGAAGTCTTTCGGTGCATAAGGCCATCCTGCAAGCCATTCAGCCTCTGTTGGTGGAGGAATTTACCTCATAAATTCTTGCCTGACTCCTAGAAGCCGCTTATGGGCTGTGCTTCATCGTGTTTTAAAAGGGTAGCGGTAATTACCCGTTATCATTTCGGGAATTTTATTTTTTTCATCAAGGTAAATTCATAGAGTCGGTTTCTATAAATTATGGTCGATAAACTACGTAATATCGCTATCATTGCTCACGTGGACCACGGCAAAACCACCTTGGTCGATCAACTGCTTAAGCAGTCCGGTACTTTTGACGAATGGGAGACTGTGGCTGAACGGGTACTTGATTCCAATGATTTGGAACGGGAACGAGGAATTACTATCCTTGCCAAGAATACTGCCATCGAATGGAATGGTTACCGAATTAATATTGTGGATACCCCTGGTCATGCGGATTTTGGTGGCGAGGTAGAACGGGTGTTGTCCATGGTGGATTCGGTGCTATTGCTGGTGGATGCTGTAGAGGGACCGATGCCCCAGACCCGGTTTGTAACCCAGAAGGCTTTTGCCCTGGGGCTCCACCCTATTGTGGTGATTAATAAAATTGATCGGCCAGGCAGTCGTCCCAATTGGGTGCTGGATCAAACATTTGATCTATTCGACCGCCTTGGCGCAACCGAGGAGCAATTAGATTTCCCGGTGGTGTATGCTTCCGCGCTTCAAGGCTATGGGGGCTTATCGCCAGAAACGCGGACTGGAGATATGACTCCTTTATTTCAGACCATCGTTCAATGCGTCTCTCCCCCGCGGGTAGATCTGGAAGGCTCTTTCCAAATGCAAATCAGCAGCCTGGATTATAGTCCCTACGTGGGGGTGATCGGCATTGGCCGTATTCAGCGAGGCGGGGTTAGTACCAACACCCCCGTGGAAATTTTGGATAGGGAAGGCCAGCGGCGCAAGGGGCGGGTGCTGCAAGTCATGGGTTTTAGGGGGTTGGAACGGGTTGAGGTGCCTGAAGCTCAGGCGGGGGATATTATCGCGGTTTCGGGTATCGATAATCTGCGAATCTCCGATACCCTTTGCGATCCTGCTCAGGTTGAGGGGCTGCCGCCTCTCACGGTGGATGAACCTACCGTAAGCATGACCTTTCAGGTGAATAATTCTCCTTTTGCCGGTCGGGACGGAAAATATATAACCAGCCGGCAGTTACGGGAGCGTTTACTCAGAGAGCTGATTCATAATGTTGCCTTGCGGGTCGAGGAGAGTGAAGATCCAGATAAATTCAAGGTCTCGGGACGAGGCGAGCTTCATCTTTCCATTCTTATCGAGAATATGCGGCGGGAGGGGTATGAATTGGGCGTGTCCCGGCCCGAAGTGATCGCCAAGGAAATCGAAGGGGAGCTGTGTGAGCCTTATGAGCAGCTTGTGGTGGATGTGGAAGAGCAGCACCAAGGCGCCGTAATGGAAAAGCTGGGCGAGCGCAAAGGTGATCTTGCCGACATGGTACCCGATGGCAAGGGACGGGTGCGTTTGGAATACTCTATCCTGTCCCGGGGCCTCATTGGTTTTCAGACCGAATTTCTGACGGCCACCTCGGGCACTGGTTTAATGTACCATGTTTTCGACCGCTACGGACCTATTAAAAAAGGTACCATTGCCCATCGCAAGAACGGGGTTTTGATAGCCAATGGTGTTGGGAAAGCTTTGGGATATGCTTTGTTTAATTTACAGGAACGGGGGCGGCTCCTCATCGGACCGGGTGCCGAGGTTTATGAAGGCATGATTATTGGTATTCATTCGCGGGAGAACGATTTGGTTGTTAATCCCCTGAAAGCCAAGCAGCTTACCAATATCCGTGCGGCTGGAAGCGATGAAAATATTTTGTTGACCCCCCCCTTACGATTGAGCTTGGAGCAAGCCTTGGAGTTTATCGATGACGACGAGTTAGTCGAGGTGACCCCCGAACATATCCGCTTGCGCAAGAAACTTTTGTTGGAACATGAAAGGAAACGGGCAGCGCGGAGCAAAGTAGCAGCGGAAGGGTAGCGAAATGCGGTTATTACTCTTTGGTTTGATTGCGTTATTAACCTATTTTTTGCTGAAAAAACTATTAAAGAATTACCAATTTAGCCGAAAGAATCAAGTAATAGATAGCAAGCGGATGGTTCGTTGCGCTCACTGTGGAATTTTCCTTCCCGAGGACGAAGCCCTGACAGAGAGCAATCACAATTTTTGTTGCCGTGAGCACCGTGAATTGGCGAAAAGCGATAAAGGATAAAAAAACATCGAGTTTAATGGCCAGGATGTAGTGGAGGAAGCCCTATCTTCTTGGCGGCCGCTCGCCATTTTTTGCCTCTATCGTTTATTAATTATCTCCTTGTTTTTGATGGCCGTTATTACCGGTACCGGCCCCGGTTTTCTGGGTGAATCTCACCCTCATCTATTCTTGATGACAGCTCTGGTTTATGCCGCCGCAGCCATTGCCCTAGGCGTTGCCACGGTAGCTCGAATGGGCGGATTTTATTTCCAAGTGTGGTTTCAGTTAACCTTGGATATTGGCGCGATTACGCTTTTGATGCACGCCAGTGACGGTGTGCTTAGTGGCTTGGGAATGCTGCTGGTGGTAGTGATTGCCGCCGGGGGTATTTTAACGGTGGGGCGGACTGCCAGTGCCTTGGCTGCCCTGGCCACATTGGCGGTGTTGCTTGAACAGTCTTATGCTCTCGTATTCCGTGATTCCGATGCTGCTCACTATACTCAGGCGGGCTTATTAGGCGCCACCCTGTTTGCCACGGCTTTACTGGCCCAGGTGCTAACAGCACGGCTTCGGGAGAGCGAGGCCCGTGCGGCCCAGCGGAGCTTGGATCTGGCCAATATCAGCCAGCTTAATGGGTATATTATCCAGCATCTACAGTCCGGAGTCCTCGTGATAGATTGGGAAGGTACCCTTCGGCTCATTAATCAGGCTGGGCAGATCCTATTAGGGCTGAAACCAGGAGAGGAAAAAAATTCGCTGGACCAGATAGCCCCATACCTGGCTAAACGGCTTAATAGCTGGCGGGAAGGACTGCACTTTCACCAGTCTGAAGCTTTCCGGCCGCTTCGGGGACAATCCGAAATATTGCCTAAATTCATTAGCCTGGGGCCCCGCTCAGGCACATTAATTTTTTTAGAGGATGCTTCGGCCTCGGCCCGCCAAGCCCAGCAATTGAAGCTGGCTTCCCTGGGGCGGCTCACAGCGAGCATTGCCCATGAAATCCGTAATCCCCTGGGCGTCATCAGTCATGCCAGTCAGCTTTTAAGGGAATCTTCCACCCTAAGTCAAAGGGAGCGGCGGCTGCTGGAAATTATTCTTAATCACTGTACCCGGGTAAACGGGATCGTCAAGAATGTCTTGCAGTTGAGCCGCCGGCAGCAGCATAGCCGTCTAAAAGTGTTGCCCCTCAAGCCATGGTTGCTGGATTTCCTGGATGAATTTTGCCGTACCCAAGGCATTGACCGGACAGAGGTGGCGCTCCAAATACGCTCCGGCACAGCCCAGGTTCATATGGACCCTTCTCAGTTTCGCCAGATAGTATGGAATCTTTGCGATAATGCCTGGCGTCATTCCCGAAGTCGGGGCCATGTTCCCTATTTCCAAATCTTGGATGGAGAATGAAACGGATAGGGGCCAGGTTTTTTTGGAGGTCATGGATAGGGGACCCGGTATTCCCGATGATATGGCCGATAAAATATTCGAACCCTTTTTTACTACCCAAAAAACGGGTACCGGGTTGGGCCTTTATTTTGCCCGGGAACTGTCGGAATGTAATGGCGCGAGTCTGGAGTATCGCCCAGTTCCTGGCGGAGGAAGCTGTTTTCGGCTTTGTTTTGCTCCCCTGAGCATGGGAGCGAATGTGGCATGAAGGAATGCCCCTTGGCCCTCATCGTGGATGATGAGCCGGATATTCTGGAATTACTCGACCTTACCCTGACGCCCTTGGGTATTGTCTGCCAAAAGGCGGCTAATCTTGCTAGGGCTCGTCACTATCTGCAACAACAGCCCTTCGATCTCTGCTTGACTGATATGCGCCTTCCGGATGGGGATGGCATCGAGCTAGTTAGGTTAATTAGCCAGTACTGCCCGGAAACGCCAGTAGCGGTGATTACCGCCCATGGCAACGTGGAGACTGCCGTTGCCGCCTTGAAAGCCGGCGCATTTGATTTCATCTCAAAACCGGTGGATTTACAGGCGTTGCGCAATCTGGTCAAGAGGGCGCTAAAACTTCCTCTTCCCTATCCCAAAATGGAAAGGCGAACCCGCCACCGGTTACTTGGGGAGTCGGCCGCCATGCGGGCAGTGCGCGCCCAAATTGCCAAGCTGGCCCGTCGTAGTCAAGCGCCAGTTTACATTAGCGGTGAATCGGGCACGGGTAAGGAACTGGTTGCTAGGCTTATCCATGAGCAAGGGCCCCGTTCGGCGGGTTCCTTCGTACCCGTCAATTGTGGAGCTATACCCACCGAGCTGATGGAAAGTGAATTTTTTGGTCATAGAAAGGGCAGTTTTAGTGGCGCTGTTGGTGACCAGTAGGGATTGTTTCAGGCCGCAGATGGGGGCACTTTGTTTTTGGACGAAGTAGCCGATTTACCTCTCCCCATGCAGGTCAAGCTTCTGCGGGCTATCCAGGAGAGGAGCGTGCGGCCCATTGGCAGTCAGAAAGAAATTGCTGTTGATGTCCGTATTCTTTGTGCTACCCATAAAGATCTGGCCGCCTTGGTGCGACAAGGTGACTTTCGCCAGGATCTTTTCTATCGGCTCAATGTCATTGAATTAGCTGTTCCTTCCTTGAGACAGCGGACAAGCGATATTTCTCAGCTAGCCGGACATATCTTGGACAAACTCGCCGAGACCAATGGGGGGACTCCTTTTAAACTAGCGCTTGAAGCTTTAGAAGTGCTACAAGGTTATCTCTTTCCTGGGAATATCAGAGAGTTGGAAAATATCCTGGAGCGGGCCGTAACCCTGTGCGAATCCGAAACCATTGGGACCAAGGATCTGCGCCTGCCTCAAGTAGAATTGCCTAGTAGCTCAGAATTCCTTCCTGCAAATTCTTTAGAAGAGCGTTTAGCGGGATTAGAAAAACAGACTATCCTCCAAGCACTCGAACAAACTCGCTACAATAAAACCGCTGCTGCTAAAATTTTAGGTATTACTTTCCGTGCTTTACGTTACCGGTTAAAAAAACTGGAGTTGGAATAAGCCGGTCGTTTGCCATTTGGGGCGCTTAGCCTAAAAAGGTAAAAGTCCCTAAACCAACATTTAATCCGGTAATAGGTCCTGGGCAGTAGCCGTGGAACCTGAATTACTTCCCAAGCCTCTGATTTTTTAGTAATTCCCTTCGTCTTCCTCCAATCGACGCCGTTGCGCCATGGCTTTAAACAGGCAGAAATACTCCTTGAAAACAGCCGCTTAATCTTAGCACACCAAAATATGAACGCCTTCTGTACAGAGAAGTTGACAAGGGGGAGGGGAGAGGTAAGGGATTGAATTGAGGTCGATTGTTAGTGTTTTTAGGGGGTGGGGGGTAGAAGTGTTACATAGCTGAAACAAGGAGCGAGGGGGTGCGGGGGGAGGAGAGGGTCTTTCCGGGGTGCGGGGGATAGGAATGGTGTGTAGTAACAAGGGCTTAGAAGGTTTGGCATGGACTTAGCAATGTCTAGGGGCAGACAAGGGATGTCAAGGACAGAGCTTCCCACAGAAAAAGGGGATACCTGATGAGTAAACACGCTTGAGAAGGGCGTAGCAGGGCCAACACGGCGCAGGGACAGGCGCACCCAGACAACCAATGCTAAGGAGCACATTTGATGAAACACACTACCCTTATGATGAGCGCGGTTGTAGCCGCCTCCATGCTAAGCACCTCCGCCCTGGCGCTAGACCGGGCCAATACCTCCGAGAAAGGCAGCCTCTTGGTGTTCCCGAAAATCGATGTGAGTGGAGAGCGCAATACGATTATTCGTCTCCAAAATGATTACTCCGATTCGGTGAGTTTGAAGTGCTACTGGAAAAACGGCACCAAGCACTTTGCTGATTTTCAAATCAAGCTGACCAAGTTTCAACCCATCTGGCTCAGCGCCCGGGATGGCAACGGGACCTACCAAGTGCCGCCCTTTCCCACCGCCACCAACCAGCGCTACCTGGATAAAATAGGTCTCAGTGGTGGTGAACATGCCACCCCCAGCAAGGTCTCCTTGCCCGAGAACGCCACCCATACCGGCGAGCTGCAATGCTGGGCGGTGGATAGCGCCGGGGCCAGTGAAATTCGCTGGAACCATCTGGTTGGCACCGCCACCGTGGTCGATGCCTCCCAGGGAACCGCCTATGAGTACAACGCCTGGGGCTTCCGCTGCCTGGTGGGCGACAATGGGGAGGCATGCGTGGTCGCCGATGCGGGTCAACTGGACCTCAATGGCAGCGAATACGAAGCCTGCCCCAAAAAGCTCATTAGTCAATTTACCCCAGCGGGCAGAGAGATGGGTGGGTTTGATGTCCAGCGCAATGAGCTGACCCTGGCCTCCTGCAATCAGGACCTGACCGAAGAGCAGCAATACCACTTCAGCTTTTTGAAGTTTAACGTCTGGAACGAGCAGGAAGTTAAATACACCGGCGCCTACCAGTGCATAGACAGCTGGCATCAGGGGCTGCTCGATGAGATGCAGAACAATGGGCGTAACTTCTCCGCCGCCAGCCTCAAAAGCGATGTGGCCCGCTTCAAGGTCAAGGCGATGAAGGGCAGCGTCTGTGAGCGTGCCGATAACCGCAAGACCTTCAACATTGACGAGAGCATTGTCACCGAAGAGGCCGGGCTGCTCGGGGTCATGGCCACTACCTACGGCATCGGGGAAGAGGTGGGCATCGCCCAAACAGGCACCACACTGCACATGCTCGGTCAGATGGAGGGCTTTATCCTCTACGATCCCGCCGATGGGGAGATTGAGGAGCGTCCCGCTCGCTAAGCTCAGTGCTCTATTAACATCAGCTTAGCACGGTCAACAAAAAGTACCTTCCACCAAGGGGTCCGCCTATACCAGGCAGACCCCTTCTTTTCGCCTGGACCCTTGCAAGCAGGCTGCCACTAACAAGTTTATCTCCTGCTTGATGAAGATCTCTTTGTTGCCCTGGTTAACCCTTAATCTGAGGTTGTTTCTGCGGTGGAGGAGGCCAGTAATTTTAGAAACATTTTGTCTGTCTACGTGCCCTTAACAGACAGGCGCAAGAATCAATTTTATTAAAATAAATATTGTTTCAGTATTAGATCCAAGTTACACTCTTGCAACCTCATGGAGACTTTTAGGGTCGGGAAGATCCAAAATATAAAGCGTATGAAGCTTGTCTGGTGAGGTTTTGTTAAGGATAAATTAAAATTAACCGCGACAAGAAAGCTCCAAAATAATATCTAAGGAGTAAAAAAATTATGAAACGCTATGCTGTAATTATGGGGACGGTAGTGGCTGCTTCTTTGCTAAGCACCTCCGCCCTGGCCCTGGACAGGGGCAATACCTCCGAGAAAGGAAGCCTACTGGTGTTCCCGAATGTGGATGTTAGTGGGAACCGGAATACCATCATTCGTATCCAGAATGATTACTCTGATTCGGTGAGCTTGAAGTGCTACTGGAAAAACGGGACCAAATTCTTCGCCGATTTCCAGATTGAGTTGACTAAGTTTCAACCTATCTGGATAAGCGCCAAGGATGGTCGGGGCACTTATAATGTAACGCCCTTTCCTGACTTCACCAATCAGGCTTATTTGGACAACATTGGCGTCGGTTACCAAGGTCCCGAAGAAAATAGCATCAATGGTGGCCGCAACCATCGTGGAGTCAGGCCAAGCCAGGTGCTGTTACCGGACAACGCCAAGGAAGCGGGTGAATTGCAATGCTGGGCAGTGGATTCCTCTGGCGCCAGTGAAATTCGCTGGAATCACCTGGTGGGTACGGCCACCGTGGTTGATGCTTCCAAGGGTACGGCTTATGAATACAGCGCTTGGGGATACCGTTGCTTGGTTGGAAATAACGGGGATTCGTGTGTGACTGCCGAGGCCGGCAAACTGAATCTGGATGGGGCCGAATACGAGGCCTGCCCGAAAAAACTCATTGGCCATTTCAGCCCGGCGGGTACTTCTGTCGGTAACCTCCATGTGCGCCAGAATGAGCTGACCATTGCCTCCTGCAATCAAGACTTGTCCCAGGACCAGCAGTTCCATTTCACTAAGCTGAAGTTTAATGTCTGGAATGAGCAGGAAGTAAAGCTTACCGGAGCTTACCAATGTATTGACAGTTGGCACCAGCTACTGCTCAGCGGTGTTCAGAACAATGGCCGTAATTTCAGCGCTTCCGGCACCAATGTGGCCCGTTTCAAAGTCAAGGGCGTGAAGAGTAGTGTCTGCGAACGCCCGGATGCGCCACGGACTCCGTTTGTCGATGAGAGTATCGTTACCGAAGATGCGGGAATCATGGGCGTGCTAGCAACTACCTACGGGTTTGGAAAAGGCATTCCCCTTGGCGATGATGACGATGATTCAGAGAATGGTGGCTCGGGAGGCTTGGCCGAGTCGGGCTCTACCCTCCACATGCTAGGCCAGCTGCCCGGCTTTATCGCCTATGATGCAGAAGAGCCGATTGAGGAGCGTCCTGCTCGCTAAACTTAGTGCCAAATCAAAATTAAAATAATATAAAAAAACCAAAATTTGGAAGGGGCAAGACTTGAAGTCTTGCCCTTTTTTTATGGCCATAACGGCCAAAGGTTTAAACTCTTGAGGTTTAAAAAATATCCCGGTAAAAGATTTTGAGAGATTTAAATCGTTTTATGCTTATCAGCCGCTTCTACGAGGCAATCACTGCATGCAATAGAGTAGAGGACTGGAATGAAGAACCAGAAAAATTAGCTCTCAAAATCTTTTTTTGGGGCGCTTATGAAATAGCTTGAGCGAGATAAAGATCCGGTTTTTCTGGCCGATAGTTTCAAAAATAAAGTTTTATCGCTTTACCTGCTCTTTCAATCCCTGGTTGAAGATGAAGCAGGTTTTTTATTTTATGGGATTAAAGAAGTGAGCGCCTCCGCTTCAGCCGAAGATAGGACCATTCAATGCAGCAACGATATAATTTTTTTGCCTTATTTTTGTGTTTATTCTTTATGGGTTTGGGGTTTGCCCAGGGTCAGGAGGGTCAGGGAGGAGAAGCCGCTCTCAAGGCCCGGGCCAGTATTTTCTGGAAAGCGCGGGTTCAGGAAGACTGGGCCACGGTCTATGATTTTTTACCCTCCGAGGCGAGAAACAAAGCGACTAAGGAACAGTTTGTCGCCTTTCGGGAAAAAAAAGGGCCTTTTCGATATTTATCCGCCGAGGTAGGCAAGGTGGCGGTAGCCGGAAACAGTGGATGGGTAGAAATGCACTATACTGCCCAACCTTACAATTATCCAGAAGTATCGCCGGATCGGGTAGAAATGTGGGAGCCTTGGCAAATTAGGGAGAAGCAATGGTATCCTGTTCCCCCTCAGTTACGGGAGCAGATGCCCAAGCTACCTCCCCATTTGCGGCCTGTGGAAGAAGAAGCTGCCCTGTCCCAGCGGGCGGATGAATTTTGGAAAGCCAAGGAAGCGCAAAACTGGGATCTTATCTATCGTTTTTTAGAACCGAGCTATCGCGCCAAGGTTTCTAAAGCCGAATTTTTAAGCAAACAATCCCTGTTTGTCTATGTTACCCACCGCTTTGAGTGGGTGGAGGTCAGTGGTGATCAGGGCCGGGTCAATGTGGTGTATGCTCGGAAGTTAAATGACCCTACGTTATACAAATTACAACCCGAGGAGGACAGTATGATTGCAGAATGGGTCAAGGTGGATGGCGTATGGTATCGGCATGTCTCACCGTTGAACGGGGGGGAATCATGAAGGAGCGGCGGCTATTGAGTGGAATTATGGGTATGGCCCTTGCCACCCAGGTTTTTGCCGAAGAAGGATCATTACCCTCTTCTCCGGAAACTCCCTTGCTCAGCTATCGGCTGGCGGTAGAGGGGCTGCCCCCTAGGGCTCCCCTTCCCATCTGGAAAAGCACCCCGGTCATGATTGATAGCAATGGGGATGGTTTTTTGGATCTAGCCGCTATCTCCCGCGTGGGTGATGGGGCTCAGGTGTGGCTCGGGGATGGAAAGGGCCGGTGGCAAGATTCTTCCCAGGGGCTGGGTCCCGCCGATTCTTGCGGTGGGGGGGTGGCCTTTGGCGATATTAACCGGGATGGCATGCTTGATTTGGCGGTAGCGGATCATTGTGGCGGGATATTCGTATATTTAGGCAATGGTAAAGGGGAGTGGACAGCCAGTACCGAAAGGCTGAATCCAGCCCTGTCGCACCAGATAAGTTTGGAAGAGGAGGGGGAAAATACCCTGACCGGAGCCGAAGATTTAGCCCTGGGGGATATTAATGAGGATGGTTTTCTGGACTTGGTAGTAGCCGCCTCCGATGAAGGTGGATTTGCGGTTTATCTGGGAGATGGTAGCGGTAAATCCTGGCAAGAAAGTGACGCCGAGGGTTTGCCCACCGTTAAGCACCTGGGGCCAGGAGCCGAGGAAAACGGCGGTTGGGCCAATCAGGTGCGGTTATTGGATATAGATGGAGATGGGCATTTAGATGTGGTAGCCAGCTATTACTTAGGGCCCTGGGTTTGGCGAGGTAATGGCAAAGGGCAGTGGGAGGATTATTCCAAAGGATTACCCCGGCCCATGATTGGCGGGCTTTTCCGCGGCTTGGCGGTGGGCGATATTAACGAAGATGGCCGCTTGGATTTAGCGGTGGCTAACAGTATCAACGGCCCTGAGGTTTTTCTGCAAACCCAGGAAGGATCATGGCAGCGAACGCCCGATGTCATGCCCTCCATGCTTGGCGGAGCGGAAGGTATTGCCTTAGGTGATTTGGACCGGGATGGCCATTTAGATTTAGTGGTAGGGGGGCGCTTGGAAACAAAGGGAACCGGCTATGGGCTGTTTATCCTGCGCGGTGACGGCAAGGGTGGTTGGACTCAGCTTCAAGATACGAGTCTTCCCACTAGCGGGCTACCCTTTACCTGGGGTATTGCCACGGCCGATGTGAATGGCGATCAGTGGCTGGATTTTGCCGTGGGTACTGGGGGAGCAGTGGATGGTACCAAAGATCCCGTAAAGGATGAGAGTGCCCTGCCCCAGTTACAGGTTTGGTTGCACCAAGCTCCCCCGCAAGAAGATCAAGCGCGCCCATAGGGCGGGAAGAGCTAGGACTCAAAGCCATCAGCAAAGATGATATCCGGCAAAGTCCCGGTAATGGTGAAATCGGTATCGGAGATACCAAAGAAAATATTATCCGCGCAGGCTACCTTGAGGCGGGCCCGAGTGGTAGCACTATCCGGCACGATAATGCTTGCCTCGCCATCATTGGCGGTAGTAGCCAGCGTAATGGGATAGCTGTCGCCCCCGTCGATGGACAATAGGATGTCAACCTGGCCGCAGCTTACCGGGGCGAGATCGGTATTAGCCACCTCCCAGGTCACCAGCTTGGAGGTGTTGCTGGCCCAGGTGACCGGACTGTTAGGCTCGGTCACCCTAAAAGGGCCGGCAAGGTCGGTGACTTCCAGGGTGACCATATCATAATCCACGCCGCCGCCCCCCGCCCGGTTGTCCCGGGCTGTCAATCGGAAAGTGAGTTCACGGGCTTCGGCGGGTAGTTGCTCCCCCAGGGTCGAGGTATTATTGAGCAAATCTGAAAGCTGGGGAAAAGTCCGGGAAGGGTCGTCGGTAGGGGGAAAGGAACGGAAAAGGGGACTATTGCCATCCTTCTCCAGATCAAATTCTTCCCAATTATAGGTAAGGGGATCGTCATCGGGATCGATGGCTGTTCCGGTGAGAGTAAAGGGGGTTCCCATGGGAAGCGTGTAGCTTGGCCCCGCATCCACGCCGACGGGTGCCTGATTCAAGGTGCTGGTGATAAGAGGGCAGCTATTGCCCGTGCTTTGGGTCGTATAGTCTACGATTTGGTCGAAGCTAAGACCATGAAAATAAGGGTCGGCATGGGGTTGCAGGTTCTGTTCGCCGCAGATGCCCGCATAGGACATGATGGTAGAGCCGCTGCCCGGTTCATAGGCGTCGTTAGGCTTTCGGGCATTTTTACCTCCACAGGCGCCTGCGGTGCCATTAAAGGTGTGTTGGGCGCTGAATTGGTGGCCCATTTCATGGGCCACGAAATCCACATCAAAGGGATCGCCCAGAGGACGGGATGAGCCGGTGACCCCCTTGGCCTTACTGCCCGCCTGGCAGACCGTGGCGGGGACCGCGGCCCCGCCGCCGCCGGTACTAAACACGTGGCCGATGTCGTAGTTATCGTTGCCAATGATGTTATCCAAATTCATTTGATTTTCACCCAGCATGGTGTGGCCGTCATCATTGGTGTAGGGATCGGTGTCGCGATTAGTATAAATAATCAAATCATTATCTTCCACCAACTCAAACCGCACCGCTACTTCCCGCTCGTAGATAAAATCAACCCGGTTGAGGGTGGTTACAATAGCGGCTAGGGCATCATTTTTAGTCCCCGTCGCCCCACCCGCGCAGGCTTGGGAATCACCCGTGGTCACAAAACAAGTGTACTCACCGGAGGCGGCAATGGCGATGCGGTAGGTGCGCAGTGTGTTGCCGGAAGGCCGTAGCGCCAGGGGGGAGGGGCGAAAGCCCAGGATTTCTGCGGGGGATTCTGTCTCATCCACTTGACATTCCCGCTTCTTGGGTTGGGCCGGTTTGAAGTCCCGCTTAAAATAACTACGGTAAAGTTCTGGCAGGCCATCTTGGGTCGGGGAGTCCGGGTCGATGTACACTGTTCCCTTGCTGGAATGGAAGATAGCGTGGAATCCCTTGGGCGTCAGGTCAAACCGGGCGGTGCCCTGAGGATCATCCAGGCTGATGCCCCGGTAGGTTTTGATGTCGGGAAACTTGGCGGTTAGGGCTGGAGCCATAATTGGAGATTCTTCGATGAGGAAACGCTGAAATCCCCCGCTTGGCATGGGAATGGACAGGATGATCTCTGCACCGGGGCGTTCCTCGAAAGGCGCTTGGCCCAGAGTCCGTTCCAGGGCGGTAATATCGACCCGCAGGAGGCGATAGTAGCTTTCGGGCGCCGCTAGGCCCCGTCGGGCGATAGTCGGGGGGGCGGCATCCTCCCAAAGGGAGTCTGGGGAAGAGGCGGCTTGTCCTTGGGCTGCAAGGGGGGCCATACAGGCCATGAACGCTATCATGGTCTGTATGATAGTAATGAGTCTTATTTTTCCAAGCAGTTTCTTCATGTTTTTATGCGATTGTTTTGCCTTTTTAACGTAATCGAAGCGGATTATTCTTCAATATCATTCGATTCATCCTTCTCTTTTTGAGAGGAAGTGGGCGGAACCTGTTGCGGGGAGGCACGTTTTTGAGCCTCAGTGGGTACTTCCTTCGCTTCCCCGTCAGGTAAAACCCGAATCTCAGCTATTTTGGGAGGGGAGTCTCGATCTTTGGGTAGGAGGGGTTTTTGGTAAGTGAGAATATAATTCCTTCCTCTCAAGAGTAATTTTAGGCCCTCGGCTAAGGGAAAATCGTCAAAAGACAGGGGGATTGGCTCGGTAGCCACGGAGTCGGAAACATGAATTTTAATATCTGTTTGCCGCTCTAATTCCGCTAACACTTCTCCCAGTAACGCTCCCTCTCCCTGGAAGCTGACCACATTATCCTTTACGGATAGCTTGAAGGAAGCGCCAGCAAGGTTTTGGGCGGCTATTTCCCCCCCTGCAAGCAACACCAGTATTCCGAATGAGCAGCGAAGCAATTTTTTTATTTTCATTAGCTTACCATCTTATGGGGATATTTAAAGGGTATCCTGGAGAAGATTGTGTATAAATCTTCCTTAAAAAACTTGCGGTCTGAGTGACGCGGGTTCTGAGTCATAATTTGGTCTGTTAAATTTGGAAACCGCTGGAATATGAGGTTTTAGGACTATCATAGTTATTCGAGTGCGGGGACCGCCTGCTTTAGCTGGCGGTATATGACAAGCTTTTGGCTTCGATTGCGAGTTGTTGATAGGTTAATTTAGCCGGGTTAAAGTTCCACACGACTTGATGTTGTGGGAATATTCCCCCATTATACTGTCTTTTTTTGGTCGGCATACGGAAATCGGGGCAGTGCGCCATCACCATCATGCTTTCGACTTTAACTAATATTATTGCCCGCCAGGATCTTCTTAAATCCCTCACCCTGAGTGAGCTGCAGTCTTCCACGGCCCAAATGCGGTTGGGCTGGTTATGGTGGCTGCTGGACCCTTTGCTGTTGATGGGGGTATATTGGGGAGTGATGGTGATCATCCTTGGCCGGGGAAATATCCGTTACGAGCCCTACTGGATTTTCCTCTTCTGCGGCCTGATCGCCTGGAAGCATTTTGCGGAGAGCGCCGCCAAGGCTACCAATGTGCTCAGCGCCAAGGATCATCTTATTAAGTCGGTGCCCTTTCCTACTATTATTTTGCCGATTGCCATCGTGTTTTCGAGTTTTGGTTTTTTTTTGTTCGGCATGATAGTGCTTCTGGTTTTCGCCCTAGGCGCCGCTTTATCCGGCGCGTTAGTCCAACACAGCGGCGACTTGCTGCCGCTGCTTCAACTGCCGGGCTTGATGGCGTTGCAGTTGCTCATTGTCACTGGGATTGCCTTGCCCCTGGCATGTATAGGTGCCTTGGTCCGGGATCTTTCTCCCTTTATTAGCCACTTTCTTAGAATGGCCTATTACCTGTCGCCAGGACTTTATGGTATCGATCTTATCCAGCGCCTTTTGACAGCCGAGTTCGGTTCCGAATGGGGTAATAAGCTGTTTAACCTCTACATGCTTAATCCCTTTGCTATCCTGATTAGTGGCTACCGGGACAGTATTTTCTATGGAGAGCTCATGCCGTTTTATTTTTGGCTTGTACTCCTCCTAGAGGCTGGAATTTTACTCTTTTTGGGATATCGTATTTATCTTTATTATGACCGCCGTGTCATCAAATTTCTCTAGTGAGTGAGCGGCCTGCCAAGCACTCGATGGCCGGAGGCCATCCTACCTTGACCGGGAGTCAGGGAAAAGTGCCAAGTCAACTGAATCTGGCCAGCCCTCCCTTAATTGAGGTTCGTAATCTCAAACTTTGGTACCAACTGCAACAGCATAAGCGTCGCTCGATTAAAGAAGTTCTGCTGTCTCCCCGCAAGGGATTGGCGCAGGTTCATTGGGCACTGAACGGGGTGAATTTCCAGTGCCATGAGGGGGAGGCATTAGGAATCGTGGGTCACAATGGAGCGGGTAAAAGTACTTTATGCTTGGTTTTGGCCGGTATCTTGACGCCGGATAGCGGGACAGTCCAGGTTCGTGGCGAAGTGACGCCGTTGCTGAATTTTGGCGCCGGCTTTAACCGGGAGTTGTCAGGCCGGGCTAATGCCTATCTTTATGCCTCTTTTCTGGGCATTCCCCACCGGGTGGTGGATCGCCGTTTGGATGATATTATCGCTTTTTCAGAGTTGGGTAATTTTATCGACCAGCCCATGCGCAGCTACTCGGCGGGAATGAAGGCCAGGCTCGGCTTTTCCGTGGCCTCTATCCTAGACCCAAAAATCATGATCCTGGATGAGTCTCTGGCGCCTGGGGATTTAGTTTTTAAAGCCAAAAGCCGGGCCCGGATGATGGAGATGATTCAGCATAGCCAACTGCTGATCGTGGTTTCCCACTCTTGCGCCTTGCTACGGCAAATTTGCACCCATTGCCTGTGGCTGGACCATGGCCGGACCCGGCTGTTTGGGGAGGCTCCCCAGGTGCTAGATGCCTACGAAAAAGCCATGGGGGGAGAGGAAATCCTTGATCTTGATGAATCATAACCGTATAGCAGATTTATGAATTTGGCCACTCACGAAATTTTGGTAGATACCTATAACCTTCGGTTGCCCCAGGGTTCTGGGATTAAGACCTATGGGCTTTCCTTGCTCAATGCCTTGAGCCAGTGCCAGGCTCAGGTTTCCTTGCTGACGGATCGGCATGTGCCTAAAAGCCGGTATCCAGTTCTGTCCGAGGTACATCTGTTTGATCAGGCCATGGACCATGCTCCCCGCCATCCCCGACTTTGGCGAGGATGGCGGATGCTCTCCCATGCAGGCCGCACCCTACGGGCAATGCCAGTGGATATTTCCCGGGTTATTCCCATGGAAGACTCGGGCGGGGCTGCTATCCATCGTTGCTATAATTTGCCTCAGCTTTATGATATGGCCAACCAGACCTATTTGCGGTTGGGCAGGTTGACCCGGGTTAAATTTCCGCGGCCACCTGCCCTTTGGCATGCCACTACGCCCGTGCCTATTCGTATTCGGGGGGCCCGGATGGTTACCACTATCCATGATTTGATTCCCCTGCGTCTGCCCTATACTACTTTGGATAACAAACAATTTTTCTACCGGTTGGTGCGGGATGCACTGCGGGATTCAGATCTGGTACTTACCGTTTCCGAATGCTCGAAAAGGGATATTCTCGCTTTTTATGATATTCCTGAAGAGCGAGTTGTAGTGACCTACCAGTCCTTATCCTTGAAGAGGGCCAACACCCATAAAAGGCAGTCTTTTTCTGTCCTAAAGAATTACGGGTTGACGCCGGGCCAATATGTGCTATTCGTAGGGAATATTGAGCCCAAAAAAAATCTGGCGACTTTGATCAAGGCTATGAGCATGCTCCAGCATGATCTCCCTCTAGTAGTGGTAGGCCGCAAGGCATGGCTTTGGGAAGAACCACTCCAGATGGCCAAGCGCTACTTTGGCGAGGATGAGTCCAAGCGCCTGCGAATACTGGACTATGTGCCTTCTGCTGTTTTGAGCACCCTTTATAGCCACGCTCTCTGCATGGCCTTCCCTTCTCTCTATGAAGGTTTCGGGCTCCCTGCCTTGGAAGCCATGAGCCATGGCTGCCCAGTCATTACCTCCAATGCTAGTTCATTGCCGGAAGTATGTGGTGAGGCTGCCCTTTATATGGATCCCTATGACTCAGATGGGCTTTTTGCTCATATTGAGTCGCTCCAGGAAGATGTTTGTTTAAGGGCGCGCTTGATTGAAGCGGGTTATCGCCGGGTTGAGTATTTCAGCCCGGAACGTTATGCCGATCGTCTCTCCGCGGCCTACGGCCAGATCCTGGCCTGAGATCTCTCCAGCGAGCAGAGCAATAGGCGCCAGAGATGTTGCAGCCTCAAGACCGCTTGTATTTCATTCATATTCCTAAAACCGCCGGGACTACCCTGATTCCCCATCTGGACGCTCGCTTTCATGTGGATGAAATCTGTCCGGCGCAACTTTGGCCCCAGCTCTTGTTGCTTCCCCAGGAGACATTACCCCGCTACCGCCTGTTCCGAGGACATTTTGGGGCTAAGGGGCTGGATTGTTTTTTACCGCAGCCACCACTACGGATAACCATGCTGCGCCATCCCGTGCCCTTGGCTTTCTCCACCTATCAATTTATTTTGCGGGAACCGGGGACTCAGGGACACCGTCTGGTAAAATCCAGAAAAATGAGCTTTGCTGAATTTTTACGGCACCCCAAAGCCCGCCTGGCGGTGACTAATAAGCAAGTGAACAACCTGGGTTTCGAGCTGCATTACCAGCCAGGCAGGGGATCGGTACTTTCTGCCGCCCGCGGCGCCAAGCGGTGGGTAAATAGCCACAAGGTGGTCTATCGATCTCCGCAAGAGCGGCTTGAGCGGGCTTTTGCCGTACTTCAGGAGTGCGTTTTCTTTGGTTTGGTAGAGCGTTTCGATGAGTCCATGGCCCTTTTATCCTGGACTTTTGGCTGGCCGCCGGTGGGGCCCGTGCAAAAATTAATGGTAGCGCCTTCGGCTTCTCGCCAGGGAGCGGCTCTTTCTTCCGCCTTGGAAGCGCAGATTTGCGCTTATAATTTGTTGGACTTGGCGCTCTATGAAGCGGCGGAAAAGCGGTTTGAGGAGCGGCTAGCTGCTATGAGAGAGGATCTACGGCAATACGCAAGAGCGGGGGAGGTAGTGCCGGACCCCTTGATTGCCAATCCCCTATTGCTCCATAAGCTACTGAAACGCCATTACCGATATCAGCGGCCAAAGCAAACCCGCCCGGCAGGCGCGCCTATTCGTATGACCTTTGCCGAGCCCCTGTCGGGAAGTGGTTGGCACGGCCGGGAGAAGGCGTCCTCCAAGGGAATATTCTATCGTTGGACTGGCCCCGGCAGGGTGTCTACCCTGGCGTTCCCCTTGGGCGTTGCGGAAGATTTCGTAGTGACTTTTCTGGTGCTGGATGCAGCTTCTCCGACGATACTGGAAAGTCTGCAATTAACCGTCAACGGCCAGCCGGTGGCGCTTCGTTCCTTCGGTCGCGGTTCGTGCCCCCGTTACTATCGGGCCTTTATTTCCCGGCATATTTTCACCTCCAGAGCCAGGCATATCCAGCTGGCCTTTCGGGTCGCCAAGACGGTGCGCCGGGAACGCTATTACTGGGATATGCGCATGGTAGGCGTCGCCATCGGTGGGGTGGAGCTCGTTCCTGCCCGGGAAGCCCTGCCGGAGGAGGTTCTCATAGCTCGGTTAAAGAAGCTCCGCCGCCCTATTTCATGGCGGCTCTGGCCACTGCAAATTCCTTGGTTTGGCCCTCGGCTAAGAAAATTTTATCTTTACCTGCGCGCTGCCTATTTTTCATAGCTATGGTTGCTTCTTCTGTGGGTTTTCCCCGACCCTTTATTTATATTGCCGCTTTGCGGCGAACCGGTTCAACCATGCTGAGCGAGGCGCTTACTGCCTTGCCCCATTCATTTATCTTTCGAGAACCTCATTTTAGCCGTAATAAATTTTCCTTAAAATTAGGGGATGCCGACAGGCTGAGACCGTTTGGGGTTGATTTAGATCAGCTGCGGGAGCAGTGGTTAGAGAACAGAACTGAGCGTCCTATTCTCACTGCCCTGCAAGAAGAGTTGTTGCCCAAGCTCTTTCCACCCATGCAGCAATGGGGGGTCAAGGAAATAAGGCACAAAAACTGGCGGTGCTATTATCAGCGATTTCCTGGGATGAAGGTCATTCTTATGGGTCGGGACCCGCGGGATATTTATATCTCCCTTTTTTACCGCCAGAAAGAGGGGTATGGGCGATGGCGGGGGCCCTATAATCCAGCATTAGTAGCGGCGGATTTAAATGCTGAGTTTCAAAGACAACTAGAAATAGCGACGACAATAGACTGTCTATCTGTTCGCTATGAAGATTTATGCCAGGATTCTCAAGCTTTTGAAAAAATCAAGCGCTTTGTGAAGTGTCCTTTGCAGGGGATAGGGAATATTGGTGAGTTTTTAGGTAATGGAGCGGCAGGAGGTAGACGGGAATACCAGCTTCATGGCAAGCGGATTACCACTCAGCGTGTCCGCCGATGGCAGGTGGAAACCAATGCCACCTTAGTGGGAGAAGCAGAACAGGTTTTTGAACTAATGGCGGACTATTGCCGCTATTGGGGGTATCAAAAAATCCCTTAAATTAGAACCGATAGAGCAAGCATACGTAGGGCGGGAAAGTGGAGCCCCCTATGAATGGAAGCGACTTCGGCGGGATGCGCTGCGCTTTCCCGCCTTACCTTGCTCGACGAATACGTGGTCAGGGACCAATGAAGCTGGAGCGGGTAGATACGAATTCATCAATGAAGAGGCTTCCAGCCGGGGTAAAATTACCCCCCAGATACCCGAGTCGGATTCGATCAATACCCCCATAGGTGGCGTTATTGAGATGGGTAGCTTCAAAATCCGGGTTGGCTTCATTAGACTTATTAATCCAGATTCGGTAAGCGCCATTGCCATTCCCGATAATCAGCTCAATTTCAATGATGTTAGGGCCGTTTTCAAGAGGCAGGGTCACCCGTCTTTTGCCGTCGCTACTGTCTGGCCGTGTCCATCGCGCCCAGGCGCGAATGGCATAACCTGAAGATGTGCCTTTCAGCTTCATTTGGGCCACGCCGATGGGGAGAGAGGACTGGCTAAGCTGCTGTTGATTAAAAAATTTTAATTTTTCGGAACCATCCGAGGCGATGCCAACCCCACTGGGATCAAAATAAAATCGGGCCCGATAACGGGTTTCCTGGTTGGGCGTGGAGTCCTGGACATAGCGTTTGCCGTTAGGACCCTCGGTCCCGCCCAGTTGGATCTCAAGACCGCAGTCGCTGCCTCTCATGGCCGCCATTGCGTTGACGAGTAAATGGTTGCCGGGATCTTCCGTTTCCCAGGCAGCAGTGGTGCCCCCCGCGCAGGCAGCAAAACCGGACGCGGGAAGCAGTAGTCCATAAAGGGCAGCGCCCCAAATAATTAGTTTCATGGCTTGTACTTTATTATCGAGTTCTTTAAGTTAATATTTATCCCTGCAAGTAATAAGGATATATTTTATAGTATACTCGTGACCACTGTTGATGTAGCAGCTATCCAAAAGCTTACTCGTTATTATCCTGAATCTCTTTTTGATCAGGTTGAACGCTATGCGTTGTTCGTGGGCCATGGCCATAGCGGCCATAGCCTGGTGGGCGCCTTGCTGGACGCCCATCCTGAAATCGTGATTGCTAATGAACTCAATATAGCGCAGTTGGTCGAGCGCTGCGAGTTGCCACTTCATCAGCTACAAGCCCTGATTTTACATTATGCGAGCAAAAACTCTCGCCCGGAGGGTTGGCTGAATACGGGTTACCGCTATTGTGTTCCCCATGCCTGGCAAGGCCAATACACGCGTATTCGGGTGCTCGGGGACAAAAAAGGGGGTGGCACATCCCGGGCTTTGAGCCAAAATCCGGCTCTTTTGGATCAACTCTATGAACGCTTTGCAGAAAAACTGCATATCATGAGCGTCATAAGAAACCCCTTCGATAACCTCAGCGCCATGGCTTACCGGCAACAACGCATGATTGATGATCATTTGATAAACCGTTATTTTATCAATGCTTCTAGTATCTTGAAGGTTCAGGCTAACTTGCCTGAGGAGCAATTTTTATTGCTGCGCCATGAAGATTTTGTACGGGATCCGAAACCTCATCTGGAGCGATTATTTGCTTTCCTTGGATGCCCAGTAAGTTCCTCCTTGCTGGAAAACTGTATCCGAATAGTCAGCCCGGCTCCCCATGCCCGTCGGTATAAAACGGTGTGGCCCGCTAAAGCAAAACAAGAGGTGCTGGCACGAATGGCAACGGCGGAGTTTAGCGGCCTGTTTAGGGGGTATGCTTTTTAATTGCTTCCGGCGGCATTTTGCTTTTCTGGATTTCCCTGAATGCTTGCCATAGGGGCCAGGCCAGCTTTTCAATACGGCGGGTTTGCTCCGCTGTTAGTGGTGGAAACTCCGTAACCGTGTGGGCTGGCAGGGAAAGATTGCCCCGCTCATGGAAATAGCGGTTGTTTGAGCGGAGGCGAGCGCCAGTAAGATATTCCCCGTCACAGTTTTGCAAGGGGAGCACGATAGGCGGTGGATCGACACGGTGGGGTTGGCAAAGTTGTAGAATCCGTTGCAGCCAGAGACGGGGTTGTTGACAGAAAGCTTCATAGGTCAAGTATAAATCCACGTGCCAGGCATTTGCTAGCAAATGCTGGTTGACGGTCAGCCATTGACGGGCGCATTGCTCAAGTTTGTCCTCTTGGATGATCTCTCGCCACTGGGGAGGCTTGACCCCCCACCAACCCTCTTCAGGCGCCTTTCCCCGCCCCTGGTGGGGCAGGTATTTTTTGGCCAGGGAGTAGGTATTGGCTAGCGGGTTCCGGACCATGGCTACGATTCGGGCTTGCGGGAATAGCGCCCGTAGCCACCCCAGGCGGAGGGTGTTATAAGGGTTTTTATTGAGAAGAATGGGAGTAAGGCAGGGAAGACTATGCCAGCGGCCATGGACCGTGGCAGTTATGGTGGTATCAATATCGGATGCCTCAAGCAGATGCCCTTGTTTTCCCCCCTTGGCCTGGTAAAGCGTTCCCGTGGGATAGGCGGTTGGGGTAAAGGGCGGGACATCCCCCCAAAAATCGTGGCCCTCAGCCTTAAAGGGACTGCTGACCGCGGCATCCATTTGCAGGCAACGGCTTAGCAGGGAAGTGCCGGATTTTTGCAGTCCCACAATGAATAAGGGGATGGGAGAATCCTTATCCTGTTGATCCTCTTGTCCTAACGGGTGGTTAGGGAGAAGAGAAGGGGCTGTGCTTTCCATACGCTAGCTGTCTTTTAATTCTGGTAGTTTGTAATCCGGGCGGGAAGTGCCGTGACGCTGCCGTAGTTCAGTGCGCGAGATCTCAGATCCTATTTCTCCATGGAGGGGCTCGTCTATGGTGGGGTGAAAAGGTAAAAAAGGCTTAAGCCACTGATATTGGAGAGTATCTCGTCCTAGGGACGGTTCCAGTGACTCAAGAAACCCTGGCCGATTAAACCAGCGGTGGTAATGAATATGAATTAGCTCGTCTAGATCAGCGGTACCCATTGCGCCGTGAAAAAAAGAACGACGAGGGAGAGAGTAATTATAATGATAATCGAGGGTGCCTATCCGTTCCGGAAACCGGGCCAGAGTGGCCGCCAGGGAAAGTTGGTCCAGATTATTGATATTGCCCGAGGGTGGAATATGGCCTGCTTTTATCAATAACTGGAAGATCTCGAACCACTGCCTAAAAATTTTTTGCTCGCGCCGCGCCGCAATTAGACCTGCATTCCAGTAACCGCGGATGGAAATACCTCGTTCCATGGTGTTGACATAGGGCGCATGCTTGGCCCCCGCCAGTTGATACATGCGCCGCCAGAAGCCGTCGTGCGGGTGGTCTGGGCCGGTGCTTCCCTGACCCACCAAAACCACAGGCTGAAGAGTGGCATCCAAGGCGGGATTTAAGTCAAAAGCGGCAGGCTCCCCAAGAAAAACCGTATCGCTGTCGCAAAATACCAAAAATTCCTCTTGCAGCATCTCCTCGGCCCTGGCGCAAGCATAGATTTTATTGGCGAAGGGATAGAAGCGATGCTCCTGGTTGAGAGGCTCCTCATGCAGCGCCACACCCAGCGTGCGTAAAGCATCAAGCGTGGTTGGGGCTAAAGGTGGACCTTGCCGGGGTTTGAAGGCGTGAAGAGGACAGTAGGCGTAGCGCCCGCCCCAGCGGCGGATGGAATGGGCCAGGAGTAGGGACTGGGGTTCCAGATAGCCCGCCTCGAGGCAAAATAAAAAAGCATGATTCATGAAGTAGCGAATAGGCGTAAGGGGTCTGCGTTGCGATTACAAGGAAATCTGGCCCCCTCCTTTTTATCGAGCGGGGTAAACACCCTTTAAAGTATACTTAACCTACGGGAGTTTTCTAAGCTTATAATATTTTTCTGCATATAACCGGTTTAATGAGTAATAAAATTTGAACGAATACACCTATACGAGGCGTCATTTTTTAAAAACGCTTGGTTTTGCGGGTGCCTCGATGGCTCTATCCTGGCCTATTGATAGCCTATCCTTAGTTGCTGAAAGAGAGAGGGGGCGGCCTAATATTGTCTTGATCGTCGCTGATGATATGGGTTATGGAGATGTGGGATGTTATGGAAATCAGCATATAAAAACTCCCAATCTTGATGCTTTGGCGAAAAGGGGGGCGCGATTTACGGATTTTCATAGCAATGGTCCGTTATGCACGCCCACCCGGGCCGCGCTTTTGACCGGCTGCTATCAGCAAAGAGTGGGCCTTCAAATTATTCCAAAGGATCAACGCTATGCCATGGCCAAGGCGATGCCGCTGGCAGAGATCACTTTCGCAGAAGCGTTAAAAGCGGTGGGTTATAGCACGGCGCTGATAGGTAAATGGCATTTAGGGGATCGTCCCTCTTTTTCGCCTTCTCGACAGGGTTTTGATGAGTATTTTGGGATTCCTTACAGCCATGATATGCACCCTTGGCGCAAGTCGTTTCCGCCTCTTCCCTTGATGAGGAACGAGGAGATTATCGAGCTAAATCCCGATCTAGATGACATGACGCAGTATTGTACTGAAGAAGCCGTCCAATTTATTAGCAAGCATAAAAGCAACCCCTTTCTGCTTTATATGCCTCATCCGATGCCCCATCAGCCGGTGCATGTTTCTAAGAGATTCGCGCAACGATTTTCCAAGGAACAACTAGCCGCCATCCAGGGAGAGGATAAAAAATCCAGGAAATTCCTGTACTCCGCCGCCATTGAAGAAATCGACTGGAGCGTTGGTGAGGTGATTAAGACGATAAAATCGCTAGGGATAGAAGACAAGACTTTGGTGGCATTTACGTCCGATAATGGCCCCGCCATTGGTTCCGCGGGTCCATTGAGAGGGAAAAAGGGAGCGCTATGGGAAGGTGGGCATAGGGTGCCTTTCATTGCCTGCTGGCGCGGAAAAATCCAGCCAAATGTGGTGATTGACGAGATTGCAATGAGCATGGATTTATTTCCTACCATGGCGGCAATGGCGGGCGCGTCGTTGCCTGAAAAGAAAATCGATGGCGTTAATTTATTGCCGCTGCTTTGTGAAGGCGGCAAGCTTTCGGAAAGAACAGTTTTTTGGCGCAGCAAGGGTAAAAAAGCGGTTCGTAAGGGGCCTTGGAAAATGCTCATGCGGCCTGCCAAGAAAGAAAGGCCGGCGAGCATAGCCTTGTATTCTCTTGATAGTGATCTTTCAGAGCAACATAACCTTGCCGGGATTTATCCGGAGAAGTTAAAAAGTTTACAGCACGAGCTTACCACCTGGGAAAAGTATGTAGATGCTGGCAGGATGCGGAAAGCCGAATGGTAAGTAAGCCTATTATGGAAAGAAGGTCGGTTGAAATTATTAACCACCAGGCTTTATTAATTCCAATAGATAGCGAGACGATTGCCGCCTGGCGGGTCTTGTTGGCAGCCGGGCAGCTTGTTCAGATACTGGAATGAAATTGTTTATGCAGGGTTTGCGCCGTTCAGGGACGACCATCGTTTATGATGTGTTGTCCCAGGACAGGCGTTTGGATCTTTATTACGAGCCTTTTGCCGCAGGTAAAATAGGCGAGCTTGGGGGCGGGAGTGGGGTCCAAGAGACTGATTTTATGGTAAAGCACCGCCAAGTTAAGCAAGCTTTCATTGCTTCCTACCCGGAGTCTGTGGACATGACGGCTCTTAACTACGGCGCGCCACGGGCGCCGGGCCTGGAGTTGCAAAAAGAATTGCCCCAATTTTGCCGGGATTATCTTCGGTTTATGGTGGAGCGTAGGGAACATAGCGTTATTAAATTCACCCGCATGTACCGGAAAGTGGAAGAACTTGCCGCCTTGGCTCCCCAAGCCCGTTTTGTGTTACTCGTCCGCCATCCCCAGCAGGTGGTGGCCTCCTACCTTTATGGCCGTGGACAAAGACGTTTAGGGCAGCTTGCAAGCCGGGAGCAGTTTTTTACTATCCGGGATCAATTTAACGCTTGGAAATTCCGTGAATTTTTCGAGGGTATCATCGCCCAGCAGGGAAGGCCAGAGCTGGCGGATGCCCCTAATTGGATTCGTTGCCTGGTGCTATGGAAATATACTTTTGATCATGCTTATCACGATGGCCGTGCCGCCTTTGGAGAAGCCTTCCGCGTATTGCGCCACGAGGAACTGTGCGCTCATCCTCGGGATACTGTGATCCAGCTTTATCAGCACATGGGCCTTCCCGTGAGCGAGGAAGTCGTGGCGTGGGCGGAAGCCCATGTCCGTGAAAACGATAAAGCCTGTTATCAAGACGATCCCCGTTGGCTGGCAGCCTATGAGACGCTTGGTTTGGTAGAAAGTTTAAAGGCCGCGGGCTATGACTCTTGCCGGTAACTTTCAATGAATATCGGCTTTATCAGTAACTGGTGCAATCGCGGGCAAGGGATCGTGACCCGCCAGATTCGGAGCATTTTCGCTGAGGCGGGACATGATACTTACGTACTGGCCCGGCCCACGCGGACCAGGGCGGCCATGTCCAATCTTATTGATAGCCGGGAGGAGTGGCAAGTGCCTCGTCTTACTCACGGTTCGGCTTATGATATGCCCCTCGAAGAATATGTAGCTTGGGCCAAGCAGTCCACCCTGGATGTGCTTTTTTGCGATATGAATATGCAATTCGAGGCCATTGCTGCTATTCGAAGGTTGGGGGTACGGACCATCGGGCGCTTCGTGTGGGAGGCTTTCCATCCGGATTACGTGGCGACGGTCAAACAAGCCTATGATATTGTCTATTCTTTGACCCGCTGCGAGCAGGAGAACTACCGAAAAGTGGGAATTGCCTCCCCCTATGTCCGGTTTGGCTTGGCGCCCTCGTTGACGGCCTTCTCTCCTACTAAGCGCACCGATGCCCTTTATTTTTTCTTCCACGGGGGTACCCAGGGAACCCGCAAGCCCATCCAGGCTACCCTCAGGGCGTTCAAGCAGGTAAAGAACCCCCATATTAGGTTGATTATTAAGAGCCAGTGCATTGATAAAGCCTCCGAGCCCGTGATCATCGAAGATGATCCCAGAATGACCCATATAGTGGCGGATTTACCCTTCGAGGAACACCGGCGGTTGTTTTCAAGTTGTCACGTTTGTCTTTGCCCGAGCCGTTGGGAAGGGCTAGGGGTCCATTTGTTCGAGGCCCTGGCCTATGGGATGCCAGTGATTTCCAATGATATCGCCCCCATCAATGAAGTGATCCGCCATGGGCGAAGTGGCTTGCTGGCGCGTAGTTTCTCCAAGCGCAAGAATCGTTGTGGCCTTCCTATTTTCGAGCCTGACGAAGGACATTTGCAGGAATGTATCGAGGAACTCAGCGATCCAGTCAGGTTGTCTGCCCTAGCGGCGAGTACCCAGGCGGAAGCAAAGCGATTTGATTGGGCGTTGACCCGGCAAGACTATCTTGAATTAGCTACTTGCGTTAGGGAAAATCTTAGCCGGAGACAAAAGAATGGTGGGTAAACAGCCTTGGTAAAAAACATGGCGGGAAATGCCCAGTATCTTGAGTTATTATCCCGCCCCTTTTAAGCGCCTATTGCCAAAGTAAGTTCTAATGATATTCAATCGAAGGATAGGGAGTATTTATAACCAATATGCCCCCGCCAGGCAGGCAATGTTGTCCTGGGCATGGGTGTTGCCGGCCCTGTTTGCAGCGTACAGCGTGAATAATATAAACGGGATGGATGTTGATGCCTTAGGCACATTTCGCTATACGCAGGATATCATTCAAGCAATTTTTGATGGCATTCCAATTGCTTGGAGCTGGCAAGAAGCACCACGCTATTTTCCGGATCTCATTATCTCCACCATTGCCTATTTGCTGGCTTTTGGGGATCTTGCTAAATGGGGAATTCTGTTTTCATTATTAAATCTGGGATTGCTGTATGGCGCGACCCTTGTATGGCTATGGGCCTATGGGAGCGCTGAATCCAGGAGACGCCCCATCGCCTGCGCTTTTATGCTGGGCTGTTTGCTCTGCGCAGCAATGAGTCCTTTTTTTGCCCAGCAATGGCTAGCCCCTGCCCAGCATAACGGGTTGTTGCCCTTGGCCATGCTCTTCTATGCCGCTCCGCTTATCTGTGCGCGGTTGGATGATCGCGCTGCTAGGGAAATGGGTATAGTGGGGTTTTCAATGGTTTTTGGGCTGGCTATCCATGCTGATCTCATTTTCCTGGCGTGGGTCTGTGGGCCTTTATTCATGACATGGCTTATCCTTGCACTGCTGCGAAAAGGCAATATACAGATCTTTATTCTCTGCGGCATGATACTGGGCCTTTCCTTGGGCATTGCTGGCGCGGCGAATATTATTGTGGAATTTTTGCCCTTCGTAGCTATTCATCGCGGTGATAACTTTCTGGAACAATTTCCCGGCTCCATGGAAGAAGTAATCGACCGATTTTATACGCTGAGGCAAGTGTACATGCATCCCGGTTCATTGAGTTTGCTTGCTGTCCAGGTGTTTGCCGTGCTGTTGTGTTTAGCTACGTTGTGGCCAAGCAGGCGATCGGATGATAAGAAAGGGGAACAGCCTATAGATTTTTTCATGGCGGTGTTATTTTTGGTCACGGTTTTCTTGCTTCCCACGACTATGATGGTTACCGGCAAGCTTGCTTCCCACTATTATTTTTATATTTTCTTCATTGCGGTGCTAGTGATTGCAAGCAACCATACCGTTTTTCTCGAGCGTTTGGAAACGGGCCCACCGCGGTTTAGAGGATTGTTCATTGGAAGCGTTGCTGCCGTAGCGGTATTATTATTGTTTCCCAAAGCGATCGCGATGCAATCGAAGCCACCGGCATTCACTGTGCTTACCAATACCCTGACTGAACTGCATTCCCAAGGTGAAATTGGCAACAGTGGTTTGGCCCCCTATCAGATAGCCTATCCGGTAACACTCCGCACGCCCTTCTATGTGGGAGCTATTGCGGATGACGCCAGACCCTGGTTATGGAGGAATAATGCTTATGGTTTCTGGAATTGGGATAGTGGTTGCCCTGCTCTCCGTTTTTTTTCGTTCATTATCATCGCCCAAAAATCAAAGCACCGTATTCCTCCCGTGGCTCTTCAAAAATTTTTTGGCAAACCTTCTAAGGTTGTGAAGGTAGAGAGCCAAGAAGGCTATGAAATTTGGTTCTATCCCCAAGAGATAGGTCTAAAAGAAACTTTATTTTATCTTTCCATATGGCGTTCCATGGAAGTAAAGGGGATAGCCATGGAGCGTCTCAGCGGATGCGAAAGTTAAGTCATTAAAAAAATTATTGAGATTTAAGAAATAGTATTACCGCCATGCCGACAGTGCCCAAACTTCATTTTTTGCATATTCCGAAAACAGCCGGAACCTCTGTCACCCAGTTTCTTCAGCGGCAATATGATTTAGAACACATTGTTTTTGAAACTACCTGGCGGGAGCTTTTTAAATATCAGCCACGCATGCCGAGGTTGAAATTATTTCGTGGCCATTTTGGTATTAACTTAACTAAAATGATTGGCCCGGAATTTAAAGTGTTGACCTTCCTGCGGGAGCCTGTTAGCAGGGTGATGTCCCAGTACCATCATATTCGTAAAACGCCGACCGAGGGATTGTATAAATTTGCTAGCGAAATGGAGCTAGCAGAATTCATGCGCCATAAACAGGGGCGCAAATTATTCCGCAACCTCCAGACTCGCTATATCGGAAAAAAATTTGGAGTAGGCCAGTTTTGGGCGCACACTGGCATATTAAACCTTCCGCCGGATAGATTTTTTGAAGATCTGGCCTCGCCCCTATTGTTAGCGGAGGCCAAGCAAAATCTCAATAACTTTTTTTTCGTGGGATTGACTGAATATTATGAGGTCTCCATGCTTCTGCTGTGCCATAAACTGGCCGCGCTTCCTGAACTCGATGCGGTCAAGCGGAGAGAACGGGAAAGAGATAGCAAGCAGGTATCCGCTGAAGTGCTCAAGCATTTGGAAGCAGAGAATCAGCTGGATATGGCATTATATCGTCATGGGAAGACTCTTCTGGTAGGTGATTTAGCCCGTGAATTTAATCTGCCAGAAATGCTCTCTATGCCCGTGGAGACCGCTCTGGATTATGCGAATGAGAGAAAGCAGGTTTTATGGGAGAGTTGCTTATTTCAGTATGCCCAACGTATGCGGGTGGAGCAGCAGGAAAGTTGGGATTGGGATGCCTCCAGGGGGCTCCAGGGAACAGGCTGGTCGGATGTGCATGGGCGGTTGGGAGAAACGCCTCACCGTTGGTCGGGGCCAAAGCTGGTTTCTACCGTTGATGCGCCGGTTGATCCCCGGCGCGATTACGAAGTAACAATCCACCTATTGCGATTCATGACCTGGCGGAACCAACGTCAGTTGGAAGTGCACACCTCTTCCGGTCCTATTTCCTTAACAGGAAGAAAGAAGGGTAGTGGCTGGGTGGGCCAGGGGATAGTCAATGGCCAATCTACCGAAGAGCCTTTTTTAAGGTTAAGCTTTCACGTGTCTGAAACCGTGTCGGTGGCCGAGCTAGGCGGAGATCCTAATGATAGCGATAAGCGGGGTTTCGCATTGCGGGCAATCGCCCTAAAGCCCGTCGAAGGCTAACAGAGGATATTGAGGCTAACAATTTAGAAAATGATAAAATCTTTTATAACAGCGTCTCTTATGAGCGGCTTATTTTTTAGTCTAATTCTTTTTGCCAAGGAAAATAGCCAACCAATTCCCGTTAAGTCGAAAGAGCCGGTTGCGGAAAAGTCCTTTGCGGTTAAGTCTTATCAAAAAATTAAACTGGCCTCTCCCCACGATGTTTTCGATGTGGGCGTGGCCGATATCAATGGCGATGATATCCTCGATATTTATACAACCGGCCATTATACCCGCGAGAATTTGCTGTTGGGCGATGGCAAGGGAAATTATACCGATGCCCTGACTCGCTTGGGTCTGGATCAGGCAAGAGCGTTTCCCTACCTGGAGGATATGGACGCCGATCCCGCATTGAAGGAACCCGGCCTCTACATTCATCGGCGGCGGCGGTTATTAATTTTTAGAGCCCATGAATTAGGCGAGGCGGGAACGGTTTCCGGCCGCATTCTGGTGCCTTCTCCCACCGGCGAGCCCTCGCCGATCCAGATTTACTGGGCTGAGCACGCTAGCGCGGATATCACCAATTTGGCTTCGGAAGCTGGCGAGACTTGGACCAAGGTCCAATTTTCTATCGCTCCCCAAGGTACGTTGGTGCTTGATACCCTTTACATTGCCTTGCCCTTCGAGGTGACGCTGGATTCATCCCTGCCCTTAAACAAGGTGAAGGTGGGGCAGCATGCCCTCCATCCCAAGGAACATCATTTTGTCCTAAGCTGGCGTGATCGGCATGGGGTAGCCTGGGCAGAGTTGAATGGCGACGGGTGGCTGGATGCCTTTATGTCCACCGGCGGTCTGCGGGCCGCCCTCGATCGCTTCCAGCAGCCCCACATCGCTTCCGATGAACTCCTGCTCAGCGACGGCGGCGGCCGCTACCGGGATGTCGCCATCGAGCGGGGCATTCAGAAAAAAAACTGCCGAACCTATAGGCCCGCCTGGGTGGATATTAATGGGGATAATCGCCTGGAACTCTATGTGGGTTGCCTGGGCGGTCCCAATCAGTTTTATTCGCAGGACTCAACGGGACGGTTCAAAGAGGTTGCTAGAAAGTATGGCCTGGCGACCAGGCCCGGCGCTCAATTCGTCTGGTTTGATGTGGATCAGGATGGCGATATGGATTTGTTGGCCGATCTCAATGGCGACGGTAGCCATCAAGATCCTAATTTTGGTTTATATACTGATAGCAATAGTTGGCTTGCGGTCTTTATCAACGATAAGGTGACGTTTAAACGGCAACTTATTTCCCGGCCGTTTACAGGCAGCGTGATGCAGTTTGCTCTGGGGGATTTTGACTCCGATGGGGATCAGGATGTCTATGTCGTCACGGCCCGTAAAAAATACCGCCATGAGAGTTTCTTGTTGGTGAACAATAGGGGCAAGCTGGAGCCCCGGGATATGGAGCAATGGGGGCTTCCCAGGGGCTGTCTGTCGGCAAGCTGGGTTGATGTGGATCTGGATGGCAAGCTGGATTTTCATTGCTTGCCCGTTGGCATTTTTTATCAAACCGAAAACGGGCGCTTTCAACGCGCTAGGGAATGGACCGGCTGGAAGCTGGCCCAGAGGGCGAGAAATGGCGTAAGCTCTTGGTTCGATGCTGATAATGACGGGGCCTGGGATGTGTTGATGACGTTGGGTATTTTCCCTGCGGAAGGCTATTTCAAAATCCTGCAGGAATGGCGGCGGCAGCAGGCGGAGGAACAGGGCCAAACGCTTCAAGAATGGCGGCTAGCGCGCAAGGATGTAGCCTGGCCCTTGCGGCCCATGTGGCGTTGGTACCGTACCCGGCTCTACCAAGGCCAGCCGCCCGCAAATCATTGGTTACAGCTTGAACTGGTGGGTCCAGCGGGTAACCGGAACGCCATTGGCGCCCGGGTGGAGCTTTCAACGGATGAGGGCGTTCAGGTGCGCGAGGTGGGAGTCTCGGAGGGCGCGCACTTTTCCCAGGGGCATTACCGTCTTTACTTTGGCCTGGGAAAATCTCCACAAGCCAAGCAGGCAACGATCTACTGGCCAGATGGGAAGGTGACGACCCACTCCAATCTTAAGGCGAATCAGCTTCTCAAAATTTCCTCTCCCTAATGCAGGATATCAGCGTGGAACGATTAACCAAGAAAATATTGCAGCTATGGAATCACGTGCGGACTAAAATGCCTACCGATACTTACTCCATCGAAGGCAAGCTTAATCAGCTTTTAGAGGAAAACAAGCAGCTGCGAGAAGAGGTAAGAAAGCTGCTCGACACCCGCACCTTTTACCTTGGCGACCATACCGCGCTGACTTTCCTTGCCAATGGCTCGAAACTGTATGTGTTTACTGATGACATCAGTATCGCGCCTCATATCATCAGCACGGGGAGATGGGAGCCCCATATTACCAGGACGTTTACTAGCTTGATAAAAAAAGGGGATACGGTGCTCGATATTGGCGCGAATCTGGGCTATTTTTCGGTGATTGCCGCGCCTCTCGTGGGAGAACGGGGCAAAATCATGGCCTTCGAGGCAAACCCAAGGCTGTGCGCCTTGGTTGAAAGAAGTTTCATAGCGAATGGAATGTTCCGCAATGGCAAAGCGCAATTGTTCAATAAGGGCGTCATGGATCGGGCAGGAGAAATGGTGCTTCGTTTTCCTCCCAATCAAATGGGGGGAGGGTCGTTTTTTGTATCGGAAAAGCAGTCTAAAAACAAAGGCATGGATGAAATTACCGTTCCCGTGGTTACCCTTGATGAATTTTTGGGTTCCGATTTTACCGCCGATGTGGTGAAAATGGATATTGAAGGTTCGGAGCCCCTGGGCCTGAAGGGCATGTCCCAACTTATCCATCGCTCCAGAAATATCAAAGTGATTATTGAATATTCGCCTGACCGCTTTAAAAACCGCATGCCGCTGGACAGTTTTATTGATATGGTGGAAGGGTTTGGCTTTAATATCTTTAACCTTGCAAACAGCGGCGTTCATCCCATCAACCGCCAACAGCTTTTGTCCTGCGGCTTTACTAATCTTTTGTTACAGCGTTAGTGTAAAAGCTGACATTTATTAGAAATATATTCCCGGATTATGCTGAATTTCAGCGACCGTTTCTATTTCATCCATATTCCAAAAACGGCGGGAACGACCCTGATCCCGCTGCTGGATGCCCGCTTTGACGCCAATGATATTTGCCCTGCGCAATTATGGCGCGAGCTGGTTACCTTGCCCCAAGAGTCGCTTCCTCAGTACCGGTTTTTCCGGGGCCATTTTGGTGCCGGCGGTTTGCAACCATTTTTACCGGAACCGCCCCTTTATCTCACCATGCTGCGCCACCCCCTGTCGCTTACGCTTTCCACCTATCGGTTTATTTTACGGGAGTCGGGCACCCGGGTTCATCATTTAGTAAAAGAGCGCGCTATGTCTTTTTCCGACTTTCTCGATTCCCCGGAAACAAGGAAAAAGGTCAGCGATATGCAAGTCCGCCATCTTTCCTTTGATCTCCGGCACGATCCCGATACAGGCCCAATTTTTTTATCCGCCGAGTCCCGGTCCGCGGTAGATAAATGGGTGCTGGAGCATGAAGTTTCCCTATCCGCTGAGCAGCGTTTGGAACGGGCTAAAAGGATGCTCCATGCCTGCGCCTGGTTGGGTTTGGCCGAGCGCTTTGATGAATCCATGGCGCTGCTAAGCTGGACGTTTGGCTGGCCGCCCGTGGGGCAGGTTCAAAAGCTGCGGGTAGCGCCGGGCGGGTCAAATAGTGATGATTTGCCGGAAGAGGTGCGGGAGAAGGTGCTCAATTGTAATAAATTGGATATGGCCCTGTACCAAGAGGCGGAGCGTCTTTTCCAGGATCGCGTGGCGGACATGTTGGGGGATTTGATGCGTTACGCCCGGCCAGGGGAAGTGGTTCCTGGAACGTTTGCCAAAAATCCGGCTCTGGTCAACCAGCTTCTCGACCGTCATTATCGGCATCATCTGGAAGCGCGACCTTTAGCCCAGGAAAGTCTTTATCTTTCCCTCCAAGAGCCTTTATTAGGGTCTGGATGGCATAGGCGGGAGCGGGCGCCAGCCGATAATTCAACTTTTCGCTGGTCGGGTCCCGGAACGGAATCTTTTATCGACTTGCCTATTCAGGGGGGTCAGGAGTGGATGCTTGAATTCCGGATCGTCCATGCTCTGGCATTAGATATCCTAGGTAGTTTGCAGGTTACCGCCCATGGCGTTCCCCTGGAACTGGAAATAACAGAAGGAACCAGGGAAACGACCGTAAGACGTTATCGCTGCCTGCTTCCCGTCAACATTATCGCCGACAAGTCCCGCGGCCTGGTTCGGCTGGTTTTCAAGGTGAATCGGACTCTTTCCCCCCAATCCCTTGATCCGGCCAACCCGGATGAGCGCCAGGTCGGCATTGCCCTCAATTGGCTACGGGCCGAGCGCTTAGAAGGAATACAGGGATGTATGACGACCCCCTAGCCGGGTTACTAAGCGTAGCGGCGCATGAGGCACTCATGGGGCGATTAGCCCCGGTCGCGAACGTTAAGCCGCCAACTCCGATTGTAAGGTAGCTGGGCACAGTTTATCCTGGTTATGCAAGCGTTTATGTCAAAACAAGTCCCTCTTTTTATTACTGCCCGCTTCCGTAGCGGTTCCACTTTGCTGTGGCATATTTTTGATCAGGCCAAGGGCTACCATGCCTACTATGAACCTTGCCACGATAATTTGCTGGCCCATATTCGCTATACTTTGCCCATGGACTCCCATCGGGGCGTCCAGAGTTATTGGGCCAGCTATCAAAATCAGCTGCCCCTTATAGAGAACAGACACCAACCCGAATTTGGCCTTTCCCGGCTATTGCTAGAAGCCCATGAATCCTGGGATGAGCTAAAATTTTATCTTCAATCTCTTCTCCAAAGCGCGGCGCCGGCAATTCCCGTACTCCAGTTTAACCGGATAGATTTCCGGCTGCCCTGGATACGGACCCATTTTCCCACGGCCAGGATTGTCCACCTCTACCGGGATAGCCGCGATTCCTATTTCTCCATGACTCGGCATCTGGCGCCGGAAGCAGCGGATAATCCGGGTCAAGGCCATGTATACGATCTACTGGAATGGTCTGTCGCCCTAGCGGAATATTTTCCTTTCCTGGCTGATCCGGGGATTCAATCCCTCTATGAGCGGCACTATTATTTTTGGAAACTGAGCTACCTTATGGGTCGCCGGTGCAGCGATTTATCCTTATCCTACGATGCCGATTTCCGGGACAATCCCGCTTTAGGTCTGGAAAAACTGTCCCAGGCGGGCTATCTGGATTCCCGGCAAATAGATGATTTGGGTCCGCTGATTCAGCCCCAATCCTCGGGCCAGTGGGCGGAGCGGTATGCTGAGTCCTGGTTTCAGACCATTGAGAAGCGCTGCGAGCAAATGCTCGATGAACTGGGCCTTAATGCCTACTTTGGACGGTTGCCCCTGGCGGAAATTAAAAAGCAGCATGCTGCCGCTTGGAGCCGTTATGAAGGTTTATCGCTTAATGATCCCGCCCGTAGTCTATTAATGGAATATTCGCGACAACGCTCCGAGGTAACTCGGTTGTTGTTTCTCGTTCGGAATGGCTCAAAGGACTGTTCTGATTCTCCATGAGTAGCCCAAAATCCATCCTGTTGCATGATTTCTTTGAAATTCGTGGCGGGGGCGAGCGGCTGGTGTTGCTTCTATGCCAGGAACTGGGGTTGGATATTGGCTTTGGTTTCTGGCAGGACACTTCTTATGGGCGGGAAGTGTTGGAGGGCCTTCGGGTTTTTGATTTGGAAGTGAGTTCCCGCCTAATTGGGTGGCGCACCCTAAAGCATATTAAGGCTTTCCAACACAAAACTTCATTTCTGTCTCGTTATGATACGGTAATTTATAGTGGCGTGGTGGCGCCCTTGGCGGTTAGGAACCACCAAAATGGCTTTAATCTTTTTTACTGCCATACGCCGCCCCGGTTTATTTATGATAAAAAAACATTTTTCCTTGCCCAAATTCCTCCCTGGCAACGTCCCGTGCTGCAATTTTTGATTGATTATTTACGGCCTCGCTATGAGGAGGCGGTGGCGGAAATGGATACTATTATTGCCAATTCCGAGAACGTCAAAAATCGTATTCATCATTATCTTGGTAAGCCTTCTACCGTTATTTATCCTCCTTGTGAGGTTGAACGCTTTACCTGGGGCGGGCAGGAGGATTACTACCTTTCCACCGCCCGGTTGGATTTTCTCAAGGGCGTGGATCTTATCGTTAAGGCCTTTCTTCAGATGGGTGATAAAAAGCTCATCATCGCTTCCAGCGGGCCTGAGATTAGCCGCCTGAAGCGCCTTGCCGGGGGGGCGGAAAACATTACTTTCACGGGCCTGGTGGATGAAGATAAGCTAAGGCAATTGATAGGCCGTTGCATTGCTACGCTTTATGTTCCGAAGGATGAGGATTTTGGCATGTCTCCCGTGGAGTCCATGGCGGCGGGAAAGCCTGTGATAGGAGCGGCGGAAGGAGGATTGTTGGAGACTATTGTGGATGGGGAAACGGGTCTACTGGTTGGCCCGGAGCCCTCACCGGAAGATATTATCGCGGCGGTACGTGCGCTGACTCCCCGGCGAGCGTTAGAGATGCGGCAAGCATGTGAAATGCAGGCGCGGAAATTTGATAAAAGAATTTTTTTGGAAAAAATGGGTAAGCTGCTGTGAGGTAGGGCGGGAAAGCGTAGCGCATCCCGCCCTACCGGTTAAGTTTTGAGACGATTGCTTTACATTGGCGCCACTCTCGGGGAAAATCTCTATAGGTGTATTTGGAACACCTGATAGCAATAAAACTTATAAGGATTTATTTCTAGTTCCTTAAGATAAATTGTGGAGGAAGAAAAAATGCTAAAAAAAGCTCTGTTAACAGTAGCTAGCGCGGCTCTGATTTGTTCCTCGGGCTTATTAATGGCTGAGGGTGATGGTGATGCTGAGGCTGGCAAGGCGTACTATACTCAGCACGGATGCGCGGCTTGCCACGGGCCAAAAGGGGAGAGTGTTAACCCCGCCATGTTCCCAAAATTGGCGGGCCATGATGCCGCTTATATCTCCGAGCAACTCCATGCCTTCAAGAGTGGCGAGCGGAAAGGCGAAGGGCCTGGCGCTATCATGAACGCTAATGCGGCGGCTATGAGTGAGAAGAACATTGCCGATGTAGCGGCTTTTATAGGTAGCCTTAAGTAAAAAGCCCAATTTTCCTGCCAGCAGGAGAAAAACGCCAGCATTCGCTGGCGTTTTTTTTGTTAAATCATACTCTTATGCACTCACATTCTCAATCATTTCCCGTTTTGGCGGGATTTGCGGTTTTGATTCCGGCCCATAATGAAGCAGCAACCATTGGCGGCCTAGTGGAGGCAGCCAAAGAGCATTTGGGTGGAGATGTGGTCGTGATTGACGATGCCAGCACGGACGAAACTGCCTGTATCGCCCGCTCCGCCGGTGCCACCGTTTTGCCCCTGAGCTGCAATCTGGGGGCTTGGGGCGCGACTCAGGCGGGTATGCGCTATGCACTGAGGACCGGCTATCAGCAGGTATTAACCATGGATGCCGATGGTCAGCATCTGCCAGAATATCTCCCTTTGCTGCTCGCAACGCTGGTTTCGGGAGAGGTAGACGTGGTGATCGGTGCTTGCCCTGAGCGGGGCAGCCGCGCCCGGCAGCTTGCCTGGAGTTATTTTCGAAAACTGACGGGACTGGGGATTGAGGATTTGACTTCCGGTTTCCGTGCTTATAACGAGGCTGCCATGAAAGTGCTGGCTGCTCCCGATGCCACCTTACTTGATTATCAGGATGTGGGGGTGTTATTGCTGCTGCGCCATGCTAGGTTGCGCCTTCGGGAAATTCCAGTGCCTATGCGCGAGCGGGACCATGGCGGCTCGCGGGTATTTCCTTCCTGGCTGGTGGTGGGAAAATATATGCTGCAAACGAGCCTTCTATGCCTCGCCAAGGTAGGTATGAATGGGAAGCGGCGGGTAGCCCAGCGATGATTGATTACCAGTGGACTTCCACCCTGATTGGGCTGTTGATTGCTGGCCTGATTCTTTTCTTGGTACGCCGGGATCATTTACATGGCCCCTATGCTATCTGGTGGTTAGTGGTGGCCGCCATGGTCGTGGTATTGGGTGCTTTCCCCCGCCTGTTCGATACGGTGGCGCCTTTATTTGGCGTAGCTTACCCACCCATTCTGGCGGTAGTGCTAGGGATGGGGTTGCTTCTGATTAAAATGCTGACCATGGACTTGGAGCGTTCCCGGCAGGAGCGTAAGTTGCGCCGGCTGACGCAGCGGCTAGCGATGCTGGAAGCGTTGTTGGAAAAGGAGCGGCGGAACCGGCCCGCCCAGAAGGAGGGGGGCGCTGGCGGGAACGGTGATCAGGTTTGGTAGATGTTTTTTGCCCGCTTGAGTCCGCCTGGACGGGCTCAATGTGTCGTGGAATTCGTTTATGGATGACCCGCTAACGGATTTAAAACCCCTATCTTTTCCCAGCGAGGATGAGGTTTCAGCACCACGGCTAGATAGAGTTGATCGCTGTCATCAACGGCAACGGCCTTTGCTTCTTCTGCCAGCTCTGTCGAGAGTTGCTCGGGCGTAAGTTTGTACATTCCCCCGTTAATCGTATCCACCGCCAGCCCGATACGGCCGCCAAAGGCCAAGTTCCCCCAAACCTAACCGCTTACACTCCTTGTGAATGTCGCTTCGAACGGCTTGTATCCCTCCATCTCTATTTTTTAATTAATATGATTATCTTTCCGCTTTAATTCTGCGATGACCGGGATCTGCTTCGTTGATACTAATATCCTGGTTTATTTTCGTGATGCTTCAGAGCCTGAAAAGCAGGCACGTTCGGGAAAGTGGCTTGCTGAATTATGGCGGCTGCGAAAAGGACAGCTCAGTTTTCAGGTATTGAATGAATATTATGTGACCGTTACTCAGAAGCTTAACCCCGGGCTGGATTCTATGGAGGCGCGGGCAGATATTCGCAATCTTATCGCCTGGCAGCCGATAAGTATCAATCAAGGGCTTATTGAGAGTGCTTGGATAATTCAAGATCAATACCAGTTTTCTTGGTGGGACTCCCTTATCGTTTCGGCGGCGCAACAGGTTAACAGCAATTATCTGTTGACTGAAGATTTGCAACATGAACAGCAACTGGGCGGAGTGACTATCATTAACCCGTTTATCCAGGGCCCCGTCGTGTTGCCCGGCTAATATTATTGCTTCAGCGGTTGTCCCGGGTGCGATGCTTGCAGCAACACCAACACATAGAATAGCAGCAGCGGCGCCCAGTGCAGCAGTATCCGGTTGATGCTGGTGTAGAATTCAGCCCAGGCAGCATTGTCGGTCAGAAAAAAAGTGCCGAAAATAACCACTAAGCCGCTGCCGATAAAGGTGAGGCCAATCAAGCGCTGGCGCCGGGCGATCATAAGGGGTATGGAAAAAATCACTATCGGGATGACCAAGTACCAGAGAAGGTGCCAGTTATCCAGCACCAGCAGATTTTGCTGGAACGGCTCCCATCCTCCCTGGAGTAAAATCTCAAAACGTCCTAGGGACGGTATCTGAATGACGTCCGGGGTAAGCTGGAATTCCCCTATCCGAATGCCCCCGCTTACATACCAGATGGCAAGCAGCGCCGCTCCTCCCGCCCCGGCCAATAGTCGTGTCCTGAAGGGGAGACAGGCGATGAGAAGGGGGGGCAGAAAAGTGAACATCCAGATGAGTCCTTCCCGCTTGATGAGGGGGCAGGCGAGGGCCAGCAGCAGCGCCAGCCCGCCCTGCCAGGGATCACCGTTGCGCAGCCATTGCAAGAAGGCCATTCCAGCCAGGGAATAGGTAGCTGCGAGCCATAAATCGGCATAGCCGGCAAGGGCGGTATGGGTATTGAGGAGCGGCAGGGAAAGCAGCAGGTAGCTGCCGAGCAGGCCCGCCAGGGGCGCCAGGCCCCAAAGCCGGAGTTGGCCGTAGAAGGCGAGCCCCAGCGCGGCGGCGCAAAATAGCCAGGGCAAATTAATTAAGGAGTCGTCCCATTGCTCCAGGGCCAGACTGATCCAGAGCTGGATAAGGGAAACGGTTTCGGGATAGGACCAGGCCGGCAAGGTATAGATGTCCCTGCTGGGGTGATGGAGCCAGGTGGTACTGTCGACGAAAGGTACTAGCTCTTTTAGGGCAAACCACACCTGGGCTCGGGGTGCCCAGGTGGTCCAGGCATCCCAAGGATATAAGGGGCGCCAAAGAATCTCTAGCCCCAGGTTAACAAAACGGATAGCAAGCAGGGCAAGCAATAGGGCAAAAAGCCCTGTCTGCCAGGAATCCCAGGAATGGACGGTGCTATTATCCACGTATCCATCACTTTGCCTGGTGCTTGTGCGGCTCATCCAAAATCCTACTAGGGTCAAGGCCAGAAATAGGCCCGCAAGGGGCCAAAAAGCCTGCTTTAACCCCACTGCGTCCCAGAGGCGCATTATGAGTGTGGTAGCCAGCATGCCTAATAGGTAGGCATAGCCCAGCACCAAGGGACCAGCGCCACGGGTGGTCCGCGACCAGCCGATTCTTAACCAGGCCACGCCCAGGAGCCAGGGGAGAAAGAGGGCGGTCAAAAGTTGAAGAAGGATCATGGGTAGCGATGGTTTATTAGTTCAAGGATTTAAAAAAGGCGGTTAGCGTATCAAGGGGCGCTTGCTGGACAAAGAGACGATCGCGTCGGGCTAAAAGCTGCGCCCGCAAGGCTTGGTTGGCTTCTTTGTCCCGGCCATACTGGAGCGCTTTACGGACATAATCTCCGGCGTCCTGGGCAATCAATTCAGGGCGTTCCAGCAAATTTAGCATGGCTGCGCTTTGCCGCCCCCGCATGTAGGTGCTGGGCAGAGCAATGAGAGGAAGCCCGGAACCCAAGGCATCCAGGGCGGTATTGCCCCCCGACCAATGGGGCGTATCCAGCATGAGATCGCAGCAGCGGTTGATTTGTAAATAGCGTACGCGAGACGTAGCGGGCAGCAGTAGCAGTTGGCGCTTTGGGTTAGCCCCCGCTTGGGTTAAGGCCATTCCCAGGCGTGTTAGCAGTTTGTCCGTAACCCGGCGATCTTGGCCGGTAAATAGTACCAACATTCCCTGCCTATCCTCGGCCAGCACTTGGGCCACCAGGGTATCGGTATCCGGGTGAATTTTAAAGGGCGACTGGGGCAGGAGATAGAGCGTGCGCTTTTCTGGCAGGCCAAGGTCGTGCCGATCGGCAAGAGGAGGTTCAGGCGGAGCTGGATAGCTAGTGCCTAGTCCCGGCAGGAACAGCAACCGTTCACGGTAATGGGTCCGAGCTTCGGGTGGCTCCATGGTGGCGCAGGAGAAGTACATGTCCATGGTAGGCAGCCCACTGGTGACAGGATGGCCCCAAGCACAGCCCTGAAACGGGGCTAAGCGAAGGGCGGCCAGCACCAGCAGCCGGGCGTCCATGCCCAGCTCCGGGTAAATGAGGGCATCCAGCCGATCCGCTGCTATTTGGGCCCCGCAAGAGGCAAGGCGACCGTCCAGGTAGCGGAATTGACTGGCTGAATCGGCGACGATCCGGGTATGGTGATCCCGTTTTGGGCCTAATTGGTAAACGATAACTTCAAAGCCCCCCTGCCGCAAGCTCCCCGGCCAGCGGCCAAAGTAGTGACCCACCGTGCAGTCGCGGAAAGCGCTTGACACCAGACCGATACGGTGCGGCCTGGCATGTTGGCGGCGGGTTGGACTAGGGGCATCCAGGGCGCGGCTGGCCCAATGATGGAGCCAATCACCATAATCCCGTTGCAGGGAGAAATCATTCCCACCTTGGTAAGCTAGGAAGAAGTTGGACCAGAGCAGATCCTCCAGCCGCGGTGGACTCGCCGGTTGCCAGTCCTTGAGGGCTTGCAATTCTTGCTGGAACCGGCCCCGCGCGGTAGCCAGGTGCTGGCGATCGCGGTAGATAACCGGCAGGGTGAGGGCCGCGCCTAGCCGCGTTTGCCAGGCATCGGGATAGTTCGTCAGAAGATGCCGGTAGACGGTTATGGCTTTTCGGGCCTCGCCAGCCCGGTCGAGGGCGCGGGCGAAAGTTAGCCATTGTTTTTCCTGGGCATCGTGGCGCTTAAGCCAGCGGCGCAGCCATTGGGCTGCCTGCCAGTTTTCTCCATGGCGGCGGGCGAGAGTCATGACACGGGATATCAATGCCTTAGGATTCGCGCTAAGATTTTGTTGCCGCTCTAACAATGCCCAGGCACGTTTTGGTTGGTGGTAAAGCAGCCATTGTTCGGCCACGCCCAGGGCAATATCATCAGGCAGAGAAATATTGGTTAGGATAGCGAGCAGTCCCAGTCCCGCGGGGTATTGCTGGTTAGCGAGGAGGGCCCGCGCTAGCAGTAAACGGATTTCATGATCCCGCAGGTCGAGGCCGCTTGCCTGGCGGGCGCTGGCAACGGCGGCTTGATTGTGTCCCTGCTGGAGTTGAGCGAGCACTAAATTGCGCCAGGCAAGCCGATTACGAGGGTCGAGTTCCAGGGCCCGCTGGAAATGGGCCTGGGCCTGGGGCAGCGCGGCCTTCTCAAACAGACGGGAGCCACGATTACTGTGGGCCATACTCAGGGTGGTTAATAGCTGCTTTTTGGGGCCGATAACCGCAAGCAGACGCTCTAACCACTGGATAGCTGCGGTAAAATCCTTGTTTTGAAGCGCGGCGTTGCCCAAGCCCAGAAGAGCGGCTGAGTGATGAGGATATTCGGCCAGAATTTGGCGGTAGATTTGGGTGCCTTCCTGAACCCGGTTTGCGGCCTGTAATTGGCGGGCCTTCGCTAGCAATTTCTCGATGCTCATTCCTTGAGTAATATTCCTTGTGGGCTTTTTAATTTGCTTATTTATGTTAACGTCAGCCAATTTTGGATAGCAGCCCGGGCTTGGAAGAAGAAAAGGCAGGACGGGAAAGCGTAACGTATCCGGGCCCTGGGTGCTTTTAAATTTCTGCTCCGGGAAACTTCTCTCACTTATCTGGAACTCAGGTTATATTAACCTTATATAATTGGATAGAGTTATAGCATGTGCGCGGCGTTCCTCAAAGAAGCCCCTTCTAGGGCGGTTTTACCCCGGCTTCGGCGGAAGCGTGGGGCCTTGCGCTATCGCCAGGGGTTTACATTGGCGGAGTTGCTGATTGCCATGACTTTAGTGGGGATGATTTTAGTCATTCTTTTTAGTGCTCTGCGTCTATCGACCCGAAGTTGGGAAGCTACTGAGAGAAGGCTAGCGGTAGTGGAGAAAGTAAGAGCCATAGAAGGTTTGTTCCGGCGTCAAATTCGGGAGCAAAAATTGCTTTTCTACAGTGATGCCGAACGGGGCCAAGTCGCGACGTTTGCCGGCACCTCAAATACCATGCAGTTTGTAGCGCCTCTTCTGACCCGTTTAGGTCTTGGTGGGCTTTATTGGATAATGTTTGAGGTGATTCAGGAGGGAGGCGAGTCCCGCTTGGTCATGCGTTGGTGGCCTTACCGGCCAGCGGGCCAACAAGAAGTAGAGGAACGGGAGGAAGAAGTTTTGCTGAAAGCTGTGAAAACGGCCACTTTTTCCTATTTTGGCCGGGCGGTTGGAGGAACGGTTCCTGAGTGGCGCGGACAATGGGAAAATCCCCAGGAACCGCCCCAATTAGTTCGTTTGGAAGTCCATACCCCGCATGGGGCGTGGCCCGAGCTGGTGGTGCCGATTCGGGCGGAGCCCTCCGAGGGCGTAATCGGAGGTGGCATGGGAATGGGCGGCGGACTCCCCGGGATTGATTTTGGTTCTGACTCTTCGTTTCCTGGCCGTGCTCAGTCTCAGCCTATTCCAGAGTAAGCCCATGTTGAGGGAGCATGGCATTGCCCTGATTGTGGTGTTATGGATGCTGACTTTGTTAGCTATTATCGCTGGCAGTTTTACTTACACCTTACGCATTGAATCTACCCTGGCCGTTAATGTGGTGGGACGGGCCAAGGCCCGGGCCTTGGCGGAGGCGGGTATTGCCTATGCCGCGCTGGATATGCTCCGTCCACCTCCATTGCGCCGTTTTCCTCCCAATGGTATCCCTTATCCATGGAAATTTGGCACGGAAACCGTCATGATCTCCGTTCGAGATGTAGCCGGTTTGATTGATTTAAATACTGCCAGCCGAGAGTTATTAGGCGGCTTATTGATGGCGGCGGGCGTTCCCGCGAATGGGCAGGGCCGCTTGCTGGATGCCATCGAGGATTGGCGTGATCCCGATGATATTCCTCTTTTAGAGGGGGCGGAGGATAAAGATTACTTTGCCGCGGGATTGCCCTATGGCGCCAAGGATGGCCCTTTTGATGATGTCACGGAATTGCAGCAGGTTTTAGGGATCTCGTCGGCCTTGTATCAGCGCATGGCGCCATCATTAACAGTCTATTCAGGGCAAGCGGGGGTTGATCCCACGGTAGCGCCAAGAGAAGTGCTGCTAGCCATACCGGGGGTGGATCTCCAATTAATTGAAGCTTATCTTGAGGAACGAAGGATAATGGCGGCCAGGGGAGATATACCGCCGCCATTACCGCCCATTGGCGGGGGATATTTGGCCCAGGCAAGCGGTTTGGCGTATAGTGTGCGCGCTGAAGCTAAACCAGAGGAAGGAGGCGCCGCCGTTATAGAAGCGGTGATTGCTCTCGGTTCTTCCGGTACGGGAGGTTTTATCCCCAATTCGTCCATACTCCAATGGCGGGAAAACCTGTAACTATCCCAGCAACCGATATTGGGATCGGTTTCAAGTGCGAGCATCCCCTGCCGAATATATTCAGAGCCAAACGTTGAAGCTATTTTCATACCATTATGACAGTGCCAGAAGCTACTATGGAGGAGGATATTTCAATAAGAATTTTGGCAAGAACAGGGCTGGTTACGCACGGTTCAATGGCTCCCGCGAGGCAGCCAATAGCGCTGTATGCATGAAGAGGTTAAGGATCTGGCTGCCCGTTGTGTTATCAGCAAGCGCCTTTAGAAAAGGAAGCCATGATGAGTAAGGATACATTCCGATGAGCGCGGCCAAACGCCAGGCAAAGCACCCAGGGAAAGGCACTCAGATCTTGTCTAAAGAGATGGCGTCGTCTCTGAATATTAGTAGTTTCCTCGATTGGTGGGGACAGGGATTACTAGGTTGCCTCCCCCGGCGGGTGCGGCAGTGGTTTTGGCGCGAGACCACGAGCGTGGTGCTGGAGCCCCAGGGAAGCGGCGTGCGGGTCCAGCGGGAGCGGGGTGAATCCCGGGAAAATCTCGGCTTTTACGAGGGTGCGGGGCAATGGGATAACCTCCTTGAGGAGGATACGGTCCTGGTATTCCGCCTGCCACCAGGGCAGGTGCTGTCCAAGTCCCTGGTACTGCCTAGCGCGGCGGAAGAGAATTTACGCCAAGTGTTGGCCTTTGAAATGGAGCGTCACACACCTTTTGCCGTCAATCAGGTTTACTACGATTTTGCCATCAGGAAACGTAATTTGGCCACGCGCCAGATAGTCGTCAGCTTGATTGTTGTGCCCCGGCGTATCCTGGACGAGTGGCTGGAGCGGTTATCCCATTGGGGGCTTCAACCTGCGGTGGTCGATGTGGCGGGCGCAGATAGGGAGCACACCAACCTCTTGCCTGAAGAAAAACGCTCCTCTAAAGCTAGACCCTTGCCGCGCCTTAATATGGGACTCGGCCTGGCGCTGATTCTTCTCTTGGCAGCGGCTATCCTGTTGCCCTTATGGCAAGCGCGCACGGTAGTGATTGAGCTGATGCCCCGGGTTGCAGCCGCTCAGCAAAAGGCGGAATCTGTCATGGCTATTCGCCAGCAACTGGAAAAAGTGGTTGAGGCTTCGGCCTTTTTAGGGAAGGAAAAGCATGCCTATCCCTCGGCGGTCGAACTTCTCTATGAACTCACTCATATTTTACCGGATAATGTGTGGCTTCAGCAGCTTACCTTTTCAAGGGGGCGAGCGGAACTGGATATTCGGGGGGAAGCAGCCGAGGCTTCGGCTCTAATTGCCTTATTGGAAGTCTCCCCTTATTTTCAAAGCGTTCAATTTCGCTCCCCCGTCACCACCAACGCCAGGACGGGGCGGGACCGCTTCCATATTACCGCCCAGATTCCTAAGTTGGAGGAGGAGTTGCCTTCGCCATGAGGAATCTTTATTTATCGGAAAAGTGGCATTGCGCTGGGGCCGTAGGGTTATTATTGCTGGTTTTGCTGATGGCTTATTGGGTTTTGCTTCAACCGGTCATTGCCAAGCATGGGTTTTATCATGAAAATATCGCTTCCATGCAACAGCGGCTAGCAAGATACAATCGTATTATCGCCAGCAGACCAGCGTTGGAGGCCAGGTTAAAACAATTGCAACGGCAGCAAGCCGCCAATGCCTATTACCTGGAGCAACCATCCGCGCCGTTGGCGGCGACTGAGCTGCGGCGACGAGTTAAAGCAGTGGTAGAGTCTAGCGGAGGAGTGCTGACCAGCACGCAAAGCTCGCCGGTGGTTGAAAATGAACCCTTTCCAAAGGTTGGGATTAGGGTTCGAATGACTGGCGATACCGAAATTTTGCAGAAAGTTTTATATGATTTGGAAGCTTCCCGGCCCCTGTTGTTCGTGGATGATCTGCAGGTCCGTAGCCGCCAGATCCGGCGCCGTAGCCGGCATGATCGACGCACCATCATCGAAGAGACCCAGTTAACAGTTAGTTTCGAACTGTACGGCTATATGCGGGGGAAGAGTGCGGTCGGCGGCGCCTAATCACCGGGCGCTGGCCTACTTGCTCGCTGGCTTGTGCCTCTTGGTGGTGGTGGCGATTGCCCTGGAGGCCAGATATCCCTTCCAGCTCGCACAGGAAGAGAAAGCCGCTCCCGCCAGTCCAAATTTGGCGGATTTAGTGCCTACCCAGGAGCGGAGCGAGGAAATCGCCTTGCCCCCTTTGGGTAACTACGAGGAAATCGTGGCCCGCCCCCTTTTCCGGCCTAGTCGGCGTCCTCCCGACCCTGAAAAAGACGTGGCTGAAGAAGCCCGGAAGAAAGCCATGGAGGAAGCCGAACGGCTAAAAAGCCATGTCAAGGATCTTTTTATCTTGAGCGGCGTAGTCGTGACCGCCGAAAAGACCGTGGCCTTGCTGCAGGATATTAAAAATAATAAAAGCCTGCGGGTGAGCGAAGGGGAAAGACTGGAAGGTTGGAAAGTACAGCAAATTTTTCCCAACCGGGTGCTGTTCAGGGATGATGGCCGCGCGGAAACGTTAGAACTCATTCGCAATTTTGAGTCAATAGAGCGAGAAAAGCCCCCGCGCCGGAGACAGGCGGTGCGGCGTTCAAACCGATGAGATGGGCGGATAAATCTGGTCGTTTGCCACGGACATAAAAAGGCTAGGCGGTGGATTTATCATTTTGACTAGGGAGGGTTCCCATAAGCACGACAGGGGACGAATTGCCGGCGGAGAAGGTAGATAGAAAATTCGCCTGCCACGGCGCGGCAAAATAGTTAGTTATTGAGGGGGATTAAGTTGCGGGAACAGAAAAGAAGCGGACGGCCCACAGGGGCGTGGTGGATCATCCTTTTAGGGGCGGGTGTTCTGGTTGCCTGCGTGACTCAGCCCTCTGGCTCCGGGTCGGCTAATGGGTCTTCCCCTGCTGCCATCTCCGCCTCTGGGCAAGCGCGCCAGGCAGAGGATACTGTAGCCAAAAGTGCCAAGATTGAAGCAACGCCAGCCGCCGAAGAAGAAAAGGTGAAGCCAGAGAGTGATGAAACCTACCCGGGAAGCAATCATTTTATTAACCGCGAGGCGGCGAGCAAGCCCCGGACTTTCCAGGTACGGGAAGGCGCCATTGTGCTCAATTTTGAGAATACCGACATCCGCGAAGTAGTCAAAACCATACTCGGCGATATTTTGGAAGAAAATTATGTCATTGATAGGGCAGTGCAGGGAACGGTGACCGTCCAGACTGGCCGCCCTCTGCCCAAGGATGACTTAGTGCCAACTCTGGAAACGCTGTTGCGGCTCAATAATGCGGCCTTAATCCAGACCGAGGGGCTGAATAAAATTGTGCCCCTCAATGAGGCCGTGCAAGGTAACCTCTCGCCCCGTTTAAGCAGGGCGAAATCCGCTATGGGTTACAGCGTGCGGATCATGCCCCTGGAGTATATTGGGGCTGAAGAGATGGAGAAAATTCTTAAGCCTTTTGTCCCCAAGGATGGGCTGGTCCGGGTCGATCCCGCCCGGAATTTGCTTGTTCTGGCCGGTACGGCAAAAGAGCTGGATCAATGGCAGGAGACCATTGATATCTTTGATGTCAATTGGCTGGAAGGGATGTCCGTTGGTCTTTATCGGTTGGAGTATACCGATGCCGAACTGCTGGTAACTGAATTAAATACAGTCATGGGGCCCGAGGCGAGCACTCCCTTGGCGGGTATGTTTCGTTTTATACCCATCGAACGTCTCAACGGGATTTTAGTGGTGACTTCCCAATCCCAGTATCTGAAGGAGGCCAAAACCTGGATAGAGCGCTTGGATCAGGGGGAGGACGAAAAGACTGAAAGACTCTATGTCTATCCGGTTCAGCACGGCCGGGCAGATCATCTGGCGGCTTTGCTGCAAGCCGCTTTTGGACTGGAAGGCGGGAGCGGGCTTCCCTCGGCCCGGGTAGCGCCGGGCCAGCAGGCGACGGAACTTTTTTCATCTTCCCGGGGGGGGAGTAGAGGGTTTGGTTCATCCCGGGGTGGAGGTTTTGGTGGCGGCGGTTTTGGTTCATCTCGGGGTGGTAGCTTTGGCGGCGGCGGTTTTGGTTCATCCCGGGGTGGCGGCTTTGGCGGCAGTTTTGGCTCATCCGGGGGGGTGAACTACAAGGCTTCCGTGGCGCCGGATTCCGAAGCCTCTGGGGAAGAAAATCCGAGGGTGTTTCAAGCCAGTACCGAGGGGGCGGCTGAAACACCAACACCCAAGACGCCTGGCTCCGCGGCTGCCGGCATCGAGTTTGCCCGCCTTGGCGGCAAGGAGGATGAAAATAAGGAGCCTGAGGTGCGGGTGATCCCCGATCTGGAAAATAACTCCTTGCTGATCTCCGCCATTCCGCCCATCTATGAAAAAATCCTGTCGGCTCTCCGGCAGTTGGATATTCCACCCCGCCAGGTGTTGGTGGAAGCCACCATCGCCGAGGTGGCGCTGACAGGCAGCCTCCAATATGGCTTGCAATGGTATTTTACCAATGATCTGGCTTCTGGTCAGGGAGCAGGCGGGCAAGGTGCCCTTCCTGCTTTGGGAGAAGGCGGACTGCAAGCACTCATGGCGGGTGGTGGTTTCACCTATGCGTTTGCCGATGGTGGCGTGGTGCGCGCGCTGCTGCGTCTCCTGGCTTCCGAGAACAAGGTGGAAATTCTTTCTTCGCCCCAATTACTGGCGCTTGATAATCAAACCGCGGAAATCCGGGTAGGGGATCAGGTGCCTATCCAACAGGGGCAAACCACCGGAATAGGAGGTACGACTCAACAAATACGGTACCGGGATACCGGGGTATTATTGACGGTCACGCCACGGGTTAACGCGGGTGGCCGGGTGACCATGGAACTTACCCAGGAAGTCACCGATGTAGGGGGCACTTCGCTGCCTGGCGGGGCAACCACGGTCGGCGGTAATCCTACTTTCCTGCAACGGAATTTCCAGAGCGTGGTGACGGTGCAATCCGGCGAAACCATTGTCCTGGGAGGGCTTATCCGGAACAATGACGCATTCAATCAAAGTGGCGTGCCGTTTCTTTATAAGCTGCCGCTTATTGGGCCTTTATTCGGCACGACGACACGAAGTAGGCAGCGTACCGAACTCGTTGTGCTCATGACTCCCCGGGTGGTGCGGGATCAATACGAAGCCCGCCTGGTGACCGAGGAACTTCGCGAGAAGCTGAAAAATGCCTCGGATGTAGCAGAGAAGACGGGAGGGATTACTTTCAAAATCGAAAAAGAAAACGGAGAAAAACCGTCGCCTTCCACCGACGAAAATAGTGCTAAGCCTTAATTTCCATAAAAATTGCGGCTGGAGAGCGCCTCTTTCAGGGGGCGGAGGAAAGCCGCCCGTGGGTTGATCTATCAATAAAATACTCCATACTTGAATTCATGAAGCTGGTAGCTAACCTTAAACTAACGCCAACTCCAGCGCAAGAACGCGCTTTGCGCTTGACCCTTGAGCGTTGCAATAAAGCGTGCAACTGGCTTTCCGAACGCGCTTGGGAAAGCCAGATGTTTCGGCAATACGATTTGCATAAACTTACCTACCAAGACCTTCGCGCTCAATTTCAACTGTCTGCCCAAGTGGCGGTGCGCTGCATTGCTAAAGTGGCGGACGCCTATAAGCTGAATCAGAAAACTAAACACACCTTCCGTAAACATGCCGCGCAGCCCTATGATGACCGTATCCTGCGCTTTGTCTGCGATGAGAAAGTTTCCCTGTGGTTGCTCTGTGGCCGCGAGAAGATTGGTTACACGTGTGGCGATCACCAACGCAAGCTGCTTGAGTACAGAAAGGGTGAAGTTGATTTGATGTTCGTGCGCAGCCAATGGTATTTGGCCGCTGTATGTGACTTTGACGATCCCAAATTGCTGACCCCTGAAGGCATGTTGGGTGTGGATTTTGGTATTGTCAATATCGCCACTGACAGCCTGGGTGAGAGGCACTGCGGGGCTAAAGTCCAAGCCTACCGCGAGCGTTACGCCAAACGACGCGCCACCTTGCAGCGCCTCGGCACACGGGCCGCTAAACGCTGCCTTCGCCACATAAGCGGCAGGCAGAAACGGTTTCAAAAATACGAGAACCATTGTATCTCCAAACGCATCGTCTCCCTTGCGGAACGCTCACGTCTCGGCATTGGACTTGAAAATCTCAAGCATATCCGGGCACGGGTTAAGGCCAACAAAGCGCAGAGGAAACGCTTGCATAACTGGGGCTTCGCTCAGCTTCGCGCCTTTATCGAGTATAAGGCTAAACGTGCTGGCGTGCCGGTGGTGATAGTCGACCCACGCAACACTAGCCGCGAGTGCCCGGCCTGTGGCCGTATCGACAAAGCTAACCGACCAACCCAGTCTGAGTTTCGGTGTGTGGAATGCGGGCACAGTAATCACGCAGACCATAACGCCGCTGGCAATATCGCCAGAAGGGCTGCTGTAACTCAGCCTATGTTCGCGCATAAGTGTGCTCCTTGTGCAGTGGAAAGCCGCATGCTTTAGCTGGCGGAACAGTTACAAACGACATGCTTTTACCGTTGAGGAGTACCACCGGATGGCCGCGTCCGGTATCCTCCGGGAAGATGACCGGGTGGAATTGTGGGATGGGGACATTCTGGAGATGAGTCCCCGTGGGAGTCGGCATGCGGCCACGGTAGATCACCTTACGGCTTGGTTGAGCCGAGAGCTAGGAGGGCGGGCGATTGTCCGGGTCCAAAGTCCCCTAGGACTTTCCCGCTATTCGGAACCCCAACCCGATCTGGTTCTGCTTAAGCCACGCCCGGATTTCTATGGGAGTGCCCATCCGGGTCCGGAGGATGTGTGGTTGCTCCTGGAAGTGGCGGAAAGCTCTTTAGAGTAAGATCGGGATTTTAAGTTGCCCCGCTATGCCCAAGCCGGTATCGTAGAGTGTTGGCTCGTGGATCTTCCAGGGCGGCGGCTTTGGGTTTACCGACAGCCTGTGGGAGAAAGTTATCAATCTATGCGGGAATATCAACCTAGCGATAGCCTTAGCCCCCAGGCGTTTCCTTCGGTTTCCTTGGTCCTTCGAGAGATCTTGGAAGGTGCCTGCTGAGTAGGGAGGAAGATGTTTGGCATTAATGATGCATTAAACCTATTGGCAGCCATCAATCATTCGATTGTGTTGCTTTAATGCAACGTTTTGTGTTTTTTGTTTCATTTTCGCAAAAAAAGCTTACAATTGACTATTGAAGTTGCTTGCCAAGGGAGTTATCCTCTGCTAGGCGAAAGTTAGCGTTCAGGATAAAAAGTAACTTCTAACTCTTTGGAATTAAACATAGATGTTGAATGACTCCCTAGGGATGGCGCGAACTGAAACGGCGTATCAAGCGCGAGGGCTAAAATTATTTGCGTTTCGCCATGAGTTCGCGCTAGCATGCGCTTGTTCACGGAACCTAGGGTGGGGGGCACCCGAAGTGAAAGCGCGAGGAGCGGCAAAACAACAGAGGCCAAGGAAAACCCTTCGCCGAAGGCTGCGAGGAAACGCGAATTCTCCAGGCGGATGAAGTTTTGTAGGCATAAAACGGCTATCCGTCATGGAGAAATTCCAAATATCCGAGTTAGATGATAAAAGGAAAAACCTACAATAACAGAGGGAGCGTTTAAGTTCTTGCAAGTTTTACTTGATTGGGCTAGCGGGTTTTCCCGTTCTGGCCGAAATACCGGGTTAACACTATTTTTTCTTACGTGGGTGATCACCGGCTTAGGTGGCTGTAGTTCACCTCCCCCTGAAGAGGTCGTCGGGCAGCGGGCCGTTGAACGCTGGCAGGCCCTTGCCCAGCGGGATATGGAGAAAGCCTATGGCTACTTGAGTCCCGGCTATCGGGCGGTGAACTCCCTGGAGCTTTACCAGGCACGTATCGGCGATAAGGTCCAATGGAAGGGAGCCACGGTGAAGGATATTGCCTGCGCTGATGACGCCTGTGATGTGACTCTTACCCTCCGCTACCGCTATGCCACCCCGCCCACGGGCAATTATTACGAAGGAGAAAGGCCCATTAAGGAAAAATGGACCCAGGCGGAAGGCCAGTGGTGGCTGCTGCCAGAAGATTAAACCAAAGGCTTCAGGGTTTTTATTGATTTTATGGGGAGAATTTTGAAAATTCAATTGCTTTAGGCGAATTATTAAGCTAATTTCTTAAGTTCCGATATCAGTCCTGTTCGGTGCTACTTGACACTAAATATAGAAAAGGAGAATGCGATGAGAAAAACGAAATTGGCCACGGCCGTTTCGATGGCGCTTGCCGGCTCCGCCGGTATGCTGAACACCGCCCAGGCGGTGAACGTCAACCCCGATGGCTTGGGAGAAGTGCTGCTCTATCCCTATTATTCGGTCAGAAATAATCAGGATACCCTGATTGCGGTGACTAACACCACGGCCGACGTGAAGGCAGTCAAGGTGCGTTTCCTAGATGGTAAAAACACCCAGGAGGTGTTGGACTTTAATCTGTACCTGTCCCCCCATGATATTTGGACCGGAATTGTGACGGCCACTGAGAATGGCGCCCGCTTAACGACCCAGGATACTTCCTGTACGGTGCCGAAAATACCGGAGGATGGGGTAGAGTTCCGGAATTTTAAGTTTGGCCAGGGTGAGCCAGAAGGGATAGATGTTTCCTTGGATAGAACCCGGGAGGGGCATCTAGAAGTCATTGAAATGGGGGTAGTAACCGACTCCAGCGGTTTTGCTCCTGCCACCGCGGCTACCCACGTGAATGGAGAACCAGCCGATTGTTCTGTGCTGGAGCAAGCCTGGAACGGTGGCGACTGGGCAGAGGATAAGGATCGTAATATAGTATCCAATCCAGGCGGTTTGTTTGGCCATGGCTTGGTTATGAATGTCAGCCAGGGCGCCGCCTATGCCTATCAGGCCACCGCGTTAGATAATTTTTTCTTTTTTGAGCCAGGGAGTCCTTTTAATTTTCCTAGCCATACTAATCCAGGAGACACGCTTCCGAGCCTTGAAAGTGCGCATCCACGTAGCACTGTCTTTGTTTCTCAGCAGGGAGCCGCCAATATCCCAACGGTAGTGGATTCAACTTGGCCTTTTGTGGACAGGAGAATTGATGCTGCCAGTTCGGTGTTGATGCACAATACGGCCATGAACTACTTTGTGACCAATGAGTCTATTGGTGCCGGCACTGATTGGGTTGTCACTTTCCCTACTAAGCGCTTCCATCATACCGTTGTGGATGCTCCACCTCTCCCGCCGTTTATTGAAACGTTAACCCCGGATGGTGCCTGTGAAGAGGTGGGGTTGACGATTTGGGACCGGGATGAACGCACGCAGCAAGGGGGGCTGGACTTTTCGCCTAAGCCGCCAGGCGGTGTTAACGCCCTGTGTTGGGAAACCAATGTTATTACCTTTAACAACACTAGTGTCTTGGGTTCTGCGCTAGAATTGAATGTGGACACCTCCTCGGTGGGACCGGATGGCTGGATGCGCCTTTCCTTTGTTAATAACATTAATGATGCCCATCAACTGGTCAGCGAAGAAGGGAATGTGTTTTACGGCTTGCCGGTGATTGGCTTTGCTACCCAGGAATATGTCAATGGCGTGGATCAGGCAGGCGTGCTGATTAACTATGGCGGCATGTTTGACCATGCCTTTAGCCGACTAGTTTCAGGGAGTGGAGCTCAGTAACCTGTTCTGCGGTTTTTTATTCCCGTGATAATCGAAAAGCGGACGGGCCTGTCTGGCCCGCCCGCTTTTTTTATACAGTCTTGAGTAATGGAAAATGAGAGATAGCTCTAGGGTTTTTGTCTTAAGGAAATGCTACCATGGCCGCTAACCTGGGCTAGCAGGGATCACCGCGCCGGTCCCATGGTTCGCCTGGTGATGATAAAATCACGCCAGCGAGAAGATTTACTTTCTTTGAGACAATGAGGGCGGTATGTTGAAATTGCCCGTTATCATGGAGATGATAAGATGAAAAGTCGTTATTTGTTAGCTCTGGTGGCCTTGGTAGCGGCCCAGAGTAGCAGTGGGTTTACAGTGTTTCTGGATGGAGAAAAATACCCTGGGGTCAACGATATTCAAATTGTGGCGGATGACTCCCCACGGCCACCTGTTGACCCTCCTGGCCCGCCACCGGTTAATCCACCTCCTAGCACGGACCCTGACCCCAATACGCCACCTGTTCCGGATAGCTGTCTAGTTCCCGAGGGGGTGATAGAGAAGGATATGCCCCAAGTTTGGACTCCTTATAAAATTAAGAGAAATCAATCGGTTGCTTTGGCCTTTGACCGACAGCACTTCAGTAGAGGCTTTGGGTCGATATCGTTTGCAGAAAATATCCAAGGCCCCAGCCCCCTTAAACAGGCTGTAATCAGCGCTTGCCCAGGAGACTTTACCGTGAAATCGGGCTGTGCTAAAGAAGCTTTTAATGAGCGTATCCTGGTGGATTTCAGCGGGCAGTTTAAAAAGAATCCTGGCGTTTGTAGCCTGGAGCCGGGTCAGACCTATTGGTTCAACATCCGCCATTTCGATATGAGAAACGGACAAGACACCTGTCCAAAGGGTAAAACCTGTGTTTTGACTGTCCGGCCCTGAACTTTGGAAAAAACGGGACAAGTAGAGAGTTTTTCTCTCTTTGTCCCTGTTGTCAACAACCTGCCCCCTGTATTGGGGCAGGTTTTTTTATGCGTAGACAGTAGGGCGGGAAAGCGAAGCGCATCCCGCCCTACAACTCTTAATATTCCCACGGCGGTATTTATGACTAACCCTAACGAAGACTATTACGCTTGGACCCAAGAGACTATCGAGAAGCTACGCCAAGGGAGGTTGAATGAAGTGAACATGGAGGTTTTGATTGAGGAACTGGAGGACATGGGCAGAAGCGAGCGTAGGGGGATTGAAAGTCGCTTAAGCGTGCTGCTAATGCACCTGCTCAAATGGCAGTATCAGCCGGATAGGCGAGGGCATCGTTGGCGGGCGACGGTTAAAGAGCAGCGGTTACGGGTGAAACGTCTCTTGAGGGATAATCCAAGCCTTCAGTCTCAATTCGCAACCATCAACACAGAAGCTTATGAAAGCGCCGTGCTTAAAGCAGTAGCAGATACCCATAAGGCTGAAACCACCTTTCCTAGCACCTTCGAGCAAACAGGCTGGACATTGGAACAAGTGTTAGACATGGATTTCTATCCCAATAATGTTTAGCTAAAAATCTCTGAGGAATAAAGTGAGTAGGGCGGGAAAGCGGAGCGCATCCCGCCATGAAGGGCTGCCACTTGGGTTTAGCAGTAAAATGAGGCATCATGCAGTTGGATAAAAGCTAACAACCAAGGGTGACCATGTATGCAGGTTGGATTTAAAAGTGGAATCACGTCAATCTTAATTCTGTCCGCACTGGTGGCTTTCGGCGCAAGGGCGGCGGAGCCAGAGGAAGAGGTGTTGATCCGCTATAAGGATATCGTGGTGACGGCGGCGGATTTTCAAGCCGAGCTGGAAACGATACCGGAACAATACCGGGCGAATATAGCCGCCAGCGGGGAGCGGATTCACCAACTACTGGATAAAATCTTTACTTACCGGGTGCTAGCCAAGGAAGCCCAGGAACAGGGCCTGGAGCAAAACCCGGAAGTCCAACAGGAACTCAAGCTGGAGAAGGAGGAAATTCTCGGTAAAGCCCGCCTCCGGCAGTTGCGGCAGCAAGCCCTGGCGGACAATCCGGATTTCGAAGCCCTGGCGCGGGAGCGTTATCAGGCTAACCCGGAAAAATACCAGCAGCCGGAGCGGGTAAAAGTCTCCCATATTTTAATCAAGCCCGAAGAGCGCTCCGAGGAAGAAGCCAGGGAACTGGCGGAGCAAGTTCGCCAATTGGCCCTGACGGACGAAAAGCCTTTTTCGGAACTGGCCCTCCAGTATTCGGAAGATCCTTCCCTTGAAAAAAATAAAGGGGATTTAGGCTTCATTGCCAAGGGAATGACCACCCAGTCCTTCGAGGAGGCCGCCTTTGCTCTGGAACAACCAGGAGCAATCAGCCCGGTCGTGAAAAGCCGGTTTGGATTTCATATTATCCGCCTGGAGGAACGGCAAGCCCCCAAAACGAAATCTTTTGCGGAGGTGAAGGAAAGTTTGGTGGAGGATATTAAAGCAACCCACTTGAATCAGGTGGTGCAAACGCACCTTAATCAAATCCGCAATGCTGAAGGCATCCAGATGAACCGGGAAGCCTGGCAAAAGCTGAAGCCAACATCTCCCACCCATTAAATTTTTTACCCGTAGGGCGCGAAAGCGTTAGCGCATCTCGCCTTTATGAGGGTTATTCCATGGATAACTCACGCACCTTGCTGCTCGCGGCCCAATCCAATGGATATAAACCTCGTTGCACGAAACGCCGGAAACTGGAATAGGGCCAATCGGCCGCTTTCTCTCCATGGCCGTGCTTGACCGGGTTATAGTGGATGTAATCCGCATGTAGTTGAAAATCCCGCTCATTACGGATGACGTGCTCCCAGAACCGCCGTTGCCAAATACCCCGCTCGCCCCTTTTCAGACGGCGTGCCGACAGCTTCTCCCCCGGAGGAATCCGGGCGGAGAAGCGGGCCTTGATATCATGCCAGCGAGAGGAGAAATTCCCGTCTCCTGGGGGCAGGGTCCAGAGGCAATGGAGATGATCGGGCAGAATAACGATGGGCCTCAATGGTAAAAGGCTGCCGTCGGCGCGCATCGGCAAATGCAAGGCGCAGATCATCAATGTGATCGGTCAACAATCGACTCTGCCGCTCAAGCAAGGTTACGGTAAAGAAGAAGGTCCCGCCGGGAACGAAAGCGCGGAGATAGTGAGGCATGAGCGCAGTATAATTGAGTTGCGAAGGATTATGGAAGGTGGGGGGATGAATGATGGGGTTGTTGCCGCCAAAAAGATTAGTAAAAGGCGGGATGCGCTAATGCTTTCCCGCCCTACGGAAATTACCTGGAGTTAGTTGATAAATGATGATTTTCTTTCGTATTGCGCTGGTTGTTTGGCTGGTTGCTGGTAGCGGTTTGGGGCTTGCCCGGGAAGGGCAGCCGCCGGCGGCGGCGATTGCCAGCGCCCATTCCCTGGCTACCCAGGCCGGTCACAAGGCACTGGTGGCGGGGGGGAATGCCTTTGATGCGGCGGTGGCGGTGAGCGCGGCCCTGGCGGTGGTGGAGCCCTATAGTTCCGGCTTGGGCGGGGGCGGATTTTGGTTGCTTCATCTTGCCAAGGAGGATACCGAGATCATGCTTGATGGCCGGGAACGGGCGCCCCTGGCGGCAACCGCCCGGATGTATCTTAATGAAGCCGGCGCATTGATTGAAGGAGCTTCCGTCGATGGACCCCTGGCCGCGGCCATTCCTGGCCAGCCGGCGGCTCTGGCCCATTTGGCGGAGCATTATGGTCGTTTATCCCTTGCCAAAACCCTGGCCCCGGCTATTGGCTATGCGAAGGAAGGGTTTACGGTGGATAAGCCCTATCGCCGCCGGGCGGCCTTTCGACTCCCGGTGCTTAAACGCTGGCCCGCCGCTGGTCAGGTATTTCTGGCCAATGGAAAAGTCCCCGCCCTGGGGGCGCGGATTAAGCAACCGGCTTTGGCGGCGACCCTGGCAGCCCTTGCTAAACAGGGCGCGGCGGGTTTTTACCGGGGGCCGGTAGCGGAAGCCTTGGTAAAAGGGGTACGGGCTGCTGGCGGGATTTGGAGCTTGGAAGATTTAGCCCAATACCAGGTAGTGGAAAGAGCGCCGGTGCGGGGCGAATACCGAGGTTTTAAGATCATCTCCGCTAGCCCACCTTCCTCGGGGGGCATTGCCTTATTAACGATGCTGAATATGCTGGCCCAGGAGGATCTTTCCGCTCTATCGGCTACCACGCGCACTCATCTGATTATCGAGGCCATGCGCCGGGCTTACCGGGATCGGGCGCAGTATTTGGGCGATCCGGATTTCGTCGATATACCGGTAAAAAGGCTCATCCATCCTTATTATGGGGCCGGGCTGAGAGCGGGTATACGCCGGGATCGGGCCACTTCCAGTGCCGATCTTCCCGGTATTCAAACTCAAGCAGGCGGTCCCCATACCACGCATTTTTCTATTATTGATCGGGAAGGGAATTGGGTCGCCGCCACGCTCAGTATCAATTACCCTTTCGGCTCGGGTTTTATGCCTCCTGGCACGGGAGTCCTGCTCAATGATGAGATGGATGATTTCGCAGCCGCCCCTGGCGTGCCTAATGTCTATGGCCTGATTGGTAGCCAGGCGAATGCCATAGCGCCGGGGAAAAGGCCCTTATCGAGCATGACCCCCACCTTCGTGGAGAACGAACAGGGGGTTTTGGTGTTGGGAACGCCAGGGGGAAGCCGTATTATCACCATGGTGTTGCTTGGAGTTCTGGAGCACGTGGCGGGGGCGGATTTAACCCGCCTGGTTTCCCAGCCTCGTTTTCACCATCAATATTTCCCTGATGAGGTGGAATATGAACCCCAGGCTTTTGCTGGAGGGCTTATTAAAAACTTGCAGGCTTTGGGGCATTCCCTGGCGCCCCGTGGGCGGCCCTGGGGGAATATGCAGGCGGTATTTTGGGATCGGGCGCAAAATCGGGTTGAGGCGGCCAGTGATCCACGAGGTGTGGGAGAGGCGGTGGTCCGCTGAGAGTAGTAAGCGGGACCACCGGTTTAAAATCAGCCCGTATTGCGCATTCCGGCCGCGATGGCATTGATGGAGCGGAGCAGAGGATCAAGCCACGCTTCCCGTTCCTCGGGAGTGATTTGTGGATCGCGGGTGCGTTTAAGCAGGGTGAGCTGGATATGATTGAGGGGGTCCAGATAAGGGTCCCGGCGTTGCAGGGACAGGGCCAGGGGAGGATTTTCCTCCAGCAGGGCGCGGGCTCCCACGATATGGAGCACCTGGGTGACCGTGCGTTGGTACTCCGCCCTGAGCAGGGCGAATATTTTCTGTCCCGTTTCCGGATCTAGGCACAAGCCGGCGTATTGCTGAGCGATGTGCAACTCAGCCTTGGCCAGGGACATTTGGGTATTGCTGAGCAGGGCGCGGAAATAGGGCCACTCTTCATACATGGCCTGGAGTTTGGCGAGCCGATCAGGAGCGCCGGCCCGCCACTTTTCCAAGGCACTGCCGATACCATACCAGGCGGGAAAAGTATGCCGGGCCTGGGCCCAGCCAAAGACCCAAGGGATGGCCCGGACCGAGTTTTTGGAACGATCTCCCTTTTTCCGGTGAGGGGGACGGGAGCCAATGTTCAATAGGCCAATTTCATTGACCGGGGTGGCTTCATAGAAATAATCTTGAAAGCCAGGCGTTTGTTCCGTGAATTCCCGGTAAGTCTGCTCGCCTGTTTCCACTAACGAGTCGATGATGCCGAGATAATCGCGCTTTTCTTCTCGGGGAGGTTGAACGAGACAAGTGCTGGCCTTAATCAGGCCACTGATACCCATGTTGAGCTCATAAATCGCGGTCTCGGGGTTGCTGTAGCGGGAAGAGAGGACTTCTCCCTGCTCCGTAAATTTGATTTGACCGTGGACAGTCCCCTGGGGTTGAGACAAGATAGCGTCAAAAGTAGGGCCACCACCCCGGCCAATGGTTCCGCCTCGGCCATGAAAGATACGGCAATCTATCCCCCGGCTGCCGGTAAGGGCCGTGACCCGCTTTTGGGCGTCATATAGTTTCCAGGAGGAGGACAGGATACCGCCGTCCTTACAGGAGTCCGAGTAGCCAATCATGACTTCTTGCTGGTTGCCGGCGGCGCGGAGCAAGGCTTGATAGCTGGAATCATCAAGCAGGGCGGTCATGACCGGCTCGATATGTTCTAAATCCTCGATGGTTTCAAACAGGGGGGAGATTTGTAGACCGCAATGCCATTGCCCCTGCCGGCGTCCGGCGAGGCCAGCAAGATGGCCTAGATACATGACCTCCATGACATGGCTAGCGGCGTGGGTCATGGAAATCACGTAATGACCGAAAACCCGGGGGCTTACTTCCTGGCGCATTTGCGCCATGACGTGAAAGAGTTCCAGTGTTTCCCGGGTAGCGGAGGTAAGCTGCTCCCGCTGGATGGTGATTTCTTCTTCGCGGGCGAGTTGTTCGGAGAGGAACTCTAGCCGTTCAGTTTCGGAAAGATCAAGATAGCTGGGGTGCAGTTCGAGATGTTTAATTAATTCTGCCACTGCTTCAGTATGGCGGCCTGATTCCTGGCGAACATCGAGTTTGAGGAGGTAAAAGCCAAAGCTTTCTACCAGGCGAATTAGATCTTGCAATTCCCGTGCGGCAATATTGCCGTCACCATGGCTGCGCAGGCTGTCGCGAAGGAGATAGAGATCCTCGAGAAACCGTTCCTCGGAAGGATAACCGACGCCTTGCGGGGGGGTAGGTTGGTTTTCTGGCTGCAGATATTGTTCCACAGCCCGCAGGTTATCCAGCAAACGATAGCGCATCAGGTAGAGCTTGCGCCGGTAGGGTTCGCGGCTAAAGCGGTCAGGATCGCCCCGAAAAGTCTCCGGACAATCGCTCAAATCCTGGTGAATACTTTCCGTCAGGGCCGTTGAGGGCCTGATAAGAGGAATGGAATGGGTGAGAATACGCGTCAATTGAGTAAGGCAGGCGACATAATGTTCTAGGGCCATCCGCATTTGCAATCGCACGGCCATGGCGGTGACTTCCGGCGTGACATTGGGGTTGCCATCCCGGTCTCCGCCGATCCAAGAGCCAAAGTGTAAAAAGCTGGGGACCCGAAGCGTGGTGTTCTCCGGTAGCATGTCACCATAGACTTTGTTGATGGCTTCTTCTAGCTGGCGGTAGGTTTCGGGTACGGCCTGGAACAAGCTGACCTTGAAATAGAAGAGGCCGTTGATGATTTCGTCCTGGACTTGAGGCCGGTGGGCGCGAACTTCATCGGTCTTCCACAGGACCTGGATCTGCCGCTCTAATTGGCGGTGGAGGGCTTCTTCCTCCCGCTGACTGAGGCGCATCTCGTCCAGAAGTTTACCGGCAAGGAAGATTTTGCGCAGATGTTCCATCACCGTGCGGCGCTTGGCTTCGGTGGGATGGGCGGTAATGACGGGAATATAGGCCAAATTATCCAGCATAATTTGGAGCTGTTCGGGATTCACTCCGCTTTCCCGGATCTCCTGTAGAGTTTTTTCGAAGGAGCCTCGCCAAAGAGATCCACCTGCATCGATGCGGCGTTGTCGCTGTCGGTGTTGGTAAGCTTCTTCGGCAATGTTGGCGAGGCTAAAGTAGATGCTAAAGGCCCGCACTACCTGGGTGATTTTCTTCACATCCAGCGTGTCGATAAGGCGTAGCAATTGGATTCGTTTGTCAGGATTTTCTTGTTTGCGCAGGTTAATGTAGCCCTTGCGCAAGGCCTCGACAGCGGCGAATACTTTTTCCCCCGACTGGCTTTGGATGACCTGACCCAGGAGGTTGCCAAATAGTTTGACGCGAGCGCGCAGTTCCTTATCCCGCCAGGGCGTGGTGTTTCCCGCCTGCTCTTGGGGCGCGGGATGGGTTTCAGGTGTTTGTTGTTTCATGGATGTCATTATAACCTGCCTAACTGAGTATAGAATATTTGGCTTAGTCAGAGGACGTTACTTTTGCAACTGAATTTCGGGGAAATGAGCTGCTGATAAAGTTCAAGATAGGCTTTAGCACTGATCTGCCAGCTAAAATTCTGCGCCATGCCAGTAAGGGCGAGTCGGCGCCATTGACGGCTCTGGGCATAGCAAGCTAGGGCCCGCTGGATTGCGATCAGCAGGGCAGAGGGGGAGGATTCCGTGAAGGTAAAACCGGTGGCGAGTTCTTGCCGGAGATTTTCTTCGGTGGCATCTACGATAGTATCGGAGAGGCCGCCGGTGCGGCGCACAATGGGTACCGTGCCGTACCGTAGGGCATATAGTTGGGTTAGACCGCAAGGTTCAAAGCGGGAAGGCATGAGAAAAATATCAGCGCCGGCTTGGATGCCGTGGGCGAGCCGTTCATCATAACGGATGGATACCCCTATTTGGCTCGGATAGCGGGAAGCGAGTTTTTGCAGGGTATTTTGATGACGCTCCTCCCCTTCACCCAGGAAAACCACTTGAATTTTTTCAGTAAGCAGCTTCGGGAGGGCGTCGAGAATAAGGTCAATCCCTTTTTGTTCCACCAATCGCCCTACAAAACCCAGTAGGGGAAGATTTTTGTCTTCGGGGAGATCATAGCAACGCTGTAACGCCAGCTTGTTGTCTGCCTTATGGGACCAGCAGGTTTGATCATAACGTTTTTCGATAAAGGGATCATGGCGTGGATCCCAGCGTTGGTAATCCGCCCCATTGAGGATGCCGGTCAGGTGTTGCGCGCGTTCGCGAAGTACCCCGTCCAGGCCGAAGCCAAGTTTTGGAGTAAGTATTTCCTTGGCATAGGTGGGACTGACGGTAGTAAGCCAATCGGCAAATACCAGACCTCCTTTAATGAAGGAGAATTGGTGATAAAACTCTAACGCAGCGGGTGACCACCATTTAGTTGGCAATTTTAGGGCGTCAAATTGTTGCCGGGGAAATACCCCCTGGTAGGCAAGGTTATGAATGGTGAACAGCGTGGCAGGTCGACTTTTTAGGAGGGTGAGAAAGGGGGGAATCAAGCCGGTTTGCCAATCGTTGCAATGGATAAGATCAGGCTGCCAGCCAAACTCTGGATTATTTGCCAAGGCAGCAACGGCCTGGCAGAAAGTGGTAAAACGCGCCGCGTTATCTGGCCAATCTTGACCTTTCTCGTTGAGATAAGGGTTGCCTGGACGGTCAAAATGAGCAGGGCTGTCTACCAGCCAAACCGGGTTAGGCCCCTCGGGCAGTTGGCCTTTCAAAATACGTACGGGCTCTAGCACGGCGGGGAGCCGTAAATAGACAACTTCTTTTAAGTTTTTAAGATAGGTTTTACAGGTGGGGTAGGCGGGTAGGATAATACCTACTTCTAACCCTAAACGGGCGAGTTCTATAGGTAAAATACCCGCAACATCTCCTAAACCGCCAGTTTTAATGAGCGGGTGCGCTTCGCTGGTGGCAAACAGGATTTTATACACTTTGAGCGCTCAAAAGATCAGGGAATTTGCTAGGCTATAAAGCATAAGGCATTAATTTTAAAAATTATTTTTGTTTTTTTAAAGAGTAACGAGCTAAGTAGCCGGGCTAGGCATGGCAAGCCCCTACCCCCAATTAGGAGAAAGCCAAGATTGTTAGAGCTTATCATTAATAAAATTTTATTAAAATACCAATATTTACTTTTATAGGCTAGGCTAACAGGGGGCTTGGTTTTTGATAGTGATGTTGCTCTGGCCGTTTAAAGTGTAAATATAAATATTATGGCTGCTGTTAAGCGGGATTTACGCTTTTGTGGTGGATATAGAGAAATTTTGGTTTTCATTTAATGCTCCCATCAGACTAGAAATTTTCTGTAGTTGCTGGGTTTCCCAGGCGAGGTGGATATGGTCGAATCGTGTACTTTCGTAATTTTCGGTGCTACCGGTAACCTGAGTCGTAATAAGCTCCTGCCCGCCCTCTATCATCTGGAGTTGGCGCAACGGCTGCCTGCTAAAATGGCGATTGTGGGCCTTGGGCGCCGGGACTGGAATAACGAGCATTGGCGCCAATGGGTGGCCGAGGATATCGGGCCCAAGGCAAGAGGGGGGCTGGATGAAACGGTTTTAGCCCGTTTTCAGCAGCGGTTGCATTATTTTCAGGGGGACTTTGGAGAGTCGGAAACCTACCAACGTCTTAAAGATCACCTAGAGGAGGGAACCCAGGACTTCCCTTCCAATAGCGTGTTCTATCTGTCTATCCGCCCGGCGGAGTTTAGCGTAGTGTCGGATAATCTCGGGGCGGTGGGTCTCAATTCGGAACAGGAGGGGTGGCGGCGGTTAGTGGTGGAAAAGCCCTTTGGCTACGATCTGGAAAGCGCCGAGAGGCTGGAATCTCGTTTGCATCGATATTTTGCGGAGTCCCAAATCTTCCGTATCGACCATTATTTGGGTAAAGGGACGGTGCAAAATGTGTTTGTATTCCGCTTTGCTAATTTGATGCTCGAACCTTTATGGAATCGTAATTATATCGATCACATTCAAATTACCCATGCGGAAACCCAGGGGCTGGATGGACGGGCAGGCTATTATGAGGGAACCGGCGCCCTGCGGGATATGATTCAAAGCCATCTGTTGCAAATGCTTGCCCTCGTGGCCATGGAGCCTCCCCCCAATATGGACCCGGAATCCTTGCGGGATGAGAAAGTCAAGGTATTGAAATCAATCCGCCCCATTCCGGCCCGTGCTGTTAATGCCCATGCTTTTCGTGCCCAATACGCTTCCGGTACTATCAACGATAAAAAAGTGCCTGGCTATCTAGCTGAAGAAGGCGTTGCCGAGGATAGCACGACGGAAACTTATGCGGCCCTCAAGCTTTATATCGATAACTGGCGTTGGCGTCATATACCTTTTTATTTGCGTACGGGTAAACGGATGGCCACGACCACCTCTCAAATTTCGATCCGCTTCAAGCGGGTTCCCCAGCAGTTATTTCGGCACACTCCCATCCAGCGTATCGAGCCTAATTGGCTTTTATTGGGTATTCAGCCCGATGAATGCATGCGGATTGAGCTGCATGTCAAAAAACCGGGGCTGGAAATGGATACGGAGATCACCACCCTGGATGCTGCTTTTTGCCGGCAAGAAGAGATGAAACTGGATGCCTATGAAGCCTTGCTTTTGGATGTGGTGGGGGGGGACAATTCTCTATTTTTGCGCTATGACGAAGTACGCTGGGCCTGGCGGGTGGTGGACCCCATACTTAAAGTGTGGGCCAGTGAGCGGGAGTTTATCCATAGCTATGGGGCGGGCGGTTGGGGGCCTCCTGAAACATCCCGCTTGTTTGACCGCGAGGATCAGCATTGGCGTAATACTCTTTAAGCAATAAAGGCTTATGATTCAGCAACCGCTTTTGATTACTGGAGGGGCCGGTTTTATTGGTTCTGCCGTGGTGCGGCATTTTCTTGCAGCCACGGATCGGGGGGTGATTAATGTGGATAAACTCACCTATGCCGGCAATCCGGAGTCCCTGGAAGACCTTGCTTCCCATCCCCGCTATGAATTTGTCCATGCCGATATCTGCCAGCGGGAGAGTATGGCGCAAATATTTGCCCGTTACCAGCCGGAGGCGGTGCTGCATCTGGCCGCCGAATCCCACGTGGATCGCTCCATTGACAGCCCAGCGGCCTTTATCGACACCAATGTGACGGGGACTTATATTTTGCTGGAAGCAGCCTTGGAGTATTGGCGGAAGCTTGCTAAAAGCGCCCAAGCTCGGTTTCGTTTTCATCATGTTTCCACCGATGAAGTGTTTGGTTCCTTAGGCGCAACGGGGCTGTTCCGGGAAGACTCTCCCTATCAGCCTAATTCCCCCTACGCCGCGAGCAAAGCCGCTTCGGATCATCTTGTGCGGGCCTGGCATCATACGTATGGATTGCCGGTTTTGATTACCAATTGCTCCAATAATTACGGTCCCCGCCAATTTCCGGAAAAACTTATCCCGCTGATGGTCCTTAATGGTATTGAGGGCAAATCCCTGCCGGTGTATGGCGCGGGTGATAATGTGCGGGATTGGCTATATGTAGAAGATCATGTCCGGGCGCTGGAAATCGTCCTTGATAAGGGACGGCCGGGAGAAACTTACAATATTGGCGGGCATAATGAAAAAACCAACGTCGAGGTAGTGGAACTCATTTGCCAACTTCTCGATGAACTGTTTTCCCAGTCTTCCCATCGCCCTCACCGCTCCCTGATTACCTTTGTGGCGGATCGGCCCGGTCATGATCGGCGGTATGCCATTGATGCGGGAAAAATTGCCCGCGAACTGGGCTGGCGGCCACGGGAAACCTTTGAGACGGGGTTGCGCAAGACGGTGCAATGGTATCTGGATAATCAGAATTGGTGCCGACGGGTGCAAGATGGCAGTTATTGCCGAGAGCGTTTGGGTACCAAGGGGCAAGCCCATGCGTAAGGGGATTATCCTGGCGGGGGGGTCGGGAACCCGGCTGTATCCCGTCACCCAACCGGTTTGCAAGCAGCTTCTGCCTGTTTACGATAAACCCATGCTCTACTATCCCCTCTCGGTCTTGATGCTGGCCGGTATCCGGGAGATTCTGGTTATTTCCACCCCCCAGGATTTGCCCCGTATCGAGCAGTTATTGGGGGAAGGTTCCCAGTGGGGGTTGAGCTTTTCTTACCAGGTGCAGTCCCGGCCCGAGGGCATCGCCCAGGCTTTTATCCTCGGCAAGGACTTCATTAGGGAGGAGCCCTGTGCTTTGATACTGGGGGATAATATCTTCCATGGCGATGATCTTTCTATGCTATTACAGGAGGCTGCCAAGCGAGATTCGGGCGCTACGGTATTTGCTTATCCCGTCCACGATCCAGAGCGTTACGGCGTCGTAGAGTTTGAAGATGGCCATAAGGTTTTGAGCATTGAGGAGAAACCGGTGGTGCCCAAATCCCGGTATGCGGTGACAGGGTTGTATTTTTATAATGCCCAGGTAATAGAAATCGCCGAGTCCCTAACCCCATCCGCGCGGGGTGAGCTGGAGATTACCGATGTCAACCGGCATTACTTGAGACAAGGGCAGTTGTTTGTGGAAGTGATGAGCCGCGGCATGGCCTGGCTGGATACCGGTACCCACGATTCCCTGCTGGACGCCGCCTTGTTCATTCACACTATCGAAAAACGGCAAGGTCTGAAGATTGCCTGCCCCGAGGAAATTGCCTATCGGATGGGTTATATCGGTGCTGAAGCGTTGGAGCGTTTAGCCGAGCCGCTGCAAAAAAGCGGTTATGGTAACTACTTGCTAAGCTTGTTGCAGGATAAAGTGTATTAAAAAGAGTCCCTGATTTCCATGAAGGCAACCTCAACACCGCTCCCCGGCGTTTTGTTGATCGAACCCCGTGTCTTTGGCGATGAACGGGGATTTTTCTTTGAAAGCTATAATCGGGTTGCCTTTGCGGCGGCAACCGATATCCAGGCCGAGTTTGTGCAGGATAACCATTCCTATTCGGCCAAGCATGTTCTGCGGGGATTACACTACCAAATTCACCAGCCCCAAGGGAAGTTAGTTCGGGTAATTGCTGGTGAAGTTTTTGACGTGGCCGTTGATCTGCGGCGCCATTCTCCTGGCTTTGGCCGCTGGGTGGGTTACCGTCTCTCGGCGGAAAACAGGCGCCAGCTTTGGATACCAGGAGGGTTTGCTCACGGTTTTTTGGTGTTAAGCGAGTATGCGGAATTTTTATATAAAACTACCGCCTACTATGCGCCGGAGTATGAGCGCTGCATTCGCTGGGATGATCCCGATCTGGCCATTGATTGGCCTTTGGAGGAGGTGCCGCTCATTTCCGCCAAGGATCAAGCTGGTTGTGCTTTTAAGGAGGCGGAGCTATTGCCGTGAATGGCCCTCAGAGGCGGATACTTCTAGTAGGCGCCTCAGGCCAGGTGGGCTGGGAGTTACAGCGGTCCTTGGCGCCCTTGGGGGAGGTGTTTATTCCGGGGCGGGAGCGTCTGAATCTGGCTCAAGTGGACAGTATTCGCCCTTACCTTGCCGAGATCCAGCCGACCTTGATTGTCAATGCCGCAGCTTATACCGCCGTGGATAAGGCAGAGGAGGAACCGGAGCAAGCGTTGGCTATTAATGGCAAGGCTCCTGGCGTATTGGCGGAAACAGCCCGTCAGCAGGGCGCGGCATTGATTCATTATTCCACTGATTATGTGTTTGATGGACAGGGCGTTTACCCCTATCGCGAGGGGGATACTCCTCGGCCTCTGAACGTTTATGGCCAAACCAAATTGGCGGGAGAGCAAGCCATTGCTGCCGTGGGTGGAGCCTATTTGATTTTGCGCACCAGTTGGGTCTATGGGTTGAGGGGGCATAATTTTTTGTTAACCATGCAGCGCTTGGCCCAGGAAAGGGAAGTGCTTACGGTGGTGAATGATCAATGGGGCACACCTACCTGGAGCCGTTTGATTGCGGAAGGAACGGCGCAAATCGTTGCCCAGTCCCGGGGCCAGAGGCAGGACTCTATTCCCCAGGCAGGTATTTACCACCTAAGCTGTGGGGGAAAGACGACTTGGCATGGTTTTGCGCAGGCTATTTTGGCGCGCCTAGCGCAAGGGGCGGGGCCGGTAGCAAGGTTGGAAGCTATTCCTAGCGCGGATTATCCGATCCCCGCCCGGCGTCCTGCCTTTTCCTGTTTGGATAATACCCGGATAAAGGATACCTTTGGCATTCAACTGCCCAGTTGGCGGACGGCATTGGAATTGGCGCTTTCTTAAGGTTGATTGTTAAGTATGTAGGGCAGAAAAGCGCAGCGCATCCCGCCGAAATTGGCCGTTATCCAAAAATTATAACCCGGCAACACCTCAAATCTTTGCCGAGTAACTTCGAATCCGGCCCATAATGCTTTAAATATGCCAGCCCAACTCCTGCGCCCGCTGCCGAGCCAGCGCCGGGATATCAGTGGCGATAAAATGCTGATGCAGGATTTGCACCCCCAAAAGATGGTTGATAACCGCATCTAGCCGGACTTTAGTCGATAAGGGCGTCCCTTCAGCTTCATGCAAGGCAAACAGAGCCTTAACCCCTTGCGCGTCCAGTAATCCAGTATGGGTAATGGCCTCCTCGGTCAGGTATTTTTGAGCTAGTTGGTTCATGGCCGCCCATTTTTTAGGATCGGTATGGGCGGGTGGCGCCATGAAGGCAAACTTTTCCCGTTCATAAAGCACGTTGGGCAGGAGTCCCCGCATAGCTTCCCGTAGCACATATTTCTCCTTTTGCCCCTTGATCCGCATGGCGGGGGGCAGTCCCGTGGCAAATTCGGCCAGGTGATGGTCCAGAAAGGGGGGGCGGGCTTCCATGGAATTGGCCATATCCACCCGATCGCCTCCCCAGGTCAAGATTTGCCCCTCCAGCATGGTTTTTATCCAGACATACTGGGCCTTATCCAGGGGGTGCCGGTTGGCCAGCATATCCCCGTCCAAATGCTCGGCAATAGCCTGGCCTGGGTCATAGCTTTCAACTTGCTCCCGGAGCGGGACACTCAACAAGGCGGGGACATGTTCCGCCGCGTGGAGCCAAGGTTGCAGACAACTTGGTGTGAAGCCTACTAGGGCGTCCAGGGCAGGATTATGGGTCTCGTTCTCGGCTAGCATGGCTCCCCGGAAAAGTTGGTTACTCTCGGCTAAACCCCGCTCCCACTGGACCCGCTCCTGGGCAGAGAGAGTTTCCAGCCCATGGAGAATCATATCCCGGCGGAAAGAGGGGTAGCCGCCGAATAATTCATCCGAGCCCTCCCCAGTCACCACGACTTTGTATTGGGTTTGGTGGACATGACGACTCATGAGCAGTTTAGCGACACCGAGAGTGTTATAGATGGTTCGTTCCGTGTGCCAGAGGGTTTCAGCGAAGTGGTCATAGAGGTGATCAGCCTTAAGATGGATGATATCTTGATCAGCTCCTGTGGCTCGCGCCATTTCTTGGGCGATGGGGGTTTCATCGTAGTCCACATCATCAAAGCCGATAGTAAAGGCTTTGACCGGCGCTTGTTGGATAGCAGCCGAGAGGCCCAAGGCAATGCAGGAGTCGATACCGCCGGAGAGATAACAGCCCACCGGGACATCCGCTTCTAGCCGAAGTTGTACCGCCTCGGTAAGCTGAGCCCGGACTCCTTCAATATGGTGTTCTTCAGGGAGGGAGTCGGAGCGTTCCGAGAGCCGGGGAAAATCCAAATCCCAGTATTTCTCTTCCCGGATTTGGAAATTACCCTGCTTGCGTTCCACCATGACTACATGTCCCGGTTTGACTTGCTGAATGCCCTCGAAGGCGGTGCTGCCTGGCACCATGGTTTGCATGAGCTGATGAAACAGGCCCTGGGGGCTGAAGCAGCGTGGCACTTCAGGGTGGGCAAACAGGGCCTTGATTTCGGAGCCAAATACCAGGGTGTCATTGACCTGGGTCCAGTAGAGGGGTTTGATACCGAAGCGGTCTCGGATCAGCATTAACCGATCCCTTTCTTGATCATAAAGGGCAAAGGCGAATTCTCCCCGTAAGTGAGGCAACATCCCTCGCAGCCCCAGCCGGGGGTAGAGATGGAGTACTAACTCTGAGTCGCTTTTAGTGCGAAAGCGGGCGCCACGGGAGATGGAATCGGCCCGCAATCGCTTGTAGTCATAAAATTCCCCATTAGTGGTAAGTAGCAGCCGGCCATCTTCGGAGGTAAAAGGCTGCCGGCCCCGGTTTGCTTCCAGGTCGATAATGGAGAGGCGGGCGTGGCTGAAGCCGACCCCTTGCTTGTCGATGAGTTGATAACCGAAGCCATCAGGACCACGATGATGTTGGATGGCGGCCATGGCCACGAGGGTTTGGGGGTCGATAGGGCGGCTAGGGTTTAGATGAATGTAGCCAGCAATACCACACATAAATTCATTCCTTTTGTGGGTTAATAATCAGCTGCAAGGAGATGGAAAGCGGTGCTTCCCAAGTAGGAAGCTTTGAGCGTTACTTATTGGGTCGGTTAATAATTGGGGAGAAAGCATTCTCCGGGATTAAGGCACTTAGCTTTGTATGGGAGTATCCATCACTTGATCGATTCGTTGCACGAGGGAAGTGAGCAGGGCCATGCGCATAAAGACGGCGCCCCGGGCCTGGGCAAAGTACCAGTTATGCTCGGTGTTATCCAAATCGGTGGAGAGTTCTTTTCCCCGGGCTAAAGGATGGAGAATAATCGCCCCTGGTTTGAGGGGAGAGGATCGGCAAAGTCGCAAGTCTTCCCCTATTTTTTCGAAGCTATCCCCCCGCCAAGCGATGGAATTGATATAGATCACATCCAAGGCAGGAAGTTCTGGATTGAGATGACGGGCGGTACGAAGGGTAAGGCCGGAAAGGGCCAGTTCTTCTCGTTGCTCTTTTGCAAATACGGCTTCTTGCTGGCAGATAACCACGACCTCCTTTATTGCTGGCGCAAATAGGGCTAGGAACAACAGCAGGCTGCGCACTGTGCGCATGTAGCGGGGTGCGCCCACGATGCCTATTCGTATTTGGGCCGAGGCGGAAACCTTAGCTGCCATAAGCTGCGGCCGCCATTTAAACAGTGTATACAGATCGGCTAAGGCTTGAGTGGGATGCTCATCGATGCCATTACCGGCATTGATGATAGGAATGCGTAAGGACTCCAGCATTTGGTAGACGGCCTCTTCGCTGCTATCCCGCAGTACGACCAAGTCTCCGTAATTATTGAACATTTCAGCCACATCAGCTAAGGTTTCGCCCTTGGCGATGCCGGTGGTCGCCGGATCGGTGATGGGCATCACATCGCCTCCTAGCCGATGCCAGGCGCTTTCAAAGGAAAGGCGGGTCCGGGTGCTGGGCTCATAGAAGGCATTAATGAGGATTTTCCCGGCTAGGGGGAGCTGTAGCCAGGTAGGGGTGGTTTCATAAAGGGCCGCCAAGCGGCTCAATTGAATGATCTTATCTCGGTCGAATTGGCGGGCGCTAAGCACGGGGCGGTTAGCCAAGCTCACCAGTGGGGCGGGATCTTCTGGCACTTGCTCCATTAAAGCCAAGGGCCGTTCAATCCCCGCCGTATCATCCTTCGGTTGTAAGGGTTTCCTTAATGAGGGGTCAAATTTTTTCACCATAGCCGTCCCTTCAACCAATCACGGAGCAGTAATAACAGCAAAATAAAAGGCGCGGTGGTAGTAATAATCAAGGCTACCGTCACTAATCGGGTTAACCATTCAGCCGATATCAGCATGGACTTTCCCCTTGTGGATGAGATTCGTGTAGGTTATCCCAGTTAAAATCCCTGGGCCAAAGCCAGGTGCTAAGCAGCACAATGACCATTGATACGAAGGCACCTATGAGGGCGGCGACATAGAAGCCAATCGCGAAATAACCCGCGAGACCGGCCATGCTGCCTAGGCCCATGGCTACCACTGCGCCAGTGGGGTTGGTGCGGCGCCAATAGAGACCCGCCGCGATGGGCCAGATGGTGCTGGCGACAAAAGCGCCAGTGAAATAGAGCAATTCGGCCAGCGTCGCTAAACGGGGGACGCACAGAAGCCAGGTTAAGATTCCAAGACCGATGATCGCGATCACCGTCGCTTTACGGAGTTGCGAGGCCGTGGCATGGGGGCGCCAGTGACGCCGGTAGAGATCTTCCACTACCAGGATACTGGTTGCCGCCAATAAGGAATCCAGGCTTGATGAGAGGGCCGAGAACACCATAACCAGCACCAGGACCGCGCCGGTAACCCCCAGCAATTCTCCGGCAACCATGGGGCCTACCATGTCGGCCGCCGGGATATTGAGATCTAGAGCGGGAACCGCCAGGGCAATAAAACCCGCGACGACCGGAATTGGCATCCACAGGATGCCGGCGGTGAAATAGGCCTTAAACCCTATGCCTTCCCGAAAGGAAAACGCCCGGCTCCACCATACATTGGAATGGAACACTTCCCCCACCCCAAACAACAAATTATTGAAAAGAAACATTAAAGCGGCAGGCATGAGGAGGTTAAGTAATTGGGGTCGCTTCTCGACAACCGCGGCATGGATACGGTCAAAACCGACCTTATCGATGGCAAGCCAGGCAATCACCACTAGCCCCGATAGAATCAGGAGCGATTGGATGAAATCAGTACCGATAACGGCGCGGAATCCTCCCAGCAAGGTATAACTGACGCAAATGCTTAGAATGATCGTCATGCCATAATGGTAGGGAATACCTGTCAGGGCATTGATGAGGATTCCCCCCGCCATTCCCATACTAACTAGCCAGCCCAGACCGTAGCATAGGGAGATAGCAAGAAAAAGCCGCCAGGCCCCTTTTCCATAGCGCAAGCGGATAAAATCGCCGCTGGTGTAGCCATTGGGCATAAGCTTGCGGATTCGCTGGGCAAGGGGGGCGAACATGAGCAGCCCCACCGCCCCCAGGGAATAACCCAACATACCCCAGATGCCCATTTGAAAAGCCAGTTGGGGCGCGGCCATGGTGGTATTGCTGGTAACCCAGGTGGCCATGGCAGTGGCAGTGCCTAGGGCAAGTCCTACCCGGCGCCCGGCCAGTACATATTCATCCAGAGCCTTGGCATTGCGTCCCCAAAACCAGCCGAGCCAAACCCACACTATGCTGAGCATGGCCAGCGTGATCCAACCCAGGCGCGGGTCCAGGATGGCGCTATGAACTGAATTCATGTGGCCACTACTACCTGGTTGATTTCAGCAATGGCCTCATCGGTGGAGAAGACTCGAGCATAGCGATCTTTCAGGGCACGCAGGGTCGCCTTTTGCAGCTCTGGAGTGACGGTGGTGCAGGCATCCTGAATAAGGGTGGTGAAAAAACCTAAATCGCAGGCGTCGCGAATAGCCGTGGAGACGCATTCGTTGGTATAGACTCCCGCCACAAAAAGGCCCGTAATTCCTAGGTTGTGCAAGATATAGGACAAATTAGTGGAATTAAAAACCCCACTGGCGGTTTTGCTGATGATGATCTCATCTCCCTGGGGGGCGATTGCCGGTAGAAACTCAGCCTCCTTGGAACCAGCGGGGGCATGGAGCCCCAAGCGTTTGTGCTGCGGGCCACGATCACGGCCATCCTTGGTCAGGGACTGGATGCGGGTATGAATGACTTCCAGGTTATTGCCCCGAAAGGCGGCTTGCAGACGCTGCACGTTGGGCAAAATGATCCGCTCAAGCTGATCGAAATAATAAAATTCGGGGGTATCTTTAGGCACTTTCCCCTTGGCTAAATGGGAAAAAACTCCATAGCCAGGCGCGGCATCCAGGTACTGCAAGTCTACCACCAGCAGTGCGGTGTGGCGTCTTTCTAGGGATTCCACCACGGCGGGAATTTCGGTAACGGTTTCCCGGTAGCTGGCCCGCAGCGGATCAAAACTTTCCTTTAAGGGTACGTCGGAATGGGTCATGGTGATCCTAATTGAAATTAAAGATTAATGGGCTAATTGATAGAGCGTATTCAAGGCCACGTTTGCGCCCGTTTCGATGTCTTCCCAGGGAGTCCATTCCGCTGGGGAATGGCTGCGTCCTCCTTGGCTAGGAACGAAAATCATGCCTGCCCGGGTCAGGGCTGCCATGATTTGGGTGTCATGGGCGGCCCCGCTTGGCATTTGCAGTGGTTCTACCCCGAGACTTCGGGCTGCCTTAAAGATGGTCTCCATGATGCCGGGGTCACACTTGACCGGTTCAATTTCACTCAACACTTCAAATTCAAACATGAGCCCTCGGCGGCGGGCGATTGCCGAGAGGGCGCGACGGAAAGCATGGGCTAACTCCTTGAGAAGGGTAGCCTCGGTATCCCGCACATCCAGGGAGAACTTAACACTTCCTGGGATCACATTAGCGGCTCCAGGAAAAACCTCGACCCGGCCAATAGTGGCCACGCTGCGGGGACCGCCGTTTTCTTCCAGAATCCGCGCAATTTCTCCCGCAAATTCAGCTAGACCCTGCAAGGAATCCTGGCGCATGTCCATGGGCGTGGTGCCAGCATGGTTAGCAGTACCCTTAAGAGTCACCTCCCATTTAAACAGGCCCACAATTCCTTCAACAACGCCTACGCTAATGCCTTGCCTCTCTAGGACGGGACCCTGCTCAATGTGGAGTTCCAAAAAGGCGATGAGACTTTCTGGCTTGCGCCGTGCTCGCAGGATATCCGCGGGATTAAGTCCCTGATCGGTCATGGCCTGGGAAAGGCTGATTCCATCTAAGTCGCGGGCATGGTGGATAGCTTCCGGGGTAAGCTGGCCGCTGATAGCTTGGGATCCCAATAGGCCGCCAAAGCGCCCTTCCTCGTCGGTAAAGGCAATTGCTTCTACCGCATAGCGTAAAGAGAGGTCGAGTTCTTTGAGGCGGCGCACGCATTCAAGCCCAACCAATACGCCTAGGGCTCCATCCAGGTGGCCAGCGCCAGGAACGGTATCGAGATGGGAGCCGGTCATGACGCTGGGGCGTTCTCCATTCCAGTTGAAGCGGGCATGAATGTTAGCGGCGCCGTCTATATAAAGATCCAGTCCTGCTTCCTGGATGCGCCCTTGGAACCATTCACGGGCTGCCTGATCAGCTTCGCTAAAGGCCATGCGGTAAAGGCCGTAATCAGCCCGTCGGCCAATATGGGACAAGGTCTCCACATCTGCTTGCAGCCGCTCAAAATTTACCCTAAGAGGCCTATTCATACTTTGAGGAGTCCTCTTTTTGACTTTGCCAGGCCCCGAAAATTATCAGGGCAAGGGTGGCCAGGAGTACCGTGGCGCCTGCGCCGAAAAAGGCAAAAGCGCGGGTAAGTGAGTGGTGCTGCACGGTCACGGCTCGGGGAGAACTCCAGGAACTTGCTGTCTGTCCCTGCTTTAAGGCGCGGACTCGATAGAAGTAGTGACCGTTGTTTTGTCCGCTAATCAGTGTTCCTTGGTCTGGTCCCCGGTAAAGGATTGTAGGCTGCGTAAATTCCATGTCATTGGCCTCCTGAAGTTCGTAGGTTAACATCGATAAATCGCTTCCTTGCCAGTTTAGATGGTAAAATCCTGCGGTTGCCGTAGGGCTATCGGAGATAAGTTCGGGGGTGGAAGGAGGTGACGGATCTGCCCAGATGGGTAAGGCTATCAAGAAAAAGGCTATTATAAGCGCTGGGCTAAGCTTTGCTGTAATGTTGGTTTGAATCCTCATAACAATAATTTATTACCATTTTGGCCCTATTAAATGCTGCCATGCCAGAGGATGTAGTAATGCGTGCAAGGGCTTTTTCGTCATCATCCTCGGCGGCGAATGCCTATTTTATTATAGAGGGCCAGGTTCTAAGTTTCATAAACGGAGGGTCAAACTGCTACTGTTTACTATCGATCCGCTGGCCTTTTGAGAGAGTTAGGAAAAGCGCCCGGGTCTCTTGGAATTCTAGAATTGTCCTCTTAGGGCAGCAATTGATCAAATCAATGCGGGCTAAAACATACCGACCTGGACGCTTCTATTGGGTGCGCCTAAACTCTTTTATCACTTTGATTTTGGGTGGGTTTTTGATTGTGGCGGTACCTTTATCCGCCGGCCTTATTTTTGCGGCCGTTCAAATGGAACATTTAGCGCGCCAAAGCACGGTAGCTGTTTATAAAAGCGTCCAGGTGACTCAAGGGAGCCGGATCCTGGTACAGCAGCTTATCGCTATGGAACGGGCTGCAAGGCAGTTCCAGGTGCTAGATGATCCTGCGCTGTATCGAGCTTATATGGCTAACCGGCGTAAATTCAAGGATATACTAGAGCAAATGTTAGAATTACCGCTTAGCGAGGTGCAGCGACAGGGGTTTGACTCCCTGGCGCGGGAGGAAAATGCTATTTATGATGTCTTGAGTGTTTATACATTAAACTCCGAGGCTAGCAAACAAGCGGCTAACCAATTTTTAGGTTTGGCTCGGCAGGCCCGGACTTTGCTGGCGGAAAGCAACCAATTGGTGGGCAAGGAGGTAGATACTTTACAAGAGACGGCGCGAGAGGCTCAGAAATCGCTTTTTTGGCAGGCTTTAGGTCTTATCCCCGCGGCAGGGTTATTGGCTGTTTTATTTACCTTCCTGATTAGAAGGTATTTTCACCAGCTTGATAAAGCTATCAGGCGCCTTGGGAATGGAGATTTCGATACGCCCATCGAGGTAACCGGCCCCCGAGATCTGGAAGTGCTGGGACAACAGCTGGATTGGCTACGTTGTCGTTTGGTCGAGCTAGAAGAAACCAAAATAAAATTTCTCCGGCACGTCTCTCACGAGCTTAAAACACCGCTGGCGGCCCTGCGTGAAGGATCGGAATTACTGTGCGATCAAATCATTGGCCATTTGAGCGCACAGCAATTGGAAGTAGCCCGGATTTTACGTAGCAATAGCCTGCGTTTACAGAAATTGATTGAAGATATGCTCCGGTTTAATTTGGCTGGTACTAATCAAATCGAGCGTACCCCCGAAGTAGTGCGGCTGGATCAATTGATTAAGATCGTGTTAAACGATCATATACCGAGTAGCTTATCAAAGCAGGTTGAGCTTATCGCAGCTTTGAATCCGGTAGAAATTTTTGGTGACCGGGAACATTTGAAAATTATTATTGATAACCTACTGTCTAATGCCCTTAAATATTCGCCATCGGGCAGCTCAGTGGAAATTAAGTTAACTCAGGAAGAGGACGAGGTTTGCCTGGAGGTGCATGATTCAGGTTCTGGCGTTGCTCCCGAGGATAGCGTACGGATATTTGATTCCTTTTATCAAGGTAAAACGCAGCCATCAGGCCCTGTCAAGGGGACTGGCCTTGGGCTTTCAATTGTGAAAGAAATCGTCCTCGCCCACGGGGGCAATATCGAGCTTGTCAAGGAGAGTCGAGAGGGCGCGCATTTTCGCGTGACTCTACCCGTGGTAGCAGAGGAGTGGCGTTCGTGAGAGCGTTGTTGGCGGATTATGGGACGGTTGCAGGGGTAGGGAGAGTCATGCTGGCTCTTTTTTTATTAGGAGGCTGCACTGGTTTGAAGCCGGGGTCTCCAATTCCGGTTTATGAACTCTCGGCACCTGCTTATAAGCTGTCTACCCCATCACCCAACCCGTTGGAACAAGAGCCTGGGGATTCGGAGCTTTTACTTCAGTACTATCGGGGTTTACACTCCTTGTCGGAAGCGGAACTACAGCGGGAACTGGATCGGGCGTGGCAGGCTACCGCCAAAGAACCTACAGCCTTTGATCGTTTGCAGCTCATTTTGCTCCTCTCCCTGCCCGAAGTCCCTTTCCAAGACTCAGAGCAAGCCCAGGCTATGCTACGATCTTTTTTAAAGACCGAGTTGGAGGATGCCAAAGAATATGAGGGGGCCAAAGGGCTTTATGATTTAGCCCTTTTCTTGCAGGGTTTCCTTATGGAAGAAGCCCAACAGAAACGGCGTTACCGCTTACTTCAAGAGCAGCTTCAACAACAGCAAGAACAGGTGAGACGTTTGAGAAGCGGGTTGAAATATCTTGATGGCCGCCGTAAGCAAGAGCAAGAGTGGGCTAAAAGTTTGGAGCAGCAATTAGAAGATGAACGAGGAAGGGCGGAAACATTAGAGCAAAAGCTTGAAGCGATCAAAACTATAGAAAAGCGGCTCGAGTACCGAAACCAATCCCAGGAAGATTTGCAGTTCCCTGAGCAGAAGAATGAAGCAAATGACTGAAAATAACAGAGTTTTATTGGTAGACGATGATCGCGATTTATTGTCGTTACTCTCTATGCGTTTAGAGAACGGTGGCTACGAGCCTGTTAAAGCGGGAAGCGGAGAAGAAGCGCTAGCCCAGGTGGAATTAGCCCGTCCCCACGCCGTGATCACGGATTTGCGAATGGGAGGCATGGATGGGATGGCGTTAGCGGATTGCATTCACCGCAAAAACCCAGCATTACCGGTGATCATTCTTACCGCCCATGGTTCTATTCCTGATGCGGTGCAGGCCACTAAAAATGGAGTTTTTGCTTTTCTGACCAAGCCTTATAATAGCCGGGAGCTATTGAGCCAATTGGAAAAGGCGCTTCGCGTTTCCGGTATTTGCCACGATTCGGAAGCCCCTCCCCCAGAGAGTTGGCGTGAGGAAATTATCACCCGCAGCCCCTTGATGGAGGATCTACTCAGTCAGGCCCGGCTGGTGGCCGAAAGCGAGGCCAGTATTTGTTTACGGGGGGATAGTGGCACAGGCAAAGAGTTACTGGCTAAAGCTATTCACAAGGCAAGCCCGCGTAGCAAACAACCCTTTATTGCTGTTAACTGCGCGGCTATTCCGGAGTTATTGTTGGAATCTGAGTTATTTGGCCACGCCAAGGGCGCATTTACCGGCGCAACTCGGGATCATCCAGGATTATTTCAGGCTGCTCATGGTGGCACCTTGTTTTTAGATGAAATTGGCGATATGCCACCTGCTCTCCAGGTAAAATTGCTGCGAGCTCTACAAGAGCAGCAAGTACGGCCAGTAGGAAATACCTCTACGGTAAAGGTGGATGTACGCATTATTTCGGCCACCCACAAAGATCTGGATGCGGAGGTGCGGGATGGTAACTTCCGGGAGGATCTTTATTATCGGCTTAATGTTGTGATTTTGGAGATTCCCTCTCTCGCTGAACGGCGGGAAGATATCCTGTTTCTTGCCAATCATTTTCTACTCACCTTTCGGCGCGGGAGCAAAAAAAACATTCGAGGATTTTCGGCTGAAGCAATCGAGTTATTGGTGAGTGCCCCTTGGCCTGGCAATGTTCGTCAGCTATGTAATGTGGTGGAACAAACCGTGGTTTTGTCGACCACACCTATCATTTCCGCCAAGCTAGTAAAAAAAGCGCTGCGCCAGCAATCAGGTCAATTTCCTTCCTTTGCTGATGCGCGAAGGCAATTCGAGCAGGAATATCTTGCGGGTCTACTTAAAATTACCGATGGTAATGTGACTCGGGCGTCCCGGTTAGCCCGGCGTAATCGCACCGATTTTTATAAACTTCTCCAACGTCATACTCTGGACCCCGCCGATTTTAAGCCTGCCAAATCTTAGTGAAATATCCAAGCGCTGTTTTGGCCGATAATCCAGCTTCCCATGATGTCACGCGGAAGCAAGGCGGCGGGGGCGAAACGTTCCTAAGCCCAGCGTCTTAGTCCTTTTAGGCACTGGCCTGCCGGTGAGGCTTAGGTTTCATTGGCCGCCGTCGCCAGCATTGAATGTTAAGCAAATTTTATGTGAAAATTTTTGTGCTATTTATTTTTATTTCCCTTCCCATTGCTTTTTTCTTCCCTTGAGTTTTCTTGAAGGCATTTGACCTTTTTTTATACGACCATGGTCGTCGCTCGCCGGCGCAGGATATAATGGGGTATAAATTGTTCGCCTGAATTCAGCGATTTCAGTTGCTAGGCGTGCTAGCATGAAGAGGTCTATTAGTTGGGAGGAGAGGCCAGGAAAGCTAATGGGAGCGTTTATAGTATCGAGGGGGATTTTTCCCGCCCACAATTAAAGCATTGGCAGTGATCCGGTTAGTGGCCTAAAGAAAGGAATTTCTAATAATATGAGGATATTAGTTAGTAATGATGACGGTTACCTAGCGCCTGGAATCCGGGTACTGGCTGATTGCCTAGCTAAAATCGCGGAAGTTATTGTAGTAGCGCCGGACCGGGACCGAAGTGGAGCCAGTCATTCTTTAACGTTAGATACGCCGTTGCGGGCTACGCTTGGGGAAAATGGATTCTATCGGGTGGAAGGGACGCCCACGGATTGCGTTCACTTGGGGATTACCGGACTCTTAGAAAAAGAGCCTGATATGGTGGTTTCAGGGGTTAATTGGGGTGCTAATCTCGGCGATGATGTTATCTATTCGGGTACGGTGGCCGCTGCTATGGAAGGGAGGTTCTTGGGGTTGCCTGCTATCGCGGTTTCTTTGGCGTCAGCGGAGCCGGAGCATTTTGATACCGCGGCTTGGGTAGCGCGCCGGTTGGTCACCAGTCTTATGGAAGACCCCTTGCCTGCTGATACCATACTTAATGTCAATGTTCCCAATTTGCCTAGGACCCAAATAACCGGTTTCGAAGCAACTCGCCTCGGCCATCGGCACCGATCCGAGCCTGTTATTAAAGATGCCGATCCCCGCGGTCGTCCTATTTATTGGGTGGGTCCGGCCGGTGAAAGTCAAGATGCGGGACCCGGCACGGATTTCCACGCAATCGCCCGGGGAACCGTTTCTATTACCCCAATTCAGGTGGATCTCACTCGTTACACGGCCCTCGATCAAGTTGCCGGATGGCTCCAGCGAATCCCTCGTCCGTGAAAAAAACTTGCTTGGTATGAGGATGACTTCCCGGCGGGCCCGAGAGCGAGAGCGGCTAGTCCAACGATTACGTGAAGAGGGCATCCGTGATCCTGCTGTGCTCAAGGCAATCCAGGAAACGCCCCGCCATATTTTTGTGGATGAGGCGCTTTCTAGCCGGGCCTATGAAGATACTGCCCTTCCTATCGGTTTTAGGCAAACGATTTCCCAGCCTTATATTGTGGCGCGTATGACAGAAGCTCTCCTTGCTGGTGGACCGCTCCAGAAAGTGTTGGAGGTGGGGACGGGATCTGGTTATCAGACAGCTATTTTAGCGGGTTTGACAGGCTTGGTGTATACGGTGGAACGAATCAAGCCGCTGTTGACGCAAGCCCAGGCTCGTTTTAACTATCTTGGGATAACGAATATCCGGGCTAAATGCGCCGATGGACTTTGGGGATGGCCGGCCTATGGACCTTATCAAGGGATATTGGTCGCCGCCGCGCCTATGGAAATGCCCCAGTCTTTTCTCAAGCAATTGGCGGTTGGGGGGCGGATGGTGATTCCGGTAGGAGCGTCGTCTAGCGCTCAGTCCTTAATGGTTGTGACTAGAACGGCTGATGATTTTGAAATGAAAACTTTAGAGCGGGTTAGTTTCGTGCCGCTTGTAGGAGAATAAGCTTGACGAAACTTTTTACCCTGCTCTATGACAAGGCTATGGGTTGGTCACGGCATCGCCATGCTGTTCGCTGGTTGGTTTTGGTCAGTTTTACCGAATCCTCCTTTTTTGTGGTGCCTCCCGATGTCATGCTGGCGCCTATGGCTTTAGCCTCCCCAAGCCGGGCTTGGCATTATGCCATGCTTACTACGGTGGCATCGGTGCTGGGAGGGTTGTTAGGATATGGGATTGGGGCATTGGCTTTTAGCTTGGTAACACCCTTGCTGCAACAAGGGGACTATTGGGACTCTTATTTGAAGGCCCGTCTATGGTTCGAGGAATGGGGAGGATGGGCTGTGCTGCTAGCAGGTTTTTCTCCTATCCCGTATAAAGTATTTACTATTGCCGCTGGTGTAGCGGTTATGCCCCTTGCCCCTTTTATCATGGCTTCTCTCGTGGGTCGGGGGGCTCGATTTTTTCTGGTTGCCGCCTTGATGCGTTGGGGGGGCGCTCGGATGGAAGCTGGACTTCGGAAATATGTGGATTTAATGGGTTGGATAGCGGTGCTAATAGCGTTTGCGGGCTACTTGCTGTTATCGCGATAAGCGGTAGTCATCAAATGGGGTGTATCCTGTTGCTCCAGGAAGGGTTGGGGTATTGTTCTTGAATTTTTAACCACTGGAGTTTAGTTTTTCAGTGCGGTTGTTTTTGCCAGCCTTAGCGATGATTATTCTTTTGGCTGCTTGTAGCAGCGGTGGAAGGATGGCTCCCGTCCATCATCTCGGTGCTGTTCCCCATGTAGGCCCCCGTCCCTCCCATTATACAGTGAGACGGGGAGATACTTTATATTCCATTGGCTGGAGATATGGAGTGCATTATCGCACGCTTGCTCACTGGAATGGTATTCACCCGCCTTATACTATCTATGTAGGGCAGAAACTACGTCTAAACTCTCCTTCAAAGAATACGGCCAAGGGTCAAGTGACCGCTTCCATAGCCGAGCCGAAACCAGCACCTAGGAATAAGGAATCTGTTACCCAATCGACGGCCTCACCTTCACTAACCAAGGTTAAAGCTGTTCCGGCCAAAAAAGCCTTGTCCCTTGAAATGCCAACCAAAGTCGCCGATGGTATTCGTTGGTATTGGCCTACCCAGGGGGAGGTCATTAAGAATTTCTCCCGCACTGAAACTGGCCGTAAGGGGGTGGATATTGTTGGGACATTAGGTCAGCCAGTAGTCGCGGTAGCTGATGGTAAGGTCGTTTATAGCGGGCGGGGGCTGCCCCGCTATGGCAAGCTAATTATCGTCAAGCACGATGCTGACTTTCTTAGCGCCTATGCCCATAACCGGCTGCTAGTAAGCAAAGAAGGCGATTCCGTAAAAGGGGGGCAGAAAATTGCTGAAATGGGACGTAGTGGGACCGATCGGGTAAAGCTACATTTTGAGATTCGCCATCATGGGCAGCCCGTGGACCCCTTGCGCTATTTACCTCAATAGTTACGCCGGTGAAATCTGGTTAATCTGAATATTATCCTCGCATTCTAGAGGCACGCCGAGGTGGCCATGAGAGTTTCGGATATAATTCATTTTCTTTATTTATTAATAAGTTATGAGGGTGTGAGATATGCTGGAACAAGGTAGCGTATTGCAGCGGGCAAGTGATCTTAAAGGGCGCCTGGAAGCCCTGAGGGGGTATCTTTGACTTTGCGGCAAAGCAAGAGCGGTTAGTGGAGGTTGACCGGGAACTAGCCGTTCCTTCTGTTTGGGACGAGCCGGAGCGGGCGCAACAGTTGGGTCAAGAGCGTGCGCAATTGCAGTCGGTGGTAAGCCCACTCGCAGAACTAGGTGAAGAAATTATGCAAGCCAAGGAATTATTTGAACTCGCTGTAGAAGAAGATGATGAAGGCACCGCCCAGGAAATGATTGCTGAGTTGGATGCTGTGGAGCAGCGTCTGGCAAAGCTGGAGTTCCAGCGCATGTTCGCCGGTGAAATGGACCCTAACAATGCCTATCTGGATATTCAAGCCGGCTCCGGCGGGACCGAAGCTCAAGATTGGGCCAGTATGTTGCTAAGAATGTATCTGCGCTGGGGAGAAAAACATGATTTTAAAACGGGGCTGACTGAAGTCTCCGAAGGCGAGGTTGCCGGTATCAAGAGTGCTACCATTCACTTTGAGGGAGAATACGCCTTTGGCTGGTTGCGGACCGAAACCGGAGTCCATCGGCTAGTGCGTAAGTCGCCCTTTGATTCGGGCAACCGCCGGCATACTTCTTTTGCCTCGGTATTCGTCTATCCGGAAGTCGATGAAAGAATAGACATTGAGATCAATCCGGCGGATTTGCGTATTGATACCTACCGGGCCAGTGGCGCCGGCGGGCAGCATGTTAATCGGACCGACTCGGCGGTAAGAATTACCCACCTGTCTTCTAACCTGGTGGTCCAATGCCAAAGCGAACGGTCCCAACATCAGAATAAGGCCCACGCCATGGCGCAGCTTCGTGCTAAGCTCTATGAATTGGAGATGCGCAGCCGCCAAGCCGAGAAACAGGCGGCGGAGGAAGCCAAGGCGGATATTGGTTGGGGGAGCCAGATTCGCAACTATGTATTGGATCAGTCCCGGATCAAGGATTTGCGCACCGGCGTTGAAATAGGCAATACCCAGGGGGTATTGGATGGCGATTTGGACCCATTTATCGAGGCAAGCCTCAAAAGTGGGCTTTAGCTTGTTTAGAATCGTCCTTACGAACCTAAGCGGATAGCCCCCTGGGGTGGGGCGGAGCAAGGCATGATTGCGCCCTCTCGGTCTCGCCTAAATGGAGATCCAAAGCCGGTAAAGGTACCTACTACCTTTGCCGGCTTTGGAGGATTAGACTATTTTTTACGCTGTGGGATCATCAGACCTAGTGTAATAAGCCCGAGGCCGAATAAGGCTAAGGAGGAAGCTTCCGGGACTTCTCCCACCACGGCCGCTTGAGGTTCACCGTATAAGAAATCGTCCATTACCGCGATATCGACGCCGTTAGCCGGATCATCGTCGGCGCCAATGGGTGTGTTGCCGCTGGTGATGCGTACCCTAAAGAGTTCCCCTGGTGCGAAGGTCGCGTCGAGGAAGGACAAACCTTGGGGATCTGGGTTTACAAAGTCTGAGAACAATAGGTTATTATTGATATCGAAAAAATTCAGCGAAGTGCTATCGTCCAAATCGACATCGGTGAAGACCGCCCCAAATCCGTTTACTGTCGCCGGCGTATCGCTGCCGGAAACAAAGAAATTCACATTCAACACGTTGGTTCCAAAGGGGGTGAACAGACGCGGGTCGCTGAAAGTCTGGAACTGGTCGGGATAGGTCGGGCTGATGCTGTCGAATTCGTTATCACCGCCTGCCGACGCGGTTGGGTCTGCTAGGTCGGGGTTGCTTACTCGGAACTCCGAACCTACGCCAGTGTTAAACTCGGCGCCGCGGGTTACTGTAGCGTTAAAAAAATCGCCCGGCATGTCAAATGGTGCGATGCCGGCATCCCAGTTGATTTGCCGGTGGCCGTCAGCGATGGGACCAAGGGCGTTGCCGTTGTTATTGCCTCCTGGGGCAGCCCGAAAATTCTCGAATTCGTCCGAAATATCCCCGGTAGCTTCGAACGTATCAATAGGCACTGCTAAAGTTCAGAAAAACGGTTTTTTCAGCTAGATGTTACGGATACCTCCTATAACATAATATTAAAAGAAAAGCAAGGAAATTTGGCGGGTCTTAGTTCCTATTTAATAGTAAACTCATCCTTGGGTTTTTGCTCGGCTCGGCGCGTGGCGGCGCAAGCGCTCGCAGGTGGTTCGATAAAGCCAAATATTTTCTTACGCGATGGCGAAAAAGTTTATCATCGCTTCCTTCCAAGGCGGTGATATAGAGGATTTAAGACGGATGAAGGTACTTCTCCAGCCGGCTTATATACTCCATTCGCGCCCTTATCGGGAGACCAGCGTCTTAGTAGAAGCCTTCACCCCGGAGTATGGACGGGTCGGGCTGGTTGCCAAGGGGGTGAAACGGCGGCGTTCCCATGGCGTTAGCCCATTACAGCCATTTTGCCCCTTGCTGCTTTCCTGGACGGGCCGGGGTGATTTGGTCACTTTAACGGGAGCGGAGGCAACGGGTCCGGCATTTACGCTCACTGGGGAAGGGTTGATTTGCGCTTTTTACCTGAATGAATTGTTGCTGCGTCTTTTGCCGCGCCGGGATCCTTTAGAAGATCTGTTCTCGGCGTATGCCCATTCACTACCGTCATTACGCCATGCCCGGCAACGGCAGCAGACTTTACGCTTGTTCGAGCGCGATTTGCTGGCCTGTTTAGGGTATGGGTTAATATTAGATCATGAGGTTAATAGTTCCCGGCCTATAGAAGCGGAGCAATGGTATAGTTACCAATTAGAGAAAGGTCCAGTGCGTTTGCCATCGAACGGTTTGGAGGGGATGAAGATTAGCGGCCATACCTTACAGGCTTTGGCCCAAGGCGCCTTGGCAGATCCGGTAAGCTTGGGCGAGGCCAAGCGGCTGCTGCGATGGCTGCTTGCCGTTCATCTGGGGGATAAGCCTTTGAAAAGCCGGGGCCTGTTGGAGGAACTACGGCGATTAGGGAATGTAAATAGAGTAGAAAAGAAGAGCGCCCATGATTGCAAGTCACGCTATTTTACTGGGAGTTAATATTGACCACGTAGCCACCCTGCGCCAGGCGCGGGGAACCCGTTATCCCGATCCCATCCAGGCTGCCATTGAAGCTGAGCAGGCCGGAGCGGATGGAATTACCCTCCATCTGCGGGAAGATCGCCGCCATATTCAGGAGCGAGACGTCGCTTTGCTAAGGGACATTTTACTCAGCAAAATGAACCTGGAGATGGCAGTAACCGGGGAGATGTTAGCCATTGCCGAGCAGTATCGTCCGGAAGACTGTTGCTTGGTGCCGGAACGGCGGGAAGAATTAACCACGGAGGGTGGCTTGGACGTGGCTGGTCAACTCGGGCGGATCACCGAAGCCTGCGTTCGCCTAAAGGAGGCGGGAACCCGGGTTTCTTTGTTTATTGATGCCGACCCTCGCCAAGTGGAAGCGGCGGCCCAGGCGCGCGCGCCCGTGGTTGAGATTCATACTGGACATTTTGCCGATGCCAGGGATGAGCAGAGGCGGCGGAAAGAATTCCAACGGATTGTCGAGGCGGTGAAAAAGGGGCGGGAAGCCGGCCTCCAGGTGAATGCTGGGCACGGACTAAACTATCAGAATGTGGCGGCGATTGCGGCGCTGCCTGATATTGTCGAGCTCAATATTGGCCACGCCATTATGGCTCGTGCTTTGTTTACCGGTATGCAGTCCGCGGTCGGAGAAATGAAACGTCTCATGAGAGAAGCACGAGGGTGATTTTCGGGATCGGCACTGATATTGTTCAGGTTTCCCGGATGACCGCATTGCTTGAGCGGTATGGGGAGCGGTTTCCACGGCGTATTCTCACAGGGGATGAATTTAGGGAATTTTCTGCCAGCAAGCAGCCCGCGTATTTTCTGGCCAAGCGTTTTGCAGCCAAAGAGGCCGCTGTCAAGGCGTTGGGTACCGGTTTTAAGCGTGGTTTACAGCCCTGTCATATCGGCGTGGGCCATACTGAACGAGGACAACCTTTCCTGGAATGGCAAGGTCGGGCAAACGAGCTAGTCCGTCTTTTAGGCGTTGGTCGAGGTTTGCTTAGTCTTGCGGACGAGAAGGATTACGCCTTAGCTTTTGTCACGCTACTGACGGAAAGAGAAGATATCAGGTCGGACTTAAAGTCGGGGGAAAGGGCGCTAAATCCACACAAATTACCGGATAATGGCAGTGAAGGCCACGGTTTGGAGGAACGTGGATGAGTGCTCGATTAATAGGGAGCGCCTGTGGCTAGGATGGATTATCCTACTATTGAGGATTTTGTGGGGCATACCCCGTTGGTAAGGCTTCAGCGCCTGCCAGGTGAGTCCAGCAATACGCTGTTAGTGAAATTGGAAGGTAACAATCCCGCGGGCTCGGTGAAGGATCGACCGGCGCTTAGCATGATTCAGTATGCGGAAGAGCGAGGGGAAATTAAGCCAGGCGATACCTTGGTGGAGGCAACCAGCGGTAACACCGGTATTGCCCTGGCCATGATGGCGGCTATCAAAGGTTACCGGATGGTGTTGGTGATGCCCGAGAATATGAGCGCAGAGCGGCGGGCGGTCATGAAAGCCTTTGGGGCCGAAATCATTTTGGTGACTTCCCAAGAGGGCATGGAAGGGGCTCGTGACCTAGCTTTAGAGATGGAGGCCGAGGGCAAGGGCCGGGTGTTGGATCAGTTTGCTAATCCTGATAATCCCCGCGCCCACTATGAAGGAACGGGTCCCGAGATTTGGCGGGATACCCGTGGCAGTATTACCCATTTTGTTAGTTCTATGGGCACTACCGGCACGATTGTGGGGGTCTCCCGCTATTTTAAGGCGCAAAATCCGGCAGTCAAAATTATTGGAGTCCAGCCCTTGGAAGGGGCCAGTATTCCCGGAATCCGGCGCTGGCCAGAAGCCTACTTGCCCAAAATCTATGATCCGGCGGCAGTAGATCAGATTATTGATGTGTCCCAGGAAGAAGCGGAAGAGACGACTCGGCAACTCGCAGCCCAAGAAGGAATTTTTGTCGGCATCTCTTCGGGGGGGGCGGTGGCGGCAGCACTACGGTTAGCCAAGGAAATTCAAAATAGTACGATTGTGGTGATCATTTGTGATCGAGGCGATCGCTATCTTTCTACTTCTGTTTTTCCCGGCTAGCGGGAGCAGTTGGCATTTCTCCGCATTTTGCTAAGGTAGCTTCTTCCGCAAGGTTCTTAAGTTGCCCCGCCAGTGCTTGCTGGTGGCTGTTATTAAGCCTGGGCATGTTCTTTACATGGGACGTGGGAGCGGTTGATAAATTTACTATCCACCTTGGCGATCTAGGTGGTTTCGGCTGGCGAGCGGAGCAGGCAGTACTTAATGTTCAGTTCCGAGCCGCCAATCAAGGTTCGGTTCAGCTTCATATCGCCCGCTTGTTACTTCCTTCCCCCTTTAAACAATTGCAGCAAGTGGCTATCCGCTGCGGATATATTGAACTAGCTCCCTCCGGCGTGCGGTGCCCGGAGGGGCGTGTGAGTTTCAGCCACGAAGGTTTCTTTGTCCACCGCAGCCTTTTCAGTTTTAGCTACCATTTAGAAACCCAGGCTCTTTCCTTCAAGCTTAAATTGCCAGGCTTGGCTGGCGGGTCTGGGACTATTGCTGGGGATTTTGAAGATGCCCGCTGGCAATTATCTATTTCTGGAAAGTCTTTCAAGCTAGCTTCTCTGTTTGAGCTAATAGCCTCTTTGGGCCTGCAATCGGCTATTGGGTCCTCGGAATTCTCCTTCCAGGGCAGGTTGGGGATAGAGGCAACCTTAGTGGGGCAAGGCCAATTTCTGCATACTGTCCGCCTTGAGCTTCAGCTTGATGAAGTAGGCTTTTCCGATACAAGCGCGCTTCAAGTGGGGGAGGCGGTGATCGGCAAACTTCAGCTTAAGGGGCAAAATACCCAAAAGGGTTGGGAGATAACCGGAGGGATGAAATTAAATGGAGGAGAAGCTTATTTCCATCCAGTGTATTTCGCTTTCTCCGAAACCCCCCTCCATGCCGAGGTTGAGCTAACGCAAGGGAAGGTTGAGGGGGATTGGAAAATTCCCCGATTCAGTTTGAAGCAAACCGGAGTCATGGCGCTTAGCGGGGCGCTCCAGTGGGGCCAGCAAGGAATAACGAAGGCGCGGGTTCAGGCGGCGCAGACCCAAATCCCCGCCCTGTACCAGCATTGGTTGAAACCTTTTTTGGCGGGGACGGCATTGGGTAATTTGACAAGCGGCGGAAAGGTAGCACTTGTTTGGACATATCGTTCTCCTGGCCGGTGGAGGCTTAAGGGCTTTTTGGAGGGGGTAGACATGGTTGATCAGCAAGGGCGGTTCAGCATGTCGGGCCTGGAGGGAACATTCGGCTGGAGCACCCATGCTATTCCCTTAACAATGGATGTCAGTTGGCGCAAGGGGAGTCTTTATGCCTTGGCTTTAGGGGCGGCACACTTCCTGGCCGAGAGTAAGAACAACGGCTTATGGCTTCGTCAACCGTTGCGGCTGCCGGTACTTGATGGGCAGTTGCTTATTAATGATTTTATTCTACAAAACCCAGGGGCTTCCGTAGCCCATTGGGAATTGGAAGGAGTATTAAGTCCTCTGTCCATGGAAAAAGTCAGCCAGGCCCTAGGTTGGCCCGTCTTGGCCGGGAAATTATCCGGGGTTATCCCTCGGGTCCGGTATCGGGAAGGAGTCGTGGAGATGGGTGGTGCTTTGCTGGTACGGCTATTCGATGGCACGTTGGTTATCCAGAACCTGCGCTTAGAAAACCCTTTAGGGATAGTTCCCCGGCTTGAGGCGGATATTGATATTAACCGCTTGGATTTGGCGACTATGACCCGTACTTTTGCCTTTGGTAAAATTGAAGGCCAGCTTAGCGGCGAACTACGGAAACTCCATTTGGTTGATTGGCAGCCGGTTCAATTCGATGCGAAACTGGCGACCCCGGAAGATGATCCCTTGCGGCACCGTATTAGCCAGCAAGCGGTGGAGAATCTCTCGCGCCTAGGTGGAGGTGCCAGTGGCTTGCTTTCCCGGAGTTTTTTAGGGCTGTTTAAAAATTTTTCCTATGACAAAATGGGCTTGAGCTGCCGTCTTCGCCGCCAAATATGCGAAATGGGAGGATTAGGGTCCATTAATGGAGGATATTATATTGTCCGTGGCGGCGGCTTTCCTCGTATTGATATCATTGGCTATACCCGCCAGGTGGATTGGCCGGTGCTCATAAAACGGCTAAAAAGGGTGACTTTGGTGGATGGTCCAGTTAGGGAATGAATTGAATGAGTGCATGCGCCATGAAAAAGCGGTTATGTTGGTCGAGCTTGTTGACAGCAATAGGAATGGCTGCCTGCGTAACCATCAATATTTATTTTCCTGCGGCAGCGGCGGAAAAGGCCGCGGACAAGATTATTGAAGATGTTTGGGAGCAAGACGCAACTACCACCCCAGCCGCACCGATTTCCCCGGTGGAGCAAGAAGGGCTCTCTTCTTCGCCAGGCTTTGCCTGGCGTTGGGTGTTTGATTTGTTAATTACGCCAGTGGCGGCGGCTGAACCGAATCTGGATATCTCAAGTCCCACCATTAAACGTATTACCGCCTCTATGGAAAGGCGCTACCCTAAGCTTAGGCCCTATTTCCAAAGCGGCGCCATTGGGCTTACCCAGGATGGTTTGGTGGCGGTACGAAAGGCCCAGGAAATCCCTCTCAAGGACCGAACTCAGGTAAATCAGTTGCTCGCTGCTGAAAACAATGATCGTAACGCCCTTTATGGAGAAATTGCTAGGGCTAATGGCCATCCTGAGTGGGAGGCTCAACTTCGGGAAACGTTTGCCCGTCGCTGGATTCAAAAAGCGCCTCCAGGATGGTGGTATCAGAATGCCCAGGGGCAATGGGTGCAAAAGCGCTAGCCAGCTTTGTTGATGAACGTTTTTGTCTTTGATATCGAAACAGTCCCGGATGTGGAAGGGGCGCGCCGTCTCTATGGCTTGGAGGATTTGGATGATGCCGCGGTGGCTGAAATCATGTTTTCTAAACGCCGCCAGGAGACGGGCGGTGGGGAGTTTTTACGTTTACATCTGCACCGCATTGCCGCTATTTCCGTGGCGCTCCGTTCCCAGGGCAGGTTTAAAGTTTGGTCATTAGGCGATCCCACCTCTCCGGAGGAAGAACTCATACAACGTTTTTTTGATGGCATTGAAAAATTTGTACCCACCCTGGTCTCTTGGAATGGGGGCGCCTTCGATCTGCCGGTGATACACTACCGCGCTTTGCTGCATGGTATTGGGGGCGCGCGTTATTGGGAGATCGGTGAGAAGGAACAAAGCTTTCGCTGGAACAACTATCTCAATCGTTATCACCAGCGCCACTTAGATTTGATGGATGCGTTGTCTGGCTACCAAATCCGAGCTGTGGCCCCATTGGACGAAGTTGCGACGTTGCTTGGCTTTCCCGGTAAAATGGGGATGAGTGGCGCTAAAGTATGGGATTTATTTCAAAACGGTGAGCTTGAGGCAATTCGCGATTACTGTGAAACTGATGTGCTGAATACTTATCTTGTTTTCTTGCGATTTGAACTCATACGGGGACAGCTTGAGAAAGCCACCTATCAGCAGGAATGCCAACGGGTGCGGGAGGTGATAGGGGCTGAGAACAAAGCTCATTTTTCGGAATTTTTGGCCCTCTGGGCTAGCTAAAGCGGAGGGGTTAGCTTGTAACCTCTAGATTTACTCTTTATTTATCTCTCGGCAATGGCGCATCATCCTAAACGAAAACCTCTCTCTCAAGAGCCTCAAAAGGCTTCCATTGAGGCACTAACCCATGAGGGCCGTGGTATTGCCCACGTAGCCGGCAAAACTATTTTTATTGATGGTGCCCTGCCTGGCGAAACGGTATGGTTTCACTATCTCCGCCGGCGCGGTAAATTTGACGAAGGCCGTGTACTAGAAGTACTGCAACCAGCGCCAAGCCGGGTAGAGCCGCGCTGTCGCCATTTTGGGGTTTGTGGGGGGTGTAGTTTGCAACATTTGAGCACGGTGGCTCAGTTGCAGCTCAAGCAAGTAACGGTAAGGGAGCAGTTCCGCCATTTCGGCGGTGTTGAGCCTGAACAATGGTTGCCCCCTCTGGCGGGGGCGGTCTGGGGATATCGCTACAAAGCGCGTCTGGGGGTTAAGTTCGTTAAAAAAAAGGATCGCGTGCTAGTCGGCTTTCGGGAAAAGGGAAGCTCCTTAATTGCGGCATTGGAGCGTTGTGAGGTGCTGCACCCGCCGGTGGGATCTCTGTTGCCAGCGCTAGGTGAATTGATCGCCTCTTTAAGCTGCTATGACCGTATTCCCCAGATCGAGGTCGCTGCTGGGGATCAATCGACCGGTTTGGTCTTTCGTCATCTCGTGCCCTTGACCACAGCGGATACTGAACAGCTAATGGCATTTGGCCAGGCCCATAAATTGCAGATTTATCTCCAAGGGGGGGGAGCAGAAACGGTACGTCTCCTATGGCCTGCGGAGGCACGTTTAAGTTATTCCCAGTTTGGAGAGTTGGAAATGATATTCCTGCCTACGGATTTCACTCAGGTGAACCGGGAGGTGAACACCAAAATGGTTCAGCAGGTCCTTGCATTACTTGAAATTGCATCCGGCGAGCGGGTGCTAGACTTGTTCTGTGGAGTAGGTAACTTTACCCTGCCGTTGGCAATGGCTGGGGCCGAGGTTGTAGGCATAGAAGGCGATGCTGGGTTAGTGGCCCGGGCAAGGGCGAATGCAGCGCATAACCGGCTAGAAAATGTCCGCTTTGATGTGGCTGATCTCAATGGATTGGAATGGACCCATCATGCTTGGGCGCGAGAAGGCTTTTCTAAAGCGCTGCTAGATCCGCCGCGAAGTGGGGCATTACTTGCGGTACAGCAAATGTCAAAACTAAGGGTGCAGCGAATTGTTTATATTTCTTGCAATCCTGCTACCCTTGCCCGGGATGCGGGTGAACTTGTTAATCGACAGGGCTACCGTTTGCGTTACGCGGGCGTGATCGATATGTTTCCCCATACTACCCATGTGGAAACCCTTGCCTTGTTTGAGCGGCTAAGGAAGCACTAGAGAAATTCGGTGCCCTCGGCAGAAGTTGCCAGTACAATAGTAGGGGGGAGCGAAAAAACATGAAGAGCCATATTAAAACCATTACTGGAGATTATGCGATCCGGAACTTACGGATAGGTATTGCGGCTGCGCGATTTAATGAATTTATCGTCGCTAGTTTGCTGGAGGGAACCGTGGATACTTTGCTTCGCCATGGGGTTGCTTCCAAGGACATTGAGATCGTTCGCGTTCCTGGCGCATTTGAGTTGCCGTTGGCAATTCAAGCTATGGCGCAGCAAGGTGGCTTTGATGCTTTAGTGGCTTTGGGGACGGTTATCCGGGGCGCAACCCCCCACTTTGATTATGTCGCCGGGGAATGCAGCAAGGGGTTGGGGTTGATTTCATTGCAGCATGGCTTACCCATTGGTTTTGGTGTGTTGACGGTGGATACTATTGAACAAGCTATAGAGCGGGCGGGCACTAAAGCCGGAAATAAAGGGGTAGAGGCTGCCCTTTCTGTGATTGAGATGGTTGGCGTATTGCGGCAAATTCATAGCGCCAAAGGCGAGATAGCGTGAGTAATCGTCGCTCGAAGGCCCGCACGGCTGCTTTGCAGGGACTTTATCAGTGGCAGTTGACGGGGCAGGATGTCGATAAAATCGATATTGAATTCATTGTTCAAGATATACGGGGCATTGATCACGCCTATTTTCAGGCATTGTTGCAGGGAGTACCCCAGCGCCAATGGGAACTAGATGAGTGTCTTGGACCCTTTTTAGATCGGCCTATTCATGAAATTGACCCGGTGGAATGCGCCATTCTGAGAATAGGGGCATTTGAATTGCTTTGTCGTCCTGAGATTCCCTATCGGGTTGTGTTAAATGAAGCCATTGAGTTGGCTAAGCGCTTTGGCGCCGAGCATGGCCATCGCTATGTCAACGGCATTCTCGATAAGGTGGCTCAAAAAGTCCGTGCTACCGAGTTTCGGTCCCGAGCTCTTAGACGGCGGTTGCAGACTTAGCAGCGAGCTTGATGACATGATCCTGGTACCACCTAGCCCTTCTGAGCGCTTTAAAATGTGAATGAGTTCTCCCTGATTGAAGAATTTTTTGCAGATTGTACCCAGAAGCGGGAAGATGTTGTGCTGGCGGTGGGTGACGATTGCGCTTTGATGACTGTCCCCTCAGGTTGTGAATTAGCGGTTTCTATGGATACGTTAGTGGTCGGCGTGCATTTTACTGCCGAGGCAGATCCCGCCGCCTTGGGGCACAAAGCGCTGGCGGTAGGGTTGAGTGATCTTGCTGCTATGGGGGCAGAACCAGCCTGGGCGACCTTGGCGTTGACTTTGCCAGAGGTGGACAGAGCTTGGCTGGTTGAATTTACGCAGGGGTTAAGTAGGCTTGCCAGAAGCTACGGCGTGCAATTGGTAGGGGGGGATACTACCCGGGGACCGTTGGCGGTCACGATGCAGTTGCATGGTTTTGTGCCTCGGGGCAAAGCTCTGAGGCGTGATGGAGCACGTCCTGGTGATGGCATTTACGTAACGGGAACCTTGGGTGATTCTGGCCTTGCCCTTCGAGCGCGATTAGAAGGACTCCCATTATCTCAGGAGACTTTGTGCTGTGTTGAGCATCGTCTGGATTGGCCGCAGCCTCGGGTGCGTGAAGCCTTGGCAATTCGTCCTTTCGCCCATGCTGCTATCGATATCTCGGATGGTCTCGCAGCAGATTTGGGGCATATCCTGAAAGGCAGCGGTGTTGGTGCGGCAGTTGAAGTAGAGGCTTTGCCGCTTTCAGAGTCCCTTCGTGCTTCTGTTGAGCTAGATCAGGCGTGGGCTTTGGCGCTAACCGCAGGCGATGACTACGAATTGTGTGTAACTGTGCCTGCCAAGTACCGTGACCGGATACGGGCGGTGCTCTCAGCGCTGGATTGTCCTTGCGCCTTGATTGGAACGATTGAAGAGGAGCCGGGTTTCCGTTGCCGCCGCCAGAATGGAGCTTCATTTATTCCCCAGCAGCAGGGTTATCGTCACTTTTAATCATGGCTCAAGATATTGCAAAAATTAGCTGGCGCCAGTTGCTGGCAAATCCTATCTATTTGCTTGCTTTTGGCTTTGGTTCTGGCTTAGCTTCCCGTGCCCCGGGCACCTTCGGAACCTTACCAGCACTGCCTTTTTATTGGTGGATTCAAGATTGGCCTCTGTTTAACTATGTGCTATTAGTGCTGGTGTTGTTTTTAATAGGTATTTGGGTTTGCCATGTGACCGCCAGGGATCTAGAAATTAAAGACCCTGCAGGGGTTGTTTGGGATGAGTTCGTAGGTTTTTTGGTAACCATGATAGCGGCACCTTCTGGTTGGGGATGGGTACTAGGCGGGTTTATTCTTTTTCGTTTGTTTGATATTTGGAAACCTTGGCCTATTCGAGTGTTGGATCGTCGTGTATCAGGAGGGCTAGGAATTATGCTGGATGATGTAGTGGCGGGTATTTTTGCTGCTCTCGTACTCGCGGGCTTCGAGGTATGGATAGGATAAACTTTAGACTGATTTTATCCTATTAGTGTTTTAGATAAGTATAAATTGCTTCCTTTAACTGCTGTTGTTGCTCTGGGGTTAGGGGATGGTCTTGTTGGTTGCAAATAAAAAAGACATCTACTACTTGCGTACCTAGGGTCGTGATTTTGGCATTGACCAACCGCACTTGGCAGCTAGCCAAGGCTCGGCATACTCGGGAAAGCAATCCGGGCCAATTATTGGTCGTTAATTCCATCACGGTGCAGCGATTACGACGATCCTTGGTAAAAGTAATGCTAGTAGGAAATTGAAACAGCTTTAATTTTCGCGGTATAAACCCTGGGCGGTAAGGCGGAACTCGGTCAGGTTCGGTTAGCCGCTGGGTTAAAATCTCTTGAATCTCTTGTAAGCGAAATTCAAGATCCGCTTCAGCTCGGATGGTGGCTGCCTCACGGACAACAAAGCTTTCCAAGACGAAGCCATGATCGGTCGTGATAATCCGGGCGTCCAAAACATCCAGATCAAGCTGGGCCATGGTTCTTGTGGTGACGGTAAAGATTAGCGCGTGGGCTCTGGCATAGATAAACACTTCCATGGTTCCAGGCTCACGATTGTGGGTGCGTACTAAAATTCGCGGCGCGCCGTCATGGGGTTCTTTTTGGGCAAGGGCCTTGATGTGCCAGCGGATTTCATCGGGCGTATGGCGCAGGAAATAATCCGCATCAATTTGATTCCAAAGGGTATCGAGCTTTTGGCCATTCCAACCGTCTTTTAATAATGCTTGCCGCGCTTCATTTTGGATATCGCGAATATGTTCATTTTTGTCAACAGGATATTCTAAACCTTGCCGCAAGGCTTGCTGGGTAGCCGTGTAAAGCTTATTTAATAGAGCATCCTTCCAACTATTCCAGAGATTAGGATTAGTCGCGCGAATATCGGCCACCGTCAGCAAATAGAGATAATTTAGGCGTTTTTCATCACCAACTTCCCTAGCAAAGCGTTGAATCACTTTCGGATCGTTAATGTCGCGCCGTTGCGCCGTCATGGACATTAGCAGGTGATGGGACACTAACCAGGCAACAAGGCGGGAATCATCGCGGCTGAGGCCGTGATAGAGACAAAATTTCAGGGCGTCCTTGGCTCCGAGCTTGCTATGATCACCGCCGCGCCCTTTGGCAATATCATGGAAAAGGCCGGCCAGATAGAGTAGCGAGGGCTTAGAAATTCGTTGAAAAATCTCCGAGCACAAGGGCAGTTCCTGGGCATATTTCGGAAGGGCAAAGCGCCGGAGATTACGGATCAGAAATAAAGTGTGCTCATCAACCGTATAAACATGGAACATGTCATATTGCATTTGCCCCACGATTTTGCCAAAGGCAGGTAGATAGGCGCCGAGTATGCCGTATTTGTTCATGCGCCGGAGTTCGCGAGCAATGCCCCGAGGTTGGCGCATGATTTCCATAAACAGAGCCCGGTTAAATGAATTTGCCCGGAAGTTGTCGTCGATAAGATAGCGATGTTCCCGAATAAGGCGGATGGTCGAGGCTCGCACTCCCTTGATTTCAGGATGTTGCTGGAACAATAGAAAAACTTCCAGGAGGGCAGAAGGGGTATGTTTGAATACGCTAGCATGGGTGACTTCCAGAAATCCATTGCGGGTCTGAAAACGCTCGTTAATAGGGTGAACATGAACTTTCGCGTCAACTAGCAGAATCCTTTCCTCGAGTAGTTGCAGGAGCATTTCATTAAGTCGCCCGGTGTTTTCAGCAGTTCGGTAATAATCCTTCATGAGTTGTTCCACGGCTAAGTGGGGGCCTTGATCGTGGTAATCTAGTTGTTTAGCAAGGGCGGTTTGATGGTCGAATAAGAGGCGATCCTCTCTGCGGCCCGTTAAAGTGTGTAGACCATAACGGAGTTGCCAAAGAAAGCTTTGGCTTGATAGCAATTCTTTTCGTTCCGATACGGTCAAAAAACCTTGTTGTAAGAGACTATCGAAGGACCAGGTATTGAAATACCGTTTTGATACCCACTGGATCATCTGAATGTCGCGCAGTCCGCCGGGGCCTTCTTTGAGATTGGGCTCAAGATTGTAGGCGGTATCGTGGTATTTATGATGGCGTTTTATTTGCTCAGCTTGCTTGGCAAGGAAGAATTGGCGGCTATTCCAGATTTCCTCTGGGGCGATGGCTGCCTGTAAATTTCTAAATAGAAGTTCGGGCCCAAAAAGTAAGCGAGCTTCCATCAAACTCGTCATAAACGAGAGATCACTGCGAGCTGCTTGTTGGCATTCTGCTACCGTACGTACACTGTGCCCCATCTCTAAGCCAGTGTCCCATAAGAAAGAAATAAAATGGCCGATGGAATTTTGTAGAATAGAGTCAGTCTCTTCTGTCAGTAATAGGAGGATATCGATATCAGAGTAGGGGTGCAGGGTGCCTCTTCCATAGCCTCCCACAGCAATCAATGCGACCCGTTCAGGGTATTTTTTAGTATGGAGGCGACAAGCTTGAACGAGAATCTGATCTACCAGCCAGGCGTGGAGTGGTAGCAACTCAGTGGCTGGAGTCCCTGTGAGAAAACGCTGTTTGAGATTTTCGATTCCCTCTTTAAGGAAGGAGCGCAGTAGAAGTAAGGGAGTCTCGCTGGTATCAATCCACTTTGCAAAAGCAGCGGGCTCAAATAACGTGGGGTCGGGGCGAATATTTCCAGTAAGATTTGACACGCTGAGAAGTCAATCGCTGGCTTAGAGGTTATCTCCGGGCTTGGCGGTAAGCACTTCAAAGCTATCGTCAGTAACCAGTATCGTGTGTTCCCATTGGGCTGAAGGACTGTGATCTTTAGTGACCACCGTCCACTTATCCGGTAGAACTTTTACATAGCGTTTGCCGGCATTGACCATTGGTTCGATGGTAAAGGTCATCCCGGGTTCTAGTCTAAGCTTGGTGCCAGGGGTGCCATAATGAAGGACTTGAGGATCCTCATGGAAAACGCGGCCGATTCCATGCCCGCAGAATTCCCGCACAATGGAGAAGTTACTGGCTTCGGCGTGAGTTTGGATGGCATGGCCGATATCGCCTAAATGGACGCCTGGTCTGACCATTTCGATGCCAATGCACATACATTCATAGCTCACTTGTGAGACCCGTTTGGAAATAACGTTAGGTTCCCCCACAAAGAACATTTTGCTGGTGTCCCCATGATAGCTATCTTTAATCACAGTGACGTCGATATTCACGATATCCCCTTTTTTTAGTCGCTTTTTGCCAGGAATTCCGTGGCAGACTACGTGATTGACCGAAGTACAAATGGATTTTGGAAAGCCATGATAATTGAGAGGGGCAGGAATAGCCTGTTGCACGTTCACAATGTACTCGTGACAGATAGTATCCAATTCCTCGGTAGTGACACCAGGCTTTACGTAAGGGCGAATCATGTGGAGGACATCGGCGGCTAGATGGCCGGCGACCCGCATTTTTTCAATTTCCTCTGGCGTTTTAATAGTGACTGGCATAGGGTTGTGATTGGGATGTGGTTTCCAAGGCTTCTAGCCCTTAGACTAAGACTTAAGGATAGGGTTCTAGCATTGTCCTAACAGGGCACTTTATGGTATAAAACGCGCGCTTTTAAAGCAAACAAAATCACACGCGTATCGGCACATAATATCGGGGTGCCTTTGGTCAGGTCGGTATATGGGATGCGCGGAGGAATAACCCCAATCTACATCGAGGTAAAAATATCATGGCGAATGTCACCATGCGTCAAATGTTAGAAGCTGGCGTTCATTTTGGCCACCAGGCCCGCTATTGGAATCCGAAGATGGCACCTTATATCTTCGGTAAGCGCAATAATATCCATATTATTAATTTAGAAGAAACGCTGCCATTATATATAGAAGCGACGAACTACCTTGGCCGGTTAGCTACAAATAAAGGCACAGTTTTATTTGTGGGTACCAAACGGGCGGCTCAGGAGGCTGTTCGAGAAGAGGCGGGACGCTGTGGTATGCCTTATGTGAATAGCCGTTGGCTGGGAGGTATGCTCACTAATTTTCAGACTGTGCGGCGGTCTATCAAACGTCTTCATGATTTAGAGGCGATGATCCAGGATGGTAGTTTGGATCGGCTTAAAAAAAGAGAGGCGTTGACAGTAAGGCGAGATCGAGACAAGCTTGAGAGCAACCTTGGCGGTATCAAAAATATGACTCATCTTCCTGATGCTTTATTTGTTATTGATGTAGAGCATGAGCGGATTGCAGTAGATGAAGCGGTTAAGTTGGGTATCCCGGTGGTAGCGGTAGTAGATACCAATAGCGATCCGAGGAAGGCGGACTACATTATTCCAGGCAATGATGATGCTATTCGGGCTATCCGCCTCTATCTGCGTGGGATTGCTGATGGGATTATTGATGGGCGCACTGCCGCCGCCGCTAGCGCGAGTAAAGCAGGTAAGGATGAATTCGTGGAAATGGAAGAGACTAGCAAAGAGGGGACGCTCACCGAAGCGATGAGCGGAAAGAGTGCTTCCACAGATGGGAGTGTAACCTAAAATAACGAGCAAATTAAGGTTGGACCTCACAAGGAGCCCTCGTAGTAGGGTGCTCTTGCGTCTAATCTCGATACCGTAGAGGAATGGAATAATGGCAATTACAGCGGCACAGGTCAAGGAACTACGGGAGCGCACCGGTTCCGGAATGATGGAATGCAAAAAAGCCTTGGTGGAAACCAGCGGTGATATCGAAACCGCTATAGAATGGATGCGTAAGCAAGGACTAGCCAAGGCTGATAAGAAGGCGGGGCGAGTAGCTGCCGAAGGTATTATCGTGACCACCGTTAGTCAGGATGGCCGCAAGGCAGTGATGGTAGAAGTAAATTCAGAGACGGATTTTGTTGCTAAGAATGAGGATTTTCGCCAGTTTGCTGAGGATGTGGCTCACAAAGTATTAATCTCCAATCCCGCCACTTTAGACGATTTACTCTCCCAACCCTTGGATAAGGGTGGTGAGAGCGTTGATGAAAAGCGCCATGCCCTGGTAGCCAAGATTGGTGAGAATCTCAATGTGCGCCGTTTTATCTTAATCGAAGCAGAAAACGGTCGTATTGGCCGTTATGTCCACGGCGACCGGATTGGCGTGCTGGTTGCCGTAGAAGGCGGTGAGGAAGCGTTGGCTAAAGATCTTGCGATGCATATTGCGGCGAGTAAGCCGCAGGCCATTGCAGCAAAAGATATTCCAGCAGACATTTTGGATAAAGAGAGAGCTATTCAGGTTGCCCAAGCCAAGGATAGCGGTAAACCGCCTGAGATCATCGAGAAAATGGTACAAGGACGGTTGCAAAAGTTTTTAGGCGAGATCACTTTGTTGGGACAACCTTTTGTTAAAGATCCGGATATTAAGGTGGAAAAATTGCTTAAAGATGCCGGCGCTAACGTCTATCGTTTCGCTCGTTTTGAAGTAGGCGAGGGGATTGAGAAGAAAGTGGAAAATTTTGCTGAAGAGGTAAGGTCGCAGGCCCAAGGAGATTGAGCAGGTGCCATTGGATGGAGGGAAACCTAAGTATCGGCGCATCCTGCTAAAGTTCAGTGGAGAAGCTCTTATTGGCGAAGTGGGTTATGGTATCGATCCCAAGGTGGTCCAGCAAATTGCTCTAGAATTGCGGGAATTAAACCGTATTGGGATCGAGATTGGCCTGGTGGTTGGGGGTGGTAATATTTTCCGCGGCGCGGGATTAGCTGCTGTCGGTATGGATCGGGTGACCGGAGATCATATGGGCATGCTGGCAACAGTGATGAATGCTTTGGCCTTACAGGACGCTTTAGAAAGGCTAGGGATATTCTGTCGGGTGATGTCCGCCATCCGGATCAACGAGGTCTGTGAGGATTATCTCCGTCGCCGGGCTATCCGCCATCTAGAAAAAGGGCGTTTGGTTATTTTTGCCGCAGGGACCGGTAATCCCTTTTTTACTACCGATACTGCTGCTAGTCTTCGCGCTATTGAGATTGGTGCGGAGTTGCTTATTAAGGCAACCAAGGTAGATGGCGTTTATTCAGCTGATCCGCTTGTGAATCCCGATGCACAGTTTATTTCTCGCTTAAGCTATGATCAAGTTATAGAGCGTAAACTTGCAGTTATGGATACGACCGCTATTATAATGTGTCGAGATCATTCTCTGCCATTGCGAGTCTTTGACATGCATAAGGCGGGAGCCCTTACCCATATCGTCAAAGGCGAAGACGTGGGAACACTCGTTTCCAGAGAGTAATAATAATATGATTGATGAAATCCAGGAAGATGCGTCCCAGCGCATGGATAAGAGCCTTACTGCTCTGAAACAAACCTTTGCCAAGTTGCGGGCAAACCGAGCCCATACAAGCCTGCTTGACCACATTACGGTTTCTTATTATGGCAATAACGTGCCGTTGAACCAAGTAGCTAATATCGCTGTGGAAGATGCTCGAACTTTGACGGTGACTCCTTGGGAAAGACAAATGGTCCCAACCATCGAGAAAGCGATTATAACTTCTGAACTTGGGCTTAATCCTGTTACCGCGGGGACGGTTATTCGGGTCCCTTTACCTGTTCTCACTGAAGAGCGGCGGCGGGAAATGGTTCGCCTCGTCCGGCAAGAGGCAGAAGCAGCGCGGGTAGCTATGCGTAATATCCGGCGCGACAGTAACCATACCATCAAAGAACTGATTAAGGAAAAAGAGATTAGTGAGGATGATCAACGCCGTGCTGAAGAAGCCATACAAAAAATCACTGATAATCATATTACCCAAGTGGATGAGTTATTAGTGGTAAAAGAACAGGATCTGATGGAAGTTTAATACTCTTAAAGATTAAATAGCCTCGTTTTTGCAGGTGGAACGTTAGGCAATATCATGGATAGCGGGCAGTTTGATGGCCAACCAACAAAAATACCCCGCCACGTTGCGATCATCATGGATGGTAACGGGCGTTGGGCTAAGCAGCGGAACCGGCCACGCTTTTATGGACATAGGGCGGGCGTTGAAGCAGTGGAAGGGGTTCTGCGAGCATGCGCTGATACCGGTATCCGGGTATTAACCCTATTTGCTTTTAGTAGTGAAAATTGGCGCCGTCCATCCCAGGAAGTTCAGCTTTTAATGGAGCTGCTTGCCTCTGCTGTTTCAAACCGTTTGCAGCAAATTCAAGAGCAGAATGTATGTCTTCGCATCATTGGCGATCGGAGCAGATTTCCGGAAGCTCTGCAAGCGGAAATGGCGAAAGCCGAGGCGCTGACAGCACAAAACGACGGGATTACTCTGGTGGTAGCTGCCAATTATGGTGGGCGCTGGGACATCACTCAAGCGGCAAGGCAAGTGGCTGCCAAAGTCGAAGATGGACAGATAGCGGTTGACTCTATTACCCCCGAAGTTTTTGCAGCACATCTTTCTCTAGCGGGTTTGCCTGAGCCTGATTTATTTATTCGCACGGGTGGCGAACAACGCGTTAGCAATTTTTTATTATGGCAACTGGCCTATACTGAATTTTATTTCACTGATATTCTGTGGCCTGATTTTAACGAAGCGGCTTTTGCTACGGCAATCAAAACCTTTGTTCGGCGGGAGCGCCGTTTTGGCCAGACCTCGGAGCAAGTGGAGTCCTTGCGCCGTGCTTAAACAGCGGCTTGTTACCGCGCTTATTTTGGTATCTCTCACTGTTTGGGCTATGCTTTCTTTTCCTACTGGCATAATTGCTTGGCTGCTAGCCTTAGTAATGGCTATTGGGGCCTGGGAGTGGGCAGGCCTAATTCAGCTGCGAGATCTAGGAGCGCGGTTATGCTACGTTGTTGCCGTGCTATTATTGCTGTGGGGGAGCTATTCTCTACCACTAGCCGGGGTGGCTGGGGTAGGCGTGATTTGGTGGGGCGTTTGCACGATTTTATTGGTGCGGTGGGCGCACAAGAGACCGGCTAGTTCTTCGCTGTTAAGCAAGCTTGTGCCAGGGATGATTGTGGGGGTTTTGGTTCTGGTGCCTGCCTGGCGGGCGGTTACCGGCCTGCATGAGTTACCCGTCGTTGGTCCAAGGATGGTATTGCTTCTTTTTATTCTGGTATGGTTAGCGGATAGTGCAGCCTATCTGGTTGGGCGGCGTTTTGGGCGCGCTTGTTTGGCGCCAGCGCTTAGCCCTGGAAAAACCCGGGAAGGAGTCTATGGGGCCCTTGGTGCGAGCCTATTGTTTTCATTAGTGGGAGGAGAAGTATTAGCGCTTTCCGGGCTAGCCTGGTGGGGGTTTATCGGTCTTGTCCTGCTAACGCTTTTGGCTTCTATCGCGGGAGATTTATTGGAAAGCTTGTTTAAGCGTTTGAGCGCTGTTAAGGATAGTGGCAGTTTATTACCTGGGCATGGGGGGATGTTGGACCGATTCGACAGTTTAACCGCGGCGGCGCCGGTATTTGCCCTAGGAGTCTGGTGGTTGGAGCAGCTGCAATGATAGGGGTCAGCATACTGGGGTCAACGGGCTCCATTGGTATGAGCACCCTTGATGTGCTGGCGCGCTACCCAACACGCTACCGGGTTCAAGCCTTATCCGCAAACAAATCCGTAGCACGGATTTACCAGCAGTGCCTCCAATTCCGACCTTCCCAGGTTGTGATGGTTGATCCTGATGCAGCTGAACAGCTACGTCAGCGGTTGCGCCCCGTTGTGCCGGAGATAGAAGTCAGTGGCGGCAGCCAAGCCTTGGAGGCTATCGTCACATCTCCTGATACCGATTATGTCATGGCGGCCATTGTAGGTGCTGCTGGTTTATTACCTACCTTGGCCGCAGCGCGAGCAGGCAAGCGGATTTTGCTTGCCAATAAAGAGGCGCTTGTGATGAGCGGTCAGCTATTTATGAGTGCTGTTAGTGAAAGCGGCGCGGAGTTGCTCCCCATTGACAGCGAGCATAATGCCCTTTGGCAATGTATGCCAGTGAAGGGCCGCGAACTCCCCCTGCACCGCAAAGGTGTGCGGCGTATTTTACTGACCGCCTCGGGCGGACCCTTTAGAGAGCGGGCGCTGTCCGAGTTGGATAATGTTACTCCCGATGAGGCGTGCGCGCATCCTAACTGGGATATGGGACGTAAGATATCAGTTGATTCGGCTACCATGATGAACAAGGGGCTAGAAGTTATTGAAGCCTGCTGGCTATTTGACGCTGCGGCCCGCCAGATTGAAGTCGTTTTGCATCCTCAGAGTGTTATTCACTCCATGGTGGATTATGTGGACGGTTCTGTCTTGGCACAGTTGGGTAATCCTGATATGCGGATACCTATTGCTTATGGATTGGCTTGGCCCGAGCGTATGGAATCGGGGGTGGCTCTTTTGGATCTGTTTGCGGTAGGCCAGTTGACTTTCTGTCAGCCCGATTTGCAACGCTTCCCTTGCCTGGAACTAGCCTATGCTGCGCTGGAGCAGGGAGGCACCTGTAGTACTATTTTGAATGCAGCTAATGAAGTGGCGGTCCAGGCGTTTCTCGATCAGCGTATCCGGTTTACCCAGATTCCAAACCTTATCGAATGGACGTTAGGTAGCGTGACTCCCACTGTGGCTGATTCTCTTTCGGCCGTGCTAGAAAGTGACGCAGTAGCGCGGCAAGTAGCTAAAGAACAAATAGAGCGGTGGTATTAATGTCCATTGTACTAGCTATACTGGCTTTTGCGATTGCTATTGGAGTGCTCGTTGCCGTACACGAGTATGGCCATTTTTGGGTGGCACGGCGATCCGGCGTTAAGGTTCTGCGATTCTCCATTGGTTTCGGCCGACCATTATGGCGTTGGCGTGGAAAGGATCAAACCGAGTACATACTCGGATCGCTGCCCTTGGGGGGGTATGTCAAGATGCTCGATGAGCGGGAAGGAGAGGTTGCCAAGGAGGATCTCCCGCGCGCTTTTAATCGACAGTCCCTCGGCATTAGAAGTGCCGTCGTTGCTGCGGGGCCAATAGCGAACATCTTATTTGCTATCGTTGCCTACTGGTTAGCGTTTGTCTTTGGTATTGCCGGGATCAAGCCTATCGTAGGTGAAATAATGGTCGATACTCCGGCGGATAGAGCCGGTTTCCGGGCTGGTGAAGAGATTATTGCGGTAGGGGAACAAACCACTCCCACTTGGGCCTCAGTGCGCCATGCAATATTTGTGGCTTCTCAACGTGAACCTCGTGTTTCGGTGACCATTTCTGGTGCCGGAGGAGAACAAAAGTTAAGCTTGGATTTAACACAAGTCCAAGTAGATGTTGATCCTGAAAAAGCCAGGGATATATTGGAGCAGTTGGGAGTGCAGCCTGAGCGTCCCTTATTGGCGCCGGTGATTGGCAAGGTTTTGCCAGGCGAACCTGCGAGGCAGGCAGGTTTTCAGCCGGGGGATCGAGTTCTCTCAGCCGCGGGTCAGTCTATTCATACGTGGAATGAATGGGTAGAGTTTGTACGCGATCGCCCTGGTGAGGCTTTTAACGTTGAGATTGAGCGTGGGGAGGAACGGCTAATTCTGAACTTGCAGCCGGCGATGATAGAGGGGGAGAAGGGTCCCGTTGGACGTATTGGCGCGGCGCCAGAGCCGCCAGGCGAATTGCCGGAGGAACTACGGGCTACCTTAAGGTATTCTCCCTTTGCGGCAATTTCCCGGGCAGTTGAGAAGACGTGGGAAATTGGATCATTAACTGTGGTTATGTTAGGAAAAATGCTGATGGGAGAGGTATCAACCAAATCTATCAGTGGACCCATCACAATTGCGCAATATGCAGGGTATAGCGCGCAGATAGGCTTTGTTCCTTTTCTCAATTTTCTTGCAGTGGTCAGTATTAGTTTAGCGGTGCTCAATCTACTGCCTGTTCCTGTTTTAGATGGAGGACATTTATTATATTACCTTATTGAGTTGATACGAGGTAAACCTTTGTCAGAAATGGCCCAAGCAGTGGGGCAGCAAATTGGTATCATGGCACTCATTGGGCTGATGTGTTTAGCTTTCTATAATGACTTTGTCCGTTTGCTTGGATAATCCTGGTATCGGTTTGATTTTTGAATAAGTCTTTTTCTTTCCTTGGAAAAAAACCCCTATGAACTCGTGGTGGCAAGGAAGTGGGAGCGATATGGGTCAAAAGCGAGGTTAGCGTAGGCTAACACCCTAAAAATAAAATTATTATAGTCTTTCCCTTTATGCCTTGCCGAGCGCATTAATTTTGGGCCTAAGAAGTAAACCCCAATAGAGCCTTGAAGAAGGCTTTTTAGTTACCAAAATAAATAATGGGGGATGTCTTTGAAGTTTGTAAAAAAGCCAATAGCAGTTGCTATTGTGGCGCTGATTTTTATAGGCCAGGTGCTGGCGGCAGAATTTCAAGAATTTATAGTTAAGGATATACGGGTTGAGGGATTGCAACGTATTTCCGCAGGTACGGTGTTTAATTATCTTCCGATAAAAGTTGGTGATACGATTGATAGCCAGCGGGTTAAGGAGATTATTCGTGGATTATTCAAGACACGGTTTTTTAAGGATGTGCGGGTAGAGCGCGAGGGCAATGTTCTAGTTGTGGTGGTAGAGGAAAGGCCTACAATTACTAGCATCCAATTTGTCGGTAATAAAGAACTTAAAGGCGATCAGCTTGCGCAGGCTCTTAAACAAGTAGGATTTGCAGAGGGGCGTGTTTTTGATCGAGCGCTGCTGGAGAAGGTAGAATTGGAGCTGCAACGCCAATATTTTAGTCGTGGTAAATATGGGGTTAAAATTGATACGACGGTGACTCCCTTGGCCCGTAATCAGGTAGGTATTACCGTAAATATTAAAGAGGGTGCTATTGCTAAGATTGGCGGTATCAATATCATAGGAAATCATGCTTTTAGTGAAGATGAGCTTTTGGGTGCATTTCAGCTACACACTTCGAACTGGCTATCATTTTTTACTCATGATGATCAGTATTCCCGGCAGAAACTGGCGGCGGATCTTGAAGCATTACGCTCTTATTATTTAGATCGTGGCTATATCAACTTTAATATTGATTCTACTCAAGTTTCAATAACACCTGATAAAAGGCGAGTGTTTATTACCGTTAATATCACTGAAGGTGATCGCTACCAAATTGGTGAGGTTAAGTTGGCCGGAGATTTAGTTCTGCCCCACGAGAAACTATTTGATGCTTTAACGGTAGCTTCTGGAAAAGTTTTTTCACGCAAGGCCATAGCGGAGAGTACGACTCATATTACCGATCTGTTAGGAAATAAAGGGTATGCGTTTGCTAATGTAAATGCTGTGCCAGAAATAAATGAAGAAGAGAAGAAGGTAAACCTAACCTTTTTTGTTGATCCCGGTAAGCGTGCGTATGTTCGGCGAATTAATATTTCAGGGAATACTAAAACCCGGGATGAGGTGCTTCGCCGGGAGATACGCCAACAGGAGGGAGGATGGGTAGCCACCGAGTTGATCGATCGTTCCCGGCTGCGGATCCAGCGCTTAGGCTATTTTGAAGATGTTAATGTGGAGACGGTACCGGTTCCGGGAACCACGGATCAAGTTGATGTGAATTTTAGCGTAGTAGAGCGTCCTTCAGGATCTCTGTCGGCAGGTTTAGGTTTTTCTCAATCCCAGGGTTTTATTTTTAATGCTAGTATTACCCAGCAAAACTTTCTGGGAAGTGGTAAGCATGTAAGCTTTAGCTTTAATAATAGTCAGGTGAATACTATCTATAGTTTTGGATATACTAATCCATATTATACTATTGATGGTATTAGTCGTGGATTTAACGTTTTTTATCGTGAAACAAGTCCATTTAGAGCTAATATTGCCCGTTTTAGCACTGATGCATATGGCGGTGATATGCATTTCGGTATACCGGTCACTGAAACTGATAGAGTACGTCTTGGTTTTGGGTATCAGCATACGAAGGTTAATTTAACTGAAAATTCTCCCCAGGAGTACCATAATTTTGTAGATAGTGAAGGCAGTAAGTTTGACACTTTTAATACGAATTTAGGTTGGTCTCGTGATAGCCGGGATAATGCTCTTTTAACGACTGATGGCAGTATTCAAAGCCTTTTCGGTGAGATTACTTTGCCGCTAGGTAGCCTGCAGTTTTTTAAGTTTGGTTATCGGCACCGTTGGTTTCATCCCCTGTCTAAATCTCTTACTTTGATGCTAAATGGCGATGTGGCTTACGGAAATGCTTATGGACGTACCGAAGAGTTTCCCTTCTTTGAAAATTTCTTTGCCGGTGGTATACATAGTGTGCGTGGTTTCAAGGCTAATACGCTTGGTCCAAAGGCCTCGGATGGTACTACGCTTGGCGGTAATTTTAAAATGACAGGGACTATCGAGGTATTTTTTCCTGTTCCTTTTGCAGAAGAATTAAAATCTGTGCGCTTAGGTACTTTTATTGATGCAGGTAATGTCTACGGTATAGATGAAGATATCAGTCTGGAAGGACTCCGGTATTCAGCTGGCATTTCAGCCAATTGGCTATCGCCGTTTGGTAGCCTGCAATTTAGTTTTGCAAAAGCCTTCAATGTTCAGCCAAATGATCGGCCTGAAGTATTCCAGTTCTCCTTGGGAACTTCATTTTAACGTGCTCTCTCGTAAAAGAGATCCTTTGGTGCGTATTAATATTTGATATTTATTTTAGAGCCATTCGGTAAGCCAATATTTTTCTGGCGTAGACAGTCATATTGAATGTTGAGAGGTAGTCTTATGGTAAGAATGGATAAATCGTTTAAATTGATCGTGCTCGTGGCTTTTTTACTGCCAGGCTCTATGATAGCTAGTGTCCCGGCAGGAGCTGTTGACTTAAAGATCGGTGCGGTAAATGCAGTCAAGTTGCTGGATGAAGCGCCGCAAAAAGAAGCGGCGTTAGAGATATTGAAAAAAGAGTTTGAAATACGCAACAGGGAATTAGTGTCAAAGCAAAAAAAGCTGCGCGGCTTAGAGGATAGGTTTAATCGTGATGCGGCCATTATGAGCGAAGCCGATCGTAAAGCCCTAGAACGGGATATCTTAAATCAAAACCGCGACCTCAAGCGTGATCAAGAGGTATTTCGAGAAGACTATAACATTCGGCGTAATGAAGAGTTCCGGAAATTGCAGGAAGAAATTGCTAAGGCAATTGTGGACTTAGCTGAGAAAAAAAAATACGATCTTGTTGTCTACGAGGGGGTTATTTACGCTAGCGATAAAGTTGATATTACGGCCGATGTGCTTAAGCTGTTGAAGTCTCAGTATAGACCTTAATTGGCTGTATGGCTATTTTGCACTGAGGCTAGAGCCCGTGAGCGTTATATATTCCTGTAAAGGAAGATGTTATGTTGGAAGCAAGTAATTTAGTATAGTACTAAACAGTAAAAAATGTTGTTAAAAGTTAGGAAATATAAGCCAGAATTTTTTTGCATTCTAATAATTAAGTAAGTTGGTGGGATATTTATCTTACCAAAACAAATTATAAGTATGTCTAAGATCTTTTTCTTAAAATCAAGGTTTTTTCATTGGATACACTGGATATACACGAGATACTTAAGCATCTTCCTCACCGTTACCCCTTTCTCCTGATTGACAGAGTCATAGAATGTATACCAGGGAAGTCGCTCGTGGCCGTCAAGAACGTAAGCTACAACGAACCTTACTTTCAGGGCCATTTCCCAGGGCTACCTATCATGCCAGGGGTGCTGATTCTTGAATCCTTGGCCCAGGCTACTGGAATATTAGCTTTTAAAACAACGGAAACTATGCCCTCGGAAGAGGCAATTTATTATTTTGCGGGCATTGATCGGGCACGGTTCAAGCGTCCCGTTGGACCAGGCGATCAAATGCGTCTAGAGGTTGAGCTTGTACGTAGCTTGCGTCGCTTGTGGAAATTTACTGGAACAGTAACGGTGGATGGAAGTCTCGTTGCTTCGGCCGAAGTGATGTGTTCCTACCAGGAAACTTATAAGTGATTGATCGTAGGGCGGTTATTGATTCCAGCGCTGAGATTGACGAAACTGTTACTGTAGGGCCTTATTCAATTATTGGAGCAAATGTGCAGATTGAAGCGGAAACTTGGATTGGCCCGCATGTCGTTGTTCGAGGACCCACCCGTATCGGAAAAAAAAATAAGATATTCCAGTTTGCTTCCATCGGAGATATTCCTCAGGATAAAAAATATGGTGGGGAAGACACCCTTCTTGAAATCGGGAATGAAAATGTCATAAGGGAGTATACTACAATTAACCGAGGCACCGTTCAGGGAGGGGGTGTTACCCGGATGGGCCATCACAATTGGATAATGGCTTATGTCCATATTGCCCATGATTGTATCGTAGGTCACCATACAACTTTTGCTAACAATGCATCTTTGGCGGGACATGCGGTTATTGGCGATTATGCGACGCTTGGGGGATATGCCTTGGTTGCTCAGTTCTGCAGTGTAGGTACCTATGGTTTCTGTTCCGTCGCCAGTGTTATTCATAAAGATGTTCCTCCCTACGTGTTAGTAGCGGGACATATGGCAAAGCCGGTGGGGATTAACCATATAGGTCTAAGGCGCGCTAATTTTAGTGAAGAAGTCATACGTAAATTGCGTAACGCTTATAAGTTACTTTACCGCCAAGGTTTGCGTTTTGAAGATTCTGTCAAGGAGCTGAAACGGCTAGCGGAGAAAAGTTCTGAAGTCCAAATTTTTTTGGATTTCCTTGAGAATTCCAGCCGCGGCATCATTCGGTAGTCAAGTGTCTAAACACTTTGGGTTTTAAAATGGCATTAGATATTTACGCATCAGATCAGGAAAAAAGTGAAGCTATCAGACAATGGTGGCGGGAAAATGGCCGTGCTGTCCTAGTAGGACTCATTATCGGGCTTCTAGCTCTCTTAGGTCTACGGAGTTGGACAAAATATGAGCAAAGCCGTACCAGCGAAGCATCGTCACTCTATCAGCAGATATTAGTGGCCACGGATCAGGACGCTAATGCCGAAATTTACAATAGCGCGGAGTATCTTCTTCAAGAGTACAGCGATACTTCCTATGGGTTGTTTAGTGTATTGATACTGGCTAAGGAAGATCAAGTCCGTGGCGATCTCGAGACTGCCACCGAACGCCTTAAGGGGGCACTAGAGCATGCTCGGCATTCTAGTCTTCAAAAAGTAATATATTTGCGTCTTGCGCGTTTGTTGCTAGCAGCGGGCAATCCTCAAGAAGTGCTAACGACGTTAGCCGAAGTTAAGCCAGGCAGTTTCTCCTCTGCGTATGCTGAAATGCGCGGCGATGCTTATGTAGCACTGGGCCAACCATCAGAGGCACAACTGGCCTATCAGGAGGCGTTATTGGGTTTGGGGCCAAGCGAGCAGTATCAGCAGATACTACAAATGAAACTTGACGATCTCGCTCAACCTTGAGGGTGGTCAGGTTCGTTCCGTGTTTAGGTTTGGCTCGAGGAAAATTTTGGGAAAGCGCCGCTTGGATCGAGCGGTTTTTTTTAACCTTATGTTTTTTTCATTGACAGGATGCGAGCTTCTGCAGGAATACCTTCCTGAACCTGATACTAGCGAACCCCCGATGGCATTGGTGGAGTTTGCTCCTGAAGTTGGAGTTGAGGTGTTATGGTCTGCCAAAGTGGGGAAAGGAACAAGAGATCATTATCTTCGGCTTCCTCTTTCCATTATTGGTGATAAAGTAGTTGCCGCAGATTATGGAGGCCAGGTTAGCGCCTTTGATGCCCTGACTGGGGAGAAGATTTGGGAGATTAAGCTTGATTTACCTATTACCGGTGGGCCAGGTGGAAGCGATGACCTCGTAGTCTTGGGAACAGAGGAAGCGGAGGTTATCGCCTTGGATGCTGCTAATGGCTCGCTGGTTTGGCGAACTAATGTGTCTAGCGAGATACTATCAGCCCCTAGTGTGGCTGACGGTATCGTGGTAATCCGTTCAGGAGATGACCAGGTTTATGGGTTGGATGCAAACGATGGTTCCCGCTTATGGGTCTACCAGCATAATGTTCCTATTTTAACATTGCGTGGAGTCGCAGCTCCAGTAGTGGCTGACCGTAAAGCTATTATTGGGCTGGCAGGTGGTAAATTGGTGGCGCTAACCTTAGAAGATGGTCAGTTATTGTGGGAGCGGGCTATTGTTATCCCGCGGGGCCGCACTGAACTCGATCGGCTAGCGGATATCGATTCTAAGCCAGTGGTGTATGGGGGATATATCTATACAGTCACTTATAATGGCCGAATTGCCGCCCTGTGGTTGGCGGATGGTGATATTCTCTGGACCCGGGAGATGTCCTCCTATGCAGGTATCGGCACGGATGGAAAATCCCTGTATGTTACTGATATGGAAGGGAGTATATGGGCGTTAGAAAGCCGCACTGGTGCCTCTCTTTGGCGTCAATCTAAATTGCTTAGGAGGCAACCGACAGCTCCAACTCCCTACCAAAACTATGTCGTGGTAGGCGATTCAGCGGGTTATGTCCACTGGATGGCCAAAGAGGACGGCCATTTTGTTGCTCGTATTGAAGTAGATGAGAAAGGGATTGTGAATGCTCCTTTGGTACTGGATGACATTTTGTATGTTAATAGTCAGGGAGGAATTTTGAAAGCGATTAAGATCGCTGGTTAATGGAGGTCACAATAGGATTTTCCTTTTTTCTGCTCCTGATGGTGTTGTTTATTTGAGTTTTTTCTGACTTTGCCCAAACTAGTTTGGAAGTATTTTAGATATTTCTGAGTCCTTTGCAATATTTGTGGTATTAGCGCATATACTTACCCCTTTCCCCCGTTTCCTTTGAGTCGTCAGCATGAAAGCTCTTGTTGCCCTGGTTGGACGTCCAAACGTTGGTAAATCAACGCTTTTTAATCGCCTTACTCGGAGCCGCGACGCCCTTGTTGCTGATCAGCCGGGGGTAACCCGTGACCGGCAATATGGCCTTGCCTATTGTGGCGAGCAATCGTTTTTTGTCGTTGATACGGGCGGCATAATGGAGCAAGAGTCTGAGATTGGAAGCCTCATGCGAGGGCAGGCGCAACTTGCGATAGAAGAAGCAGATGTTATTTTTTTCCTCGTTGATGCCCGGGAGGGGTTATCTAGCTTGGATGAGGAAATTGCTGAATGGCTGCGTTGTACTGAGAAACCGCTCAAATTAGTTATTAATAAAGCGGAAGGGCGGGACGAAGATCTGGTTGCTTCTGAATTTTATTGCTTAGGGCTGGGAGAACCGGCTATTATTTCGGCCCGGCAAGGGCAGGGTGTAGAAGTACTGCTGCAGGCGTTGCTAACTCTTTTACCCGTGGCGGGAAGGGAAGAATCTGAAATTCAAGCTAAGGGGCTTCAATTGGCTGTTATTGGTCGCCCTAATGTAGGAAAATCTACTCTCGTCAATCGTATCTTAGGAGAAGAGCGAGTCCTCTCGTCGGAAATCCCCGGGACGACAAGGGATAGTATTTCCATCCCCTTTCGTCACCATGGTAGAGACTATACCTTGGTGGATACGGCTGGAATACGCCGTCGCTCAAGGATCTTGGATAGGGTAGAGAAATTCAGTGTTATTCAATCTCTCCAATCAATAGCAATAGCCCAAGTTGTGATCCTAGTGATTGATGCCCATGATAGTGTGGTGGAGCAAGATTTACATTTGGCGGGTGTGATATTGGAGAGTGGGAAGGGCGTAGTCATCGCGGTAAATAAATGGGATGGCTTACCCTTGGAGCAGCGTCAAAGAGTAAAAAAAGATTTGGATAGACGTCTACCCTTTCTTGTTTTCGCTAGGATACACTTTATTTCTGCTCTTCATGGCAGTGGTGTGGGAGATCTTTTCCCTTCCATTGATGAAGCCTATCAGTCAGCTAACTCACAACTTCCTACAGGTGAACTTAACCGAGCATTGCTGGCTGCTGTTGAAAAGCATCCGCCGCCAATTGTGAAAGGGCGACGGATTAAGCTTCGCTATGCCCATCAAGGAGGACAGAATCCTCCTAAAATCATTATTCATGGCAATCAAGCAGAGGCAGTGTCAGCAAATTATCGGCGCTATCTAATTAATTACTTTCGTAGTGTTTTCGGGTTGATGGGAACGCCGATAGCCTTGGAATTTAGAACGGTAAAAAATCCTTTTGAGGGACGAACAAATATTTTAACTCAACGCCAGCAACAAAAACGTAAGCGATTAGTCCGTTTTCGCAAAGGATGCAAGTAAGGGCTAGGTGCTTGGCGAATGAAAAAGGTAAATACGATGAAAAAAATTATAAAGTGTAAACTATTATGGCTTGTTTTAGCTATTGGTATAGGAATGTTAGGCTGCGCCACCGATGGCCGGTATAGCCAGACGCAGAAAGGGTCCGCAGTGGGAACAGCGGGCGGGGCAGCAGCCGGCGCGGCTATTGGCGCGGCTATTGATGGAGGTAGTGGAGCTGGTTGGGGAGCCTTAGCAGGCGCGGTAGTTGGCGGATTAACAGGCTCGGCCGTGGGTTATATGAATGATCAGCAACGGGAAATGGAAGCCGCATTAGCTGAAGAGAGGCGCCGCCATCAGTTAGAGATCCAGCGACTGCAGGACGAGAGCTTAAAGCTTGATATTCCTAGTGAGGTCTCCTTCGATCATGACAGCGATGCTCTAAAACCAGCTTTTCTTCCTACCTTGGATAAAATTGCCGATGTTTTGAAAAAATATAACAAAACAGTAGTCCATGTGATCGGCCATACGGACAGTACTGGAGCGGAGAAATACAATTTAGATTTATCGCTACGGCGTGCTGGAAATGTGGCCCTATACTTGGAACGGCAGGGAATTCCTTCGCAGCGTTTGAGTATTTATGGGCGGGGAGAAAACGAACCTCGCGCAAGCAACGCTACTGCGTCAGGTCGGCAGCTTAACCGGCGAGTCGAGATTATCTTGAAACCTATCCTAGAAGGGCAGGAGCATAAAGCTTTCGAAGAGCCTGCAGCTTCTCGTCGTAGCCTTTAATTCTTTAACTTTTATTCCGGGGGAGAATTTCCGCAGCCACTCTTGGAATCGTCATTGTCGGGTACTGGCCTTGGGCAGTGATCCTTGCCAAGGGCGACATAAACAAGACATGCGGAAGCAACTTGCTCGCAGGTTTCTTCCCCGCGTTTTCTTTCGGCATAGACAATGACTTCGACGGTGAGAGAGGTATTGCCTACTTTAGTAACTTCTGCATAGAAGCTCACTAGATCATCCACATAAACGGGTTGGATGAAATTAAAATCTTTTACCGCAACAGTTACTATACGACCTCGGGCGCGGCGGAAAGCAACGATACTACCGGCAATATCCGTCCAAGACATTAGCCAGCCGCCAAAAATATCGCCTGCGGCATTAGTATCCGTGGGCCGGGCTAAAATACGTAATGTCGGCTCTTTACATCGTGGTAATGGCATTTATTAATGTCCTTCATATAAAGCGCTAATTTGATTACGATAATGCTTGATTACCTTGCTACGGCGGGCTTTCAGGGTTGCAGTGGCAAGACCATTTTCTGTGGTCCAATGTTCTAGGGTTAAAGTGGCCCGGCGGATACGCGCATAGCCCGGAAATTGACGAGTATGCTGCTCGATCCGTCCTAGTACCTCTTCAAGTACGGTAGAATGCTTGAGGGACTGTGCTTGATGAGGATCAAGGTTTAATTCTTGGGCAAGCGTGGTCCAGTGTTCTGGGTTCAGTACTATCAATGCGCTTAGGTAGGGTTTCCCTTCGCCAATAACCATAACTTGATCAAATAAGGAATCAGTGCTGATAGCCGTTTCCATTTCACCGGGGGGGATTTTCTCGCCGGTAGCTAGCACAATGATTTCTTTAATGCGTCCAGTGATATAGAGACGTCCTTGTTCAATACGGGCTTGGTCACCAGTATGCAGCCAGCCTTTCTCATCAATGACTTCGGCAGTTGCTTTAGGGTTATTCCAGTAACCCAACATGACGCCAGGGCTGTGCCCTAATAATTCATTATGTTCACCGATACGGATTTCCACATCTTGCAGGGGCGTGCCGACACTTTTAGGATCGTTATTATTCAAGTGATTTACGCTAATGACGGGACTTGTCTCGGTAAGCCCGTATCCTTGAATAAGAGGTAACCCTAGCGCAAGCAATTCCTTGGCGACATTAAAGGCTAATGGGGCACCTCCGCAAACGACGATTCGAAGGCGGCCGCCGAACTGTGCTAAAACTTGGCGACCCACGATTTGCTGCAGGAGGGGATTTAAAAGGCAAAGAGGATGCCAAGGAGCGTGCCCTTGCTGGTAATTGAATTGGCGCCAGCCAGCAGCAACAGCAAGCCTGAATAGCGCTCTTTCCAATGGATTTTTTTCTTGAAGTGTATCGTAGATCTGGTTATGGGTGCGCTCGAAAATACGCGGAACACTTACCAGGACCGTAGGTTTAACGGTAGCCAAATCTTCTGCTAACTTGGCAATGGAACGAGTATAGGCTACCTGGGCTCCGGCCATCATGGGTAGATAATAACCGATAGTGCGCTCTAGGGTGTGAGAAAGAGGTAGGAAGGAAAGAAATACATCATCCTCGTATACTGGCGTACTGTGCAAACTGCTGTGCGCATTCCACAGAATATTATGATGGCTTAGCATAACGCCCTTGGGTAAACCCGTCGTTCCAGAAGTATAGACGATAGTAGCTAGAGCATCAGGGTTGCGAGGTCCGGGGTTGGATTTATCCGCCATTTTAGGTAACCACTCTTGCAAGTAGCTGAGGCGTTTTTGTCTCTGGGTTTCAGCAAAAGGACTCAATGAGATTACGCGGGCTAGTTTACGCAACGCCCACCATTGCTTTATTTCCTGCCATTGCTGATATCCTTCTATTAACAGCAGTTTGACTTCAGAGTTTTTTAAAATATAGCGGGCATTGTCGGGGCGATCATTGATATAGAGGGGTACCACCACCAATCCCAGACCTAGGGCAGCCTGTTCAAAGAATACCCATTCCCGGCTATTGCGGAGCATGAGGGCAACTCGATCCCCCGGATTCAGCTCCTCTTCGGAGAGCGCCGCTTGCCAACGGGCGACCTCGGTTGCCATCTCGGCCCAAGTGGTTTTTTGCCACGCCTTCTGGGTGGTATCGAAATGTTGATAGGCAACAGCGTTAGGGGTACGCCGTACCCGTTCCTGGAACAACCCGGACAGGGTACCCGCCGTCTCTGGAGAGATAATGTGGTTAAGATGGGTTTCCTCCATAATTTATAATGCCTGCCATCCTGCGCTGGGGGTAAACCGGGTTCCATATTGGGCTTCCAACGCCTGCAGCCGTTGCCGCATTGTCTTCACTCCTTGAGTGCGCACATAGTGGAGGGGGCCTCCCCGAAAAGGGGCAAAACCAATGCCAAAGATCATACCGGCGTCGAGCAAATCGGCATCTTCCACAACCCGGTCATGGAGGGAGGAGACGGCTTCGTTGATCATAGAGAGAATTAAGCGGTCGGTAAGATCTCCAGGAGCTTGGTATTCCTGCGGAGGTTGGGGCTTTACCGGTTTTCCTCTTTGGTATCTGTAAAATCCGTTCCCGCTTTTTTTGCCAAGCTGACCTTGTTGAATTTTGAGTTTCAGCTCTTCGGGTATTTGCTCAGAGGGGGTTAATCTTTCGGCCACTGAGAGGCAGATATCAAGGCCCACCGTATCTGCTAGTTCGATGGGGCCCATGGGCATGCCAAAATCGATAGCAGCTTGATCGATGACTGGGCCGGGAACGCCTTCGCTGAGTAACCGCGTGGCTTCTAGGAGGTAGGGGGTAAGTACACGATTAACCAAAAATCCTGGCAGGCTTTTTACCGGCAAGGGGAGACGGCCGATCTGGCGGGTAAAAGCTGCGGCTTGCTCCATCTCTCCGGCTGTCGTTGCCTCTCCTTTTACTACTTCGACCAACTGCATTTTGGCAACGGGATTAAAGAAATGAAGTCCTACCAACCGTTCTGGTTGAGACAAGCTTTCAGCCAAAGTTTCTAAGGGAATACTGGAAGTATTGGTGGCCAGTAAGGTCTCCGCTTTTAGCCTAGGTTCGATAGCCTGAAATAAGGCTTGTTTGGCTTCTATATTCTCGAAGATAGCTTCAATCAATACATCGGCTTTAGCGAGTCCCTCTCCTCTCGGATCGGGCATTAGCCGATCCATGGCGGCTTGGATTGGACGCTGGTCTTTGAGACGTTTCTTGAATAATCCATGGGCTCGCTTAATGGCTGGAGCAATATGCTCGGGGGATCGATCCTGGAGGCTAACACGAAGGTTTTTTAAGGCGCACCAGGTGGCAATATCACCCCCCATGGTGCCAGCCCCTATCACATGGACCCGTTCAGGCTTAAAGATACCTTGTTTCCCCAGGGATTTAAGCCGTTGTTGGAGCAGGAAAACCCGAATGAGGTTGTTAGTTGTTTCGCTGATGAGAAGGGCGGTAAGGGATTCGGCCTCGAGCGCCAGGCGCTGCTCGGTGGTGCCTTCTTGCTTTTCCCATAGCTCCAATAAAGCGAAAGGGGCGGGATAGTGCCTTGAGTTGACTCGTTTTTCAAGTCGGGAGCGTAATATTTTGGTGACGAGTCGCCGCATTGGCGGCTGACCTATCAGACGTTGCCAGAAAGGGGGACAGTGGGGAGGGGGCGATTTTTCTATAAAGGCACGGGCGGCCCGCTGAAGGTGGCGAGAGGGGACGGCTTGATCAATCAGTCCCAGACGTGCTGCGGCACGAGTATTGAGGCTGCGCCCCTTCAGCATCATCTCAAGGGCGGGAAGGGTACCGATGAGTCGTGGTAGGCGTACGGTGCCGCCATAACCGGGATGGATTCCAAGCTTGACTTCAGGCAGCCCGAGTTGAGTCTCAGGATTATTGGCTGCTACCCGGTAGCGACAAGCAAGGGCTAGCTCTAGCCCGCCACCGAGGCAATAGCCATGGATAACAGCAACGGTGGGAAAAGGAAGATTGGCCAAGCGATTAAAGATTTCATGGACCCGCTGAATCCATGCTCGAGCTTCGGTTGCCTTACGAAGCGCGGTAAATTCGGTGACATCCGCTCCGGCAATAAAGCCTTGCTTCTTATCGGAAAGGATGACGAGGCCCTTAGGATTTTCCGTAGCTAATTGGACTAAGTGCCTATCTAGTGCTTCTAGTACGGATTTGGACAATACGTTAGTCTTTGTTCCACTTTGATTAAGGCGTAGCCAGACAATGCCATCGGTATCTTTTTCCGTGTACCAATCATTATTGTTATTCATTAGCTTACCCCCTTTCTAATAGCATAGCACCACCTTGGCCTCCGCCAATGCAAATGGTGGCGATACCGCGCTGGCCATTGAGGCGTTTCAAGACATGCAGCAAGTGCAGGACAATGCGGGCCCCGCTAGCACCGACTGGATGGCCCAGAGCAACAGCTCCTCCATCTACATTGAGCCGTTTTCGATCCAATTCGCCGAGGGTTTCTTTCAAACCAAGTTCATCGCGGCAGTAGTCTGAATCTTGCCAAGCTGCCAAACAGGCTAGAACCTGGGCCGCAAAGGCTTCGTTTAATTCCCAGGCATCCAGGTCATTGAGGCTGAGTTGATGGCGTTGCAGCAACGGGGTTGTGGCATGCACAGGACCTAGCCCCATCTGGGCAGGATCTAATGCGGCCCATTGGCTATCTACAATGCGCCCTATTACTGGAAGTTGATGTTGGGTAACCGCTTGCTCCGAAGCCAACAGCAGCCAACAAGCGCCGTCTGTGACTTGGGCGCTATTGCCGGCAGTTACCAGGCCGTAGGGACGGTCAAAAACCGGTTTGAGCTTGCTGAGCTGGGCCATCGAGGTGTCTCGGCGTAGCCCGTCGTCGTGTTCAAAAAACTGGCCATTGGTGGCGAACAGTGGAATCACTTCGCTTAGCCAGCCGCTGTCCTGAGCGTGAGCCAAGCGCTGATGGCTTGCAAGAGCATAAGCATCCATGGTCTGGCGGTCGATGGCGAAGCGACTGGCAAGGACTTCCGCCGTTTGTCCCATGGAAAGCCCCACCACGGGATCCGTTAATCCCCGTAATAGACCCATAATAGGACGCAGGTGATAGGGGCGTAAACGCCCCAGTAGGCGTAAACGAGATTTGATATTACGGGCTCGATTCCAATCTCCTAGCCAATCCACTAAGGGACGGCTTAACAGTACCGGCGCGTGGCTCATGGCTTCTACCCCGCCAGCCAGTACTAGGCTCGCACGACCATTGGCGATGTCCAGGGCCGCGCAGTCGAGCGCCTGCATGCCCGAGGCACAATTACGTTGCACGGTCCAGGCAGGGATATGCTCCTGAATACCTAGGCGTAAGGCAGCCACCCGGGCAATGTTGGCCTCATCTGGACCAGGCATGACACAACCTAGGATAACTTCGCTCAACGCCTCGGGCTCAAAGGGCTGGCGGGCGAGCAATGGACGGCCTGCAGCGACCGCTAGGTCAGTTGCGGTAAAGGGACCGGGTTTCCCTCGGGCTTTAAGGAAGGGAGTCCGAGTGCCATCGACAATATAGACTGGCCGGGGCAGGGAGCGTTGTCCACCTGGTTCCATGTTTGCCTCCGTATTTTTCGTTTTGATCTTGCCGGTTAACCGCTATCTTAGGTTTTCCATCATGCTCAAGTGCCTTGTCCCATGATGGTTTCGGCGGTTGCGGTGAGAGTAACCTTTTAAAGCTTATTCTAGTTATTGTTGTTAAAAAATTGATACAATTTCCAGCAATTAACTTCTTATCCCTGTTTATTAACGCTTCCTGGTATCAGGAGTCCTCTTTATTTTTATTTTGTTAACTCAATGATACAGAAACAATAGGTAATTTTCTGTTTATTATCAATTTTAATAGAAATAATCTTTAAAAAACAGTTATATCCTATATTTTGGCATGGACTTTGATCCAAGGCATAGATAAAAAGCTAAGCTTTTAATAGCGAAGACTCGCGCAAATAAACTTTTTATGCTAACCCTTATAGAGCCGTATGCAATGGAAAACCCCGCCTTCATCACAACTATAAAAAGAGAATGCCTGATTACCTCTAGTAAGCCTAAAATGTTAGTAATTTTATGGGATGAGGTAGAGATTAGCCATTATCCAAGACGGACTCATAAAGAAGTGAGCTTCATAAAAGCTAAAACGAATAGTACTTCCTGTATCGAAGGGGCTTAACTGGAAAAGCAGTGATTTTCAGTCGTGAATTATATAGGGGGCTTGTTTTTTGGGTGCTATGGTTAGTGGCAATAGAATTTGCCCCAAGGGCCGAATATCTTCAGGCTGGAATGGCCGTAAATCAGAGCGCCCATTTTTTAGAACCGAGCAAAACAAAGATATTTCGGAACCCAACTTCGCTCCTCTATGATTACCAAATTATTAATAGCTATCCCCATGATCCGGAAGCCTTCACGCAAGGATTAATTTTTGACGGAGGATTTCTTTATGAAAGTACAGGGAAGTGGGGCAGATCGACATTAAGAAAAGTAGAGTTAGAGACGGGAAGTATATTACAAGAGCATTCTTTACCAGCCCGCTATTTTGGCGAAGGACTAGCTCTTTGGCAAGACAAACTTATCCAGCTGACGTGGCAAGGAAGGTTAGGGTTTGTTTACGATAAAAGGACCTTTAATGTCCTTTGCAAATTTTTTTACTCTACCGAAGGTTGGGGTCTCACCCATGATGATCGTCATCTTATTATGAGCAACGGCAGCTCGACTCTTTCTTTCTTGAATGCAGAGACGTTTCAGCGGGTAAAGCAAATTCAAGTACACGATAAGGATGAATTTATTGCTAACCTTAATGAGCTAGAATATGTTAAGGGGGACATTTACGCCAATGTCTGGTTGACCCATTATATTGTAAGAATTTCTCCCGAGACGGGCCAGGTGAAAGGCTGGATCAACCTCGAGGGGTTGCTGGGCGAAGAGGGGGCGACTTCATCTGCTGGTGTCCTGAATGGAATCGCCTATGATGATAAGCAGGAGCGATTATTCGTAACGGGAAAGTATTGGCCCAGATTATTTGAGATTAAATTAATCGAAAGGTAAGCAAAAATTTTATTCTCTATGGTGAGGGTCCACTAGGCGATCAAGGGGCTGTCTGTTCTCTGTTTTCAAAGGCGGGAGGGTATCGTGCTAGGGCATGAAGGCGTACATGTTTCGGCAAACAGCCTATGCTAGAGCTATCTCCTCGCCGCTATCAAGCGTTAGATGCGGGTCTTCCTGAGTTGAGCATTATCGTCCGAAGCGCCATGAAACCTACTCTGCCCAGCTTGTCCCTAGTATCATTTTAAGCTCGGCTGTACGGGTGGTTTCTACATGAGAAAACTAGAAATTAGCGAGGATAAGCTCTAGGAGATAAATTAAATTCGTCGATATGGATTATGCTACCACCAAGTGATCTATTTTCTAAAAAATGAAGAATTGGACTAGCGACAGGAGTGAGTAACACTAGACTTGGGAAAAAGCGATGGCATCTCCCTTCTTTCTTTCAGAGATGGTTTAGGGATAGGGGAGTATTCGCCATGCAGGGGGAAGACGGTAGAAAACGGGCAATCATAGAACAGGTCAAACCCGAGATTGATGGCGGTCGTTTTGCCATCAAACGAACGGTGGGTGAAACTGTAGTGGTGGAAGCCAATGTGTTCACCGATGGCCATGATGCGGTGAGCTGCGTTCTGCGGTACCGCAGGGAAGATGCCTCTTCTTGGAATGAGGTGCCGATGCAACCCTTGGGCAATGATCGGTGGCGGGGAGGATTCAAAGTCACCGCAGTAGGATGTTATCGTTATACCCTAATTGCTTGGGTGGATCACTTTAAATCCTGGCGGCAAGATTTAGCCAAACGCATTCAGCCAGAGGATATTGCCCTTCAGCTTCAAGTAGGAGCTCAATGGTTGGAAGCTGCGGCTAGGCGGGCCGAGGGGGAAGATGCTCAAAGACTAAAAGATGGGGCTAGGTTGCTAGAGGATAAAGGCGAACTTAGGGATAGATTAGCTATTGCCTTAAGCGAGGAGACCGCCTTATTGATGGCCCACTACCCTGATCGGCGTTTTTCCACCTGCTATGATAAAGAATTGATCGTAGTGGTAGATAGATCTCGGGCCCGGTTTAGCGCCTGGTATGAGATGTTTCCTCGCGCGTGTGCGGCACAAGCGAGCCAGCATGGTAATTTCAAGAGCTGTGAGGACCGTCTGCCTTACATCGCCGCCATGGGTTTTGATGTGCTCTATCTGCCTCCTATCCATCCCATTGGGCGCATTAATCGCAAGGGTAGGAATAATGCGCTAACGGCTGCCCCCGAGGATCCGGGTAGTCCTTGGGCTATTGGGGCAGAAGAGGAGGGACATAAGTCAATTCACCCCCAATTAGGGACTTTGGAAGATTTCCGGCGCTTTGTGGCCAAGGCGCGAGAATTTGGTATCGAAGTAGCTTTGGATATCGCTTTCCAATGCGCGCCTGATCACCCTTATATTAAGGCGCATCCAGAATGGTTCCGCTGGCGGCCGGATAACACCGTGCAATACGCGGAGAACCCCCCTAAAAAATATGAGGATATTTATCCCTTTTATTTTGAGACCGATGAGTGGCAGTCTCTGTGGGAGGAACTAAAAAGTGTGTTTCTGTTCTGGCTTGAGCAAGGAGTATATATCTTTAGAGTCGATAACCCCCATACCAAGCCTTTCCCTTTTTGGGAATGGTTGATTGCGGAAGTGAAAAAAGTCCAGCCGGACACACTTTTTTTATCTGAAGCTTTTACCCGCCCTAATGTTATGTACCGCCTTGCTAAACTGGGGTTCACCCAGTCCTACAATTATTTCCCTTGGCGCAATACTAAGCAGGAGCTAACAGAATACTTTACCGAACTTACCCAAACAGAGGTGCGGGAATATTTCCGTCCTAACCTGTGGCCTAACACACCGGATATCCTGACGGAATATCTCCAATTTGGAGGGCGGCCAGCTTTTATGATCCGTTTGGTTCTGGCAGCTACTTTAGGAGCTAGCTATGGTATTTATGGGCCTGCTTATGAGTTAATGGAAAATAGGCCTCGCAACCCAGGCAGTGAAGAATATCTTAACTCTGAAAAATATCAACTCCGACATTGGGATATTAACAGGGACGACAGCCTCAAGGATTTTATCGCCCAAGTGAACCAAATCCGTAGAAACCATCTTGCTTTACAGTTTGATGGAAATCTGCATTTTTATCCGGTAGATAATGAGCAAATAATTTGTTATGGCAAATGGGCTGCAAATCTGGCTGATATCATTTTGGTGGTGGTGAATTTAGATATCCATTATACCCAGTCTGGTTGGGTCGAATTGCCATTGGAGGACTTGGGGATCGAGCCCCATCTTTCTTATCAGGTCCATGATTTACTTAGCGATACCCATTACCTGTGGCATGGCCCGCGTAATTACGTAGAACTTGATCCCGCCCGCGTTCCTGCCCATATTTTCTGCTTGCGGCGCCGGGTACGGACAGAGCAAGATTTCGATTCTTTATATGTAGCCATGGAGTGCCTATGAAGCCACGGGAGGAAGAATTAGCCTGGCAAAATGATCCGCTCTGGTACAAAGATGCCATTATTTACCAACTCCACGTTAGGGCTTTTTTTGATAGTAATAATGATGGTACGGGAGATTTCCGGGGCCTTACTCAGAAGCTAGACTATATCCAAGATTTGGGCGTAAACACCATCTGGTTACTGCCTTTTTATCCTTCTCCTTTGCGGGATGATGGCTATGATATTGCGGATTACCGTAATATCTATCCGGATTATGGGACTCGCAGGGATGTTAGACATTTTGTGCGGGAAGCCCACCGCCGTGGCCTTAAGGTCATTACCGAGTTGGTTATCAATCATACCTCGGATCAACATCCCTGGTTTCAGGCTGCCCGGAGAGCGCCTCCCGGATCAGCCAAACGGAATTTCTATGTCTGGAGCGATACCGATCAAAAGTTTCCCGAGACCCGGATTATTTTCACCGATACGGAAACTTCTAACTGGGCCTGGGACCCGGTGGCAAAGGCTTACTATTGGCACCGCTTTTTCTCTCACCAGCCTGATCTTAATCATAATAATCCCCAGGTGGTTAGGGCCGTGATCCGGGTCATGCGTTTTTGGCTGGACATGGGCGTGGACGGCCTGCGCTTGGATGCTATCCCTTACCTTTGCGTGCGAGAGGGAACCCATAACGAAAATCTTCCCGAAAGCCATGCGGTGCTTAAAAAGATGCGGGCCGTAGTGGATGAGCATTATCAAGGCCGCATGTTTTTGGCGGAGGCCAATCAATGGCCAGAAGATGTGAGGGAATATTTCGGTGACGGCGATGAATGCCATATGGCCTATCATTTCCCCCTTATGCCGCGCATGTATATGGCGATTGCCCAGGAGGACCGTCATCCCATTACTGAGATTATGAACCAAACTCCGGATATTCCCCAGACCTGCCAGTGGGCTATTTTTTTGCGTAACCACGATGAGTTGACTCTAGAGATGGTTACTGACAAAGAACGTGACTATATGTATCAGAGCTATGCTGCTAATCCCCGTATGCGGGTGAATGTAGGTATCCGGCGGCGTTTGGCGCCGTTAATGGATAATGATTTAGACAAGATCCGGTTGATGAATAGCTTGCTTTTCTCTATGCCTGGCTCGCCCATTATTTACTATGGAGATGAAATTGGCATGGGAGATAATATTTATTTAGGTGATCGCAATAGTGTGCGCACCCCTATGCAGTGGAGTCCCGATCGGAATGCTGGGTTTTCTAAAACCGATCCCCAGCGCTTGTTTTTACCGCCTATCATGGACCCCATTTACGGTTATGAAGGCGTTAACGTGGAAGCCCAGAGTCGGGCGCCGTCTTCCCTTCTCAATTGGATGAAACGCCTGCTTGCGGTGCGTAAGCACAGTAAGACGTTTGGCCGCGGCACATTAACCTTCCTTCGTCCTGGAAACCGTAAAATTTTGGCGTATGTGCGAGAATGGAAGGATGAAGTTATTTTATGTGTTGCTAATTTGTCCCGCTGCGCTCAGCCAGTGGAACTGGATCTCTCTCCTTTTGAAGGACGGGTGCCGCTAGAGCTGATGGGACATACTCCTTTCCCTCCCATTGGCGAATTGCCCTATTTGCTGACCCTCCCAGGCCATGGTTTTTATTGGTTTCGATTGGCAATGGATGTAGCAGAACCCGCTTGGCATGAGCAGCGTTTGCCACCAGCGGAGTTACCAGTACTAGTGTTGTTTGATGGCTGGAGCAGTTTATTTCCTAGTCGTGTTGAGCCTTCCCGGCTACGAATGGCGGAAAAATTGGGCGAACAATTGGGGCAAGCATTACGGGGGTTCCTATTAGTGCAACGATGGTTTGCCGCTAAAGGAGAGGAAATAGAGCGGGTAGTGTTGGAACAGATAGAGGAGTCAGAGAATTGGCTGTTGGTTAGAGTGAGGGTTGAGTTCACCGAGATTGAAGCTCAGTCTTATTTTATCCCGTTAGCTATTGCTTGGGGAGAAGGAGATGAAGAATCCATACGGCGCTTGCTGCCTGCCACCGTCGCCAAGATTCGGCGACAAGCTCGTCTAGGCATCCTCTATGATGCCTTAGAGGATATAAGTTTTAGTCGAGCGTTAGTAATGGCTATGGGGCAGCATCGAGAGATCCCCTTTGGGGCCGGAAGTTTAAAATTTTCTCCTACGACGGCTTTTGGAAAGCTAGTTTGCGGTACCTCCCTCGAGCAGATGCGGCGCCCGGCGGCGGAAGGTACAAACAGCACCTTAATCCTAGATAACCGGTTATTTTTAAAAATCTACCGTTACTTAGAAGAGGGTATCAGCTCAGAGCGAGAAATAGGCTATTTCCTTACCGAAATATCGCCCTTTCCTCATATTGCTCCTCTAGCAGGTACCTTAGAGCATATAAGCCCCAAGGGAAAAGCAGTAACCCTGGGTCTCCTGCAAGGTTATATTCCCAACCAGGGAGATGCTTGGGTTTATACTGTGGCTTATTTAGAGCGTTTTCTGGAAAATTACCTCGCAAAACCGCTCGAAGAACTCGAAGAAGTTGCCGCTGAATTGGATGAGACTCATGAAGATTATCTAAGAAGAGTGACCCTTTTAGGCCGGCGCACGGGAGAATTGCACCAGGCGCTAGCCAAGGAAACGGGAAATTCGGCCTTTGATCCGGAACCTATTGTTCGTGCTGATTTGATAGCCTGGAGAAAACGCTTGGAAGCGGATATCGAGTGCACTTTGAAGAAGCTAGCACAGCGGAAAAGCACTTTTACCGAAGCATTGCGCAACGATGTAGAATGGTTTTTGAGATCCGGCGAAACCTTGCGGCAACGACTTTGTTTAATTCCTTCCACATTGCAGGCTGTCAAGACTCGCTACCATGGTGATTATCATCTAGGACAAATATTAATAGCAGAGGATGACTTGGTCATTGTTGATTTCGAAGGCGAGCCTGCCCGCCCCTTAAGTGAGCGCCGAAACAAACATTTGCCGCTGCGGGATGTGGCGGGTATGTTGCGATCATTTAGCTATGCTGCTGCCGTGGCTCTGCGCCATTGCACCGCGGAACGTCCTGAAGATCAGGATTTACTTATGCCACTGTTGCATGCTTGGGAGCAGCAGGTAAGAGAGTATTTCCTGACCGGCTACCAGGAGGGGGTGAGGAATTGCCCTTCTTATCCTGTAGATTCGAAAAAGGTTCGCGACTTGATCGCGCTATTTACTTTGGAAAAAGGGCTGTATGAACTCCGCTACGAACTCGACAATCGGCCATCATGGGTAGATGTACCCCTTAAGGGGTTGCTTGCGTTTTTGGAGGAGGACAAGCAGGGGTAGTAGCTGTTTCCCAGACTTGTCCTTAGCTTTAAGGGCTTATTTATTCAATGGGAATGAGTTCAAAGCCAACCACTTCAGCCTCTTCCGCGCCAATATTTTCAAGGGTCATCGGGTGCCCGGACTCCCAGAACGCCTGGCCTGCTTGATAGGTATGGGTTTTTCCTCCCTCTGTGATTTTTACCGTGCCCTTGATGACATAACGTGGTCCCGGGCCCTTATGGGTATGCTCCGGAGTCTTGAAGCTAGCCGGAAACTGGGTACGGTGAACGATGACTTTGACCTCTTTTGTTGGAAACGTTACCGTTTCTTCCAACAAGGAAGCGAGAGAAGGTTTTTCCTGATCCTGGGTAGCAATAGCAAGCGAGCAGACACTGGAAAGCAGAAAAATTGCGGCAGTAGAGCAAAAGAAGAATCGAATTTGCATGGGCGCCATTAACTCCCTCCTTAAAAGGTTGTTAAAGTCTAGTATAAAACTGAGATAAACGCCAATAAACTTCTTACCTTGATCTACCATGGAACATAGCTTTGGGTGGCTGCTGGAGTGCTTAAAGGAAAAATCTGCGGGCCTATCCTAGGACAGGCTCAGTATAGCTCTTGCAGGAGGGTGGTTGCTTAAACTAGGAGTTGGGAGCAAGCTCATGTAGACGGCAATCTCATCACTGCGCCGGTTTGGCTCGCTCATTCATATTATAGTAGCTAGCGAGATTGCTTGAATTGCTCTGGCTTCGGATTGAATTATGATTACGGCAGATTTATCTACGTAAGAAGGGCAGTGGTAGTCAAAACCTATGATGACTACCACTAACTATTAATTTGCTATACGAATTCGCTATTTTCTATTTGACCGCTAGGGTTAAGTACTAACCGTATTTTCCCATAACAGGGAACTCGACCGGCGACACAGCCAGAACCCTCCATAACGACTTCGTCAAAAGTCACATTAACGATGGCGTGATCGTCAGCTTGTTCCATGAGCTCGTAGTGCAGAGTTTCATTATCTATCCACCCATTCTGGCTACAGAGCTGCGCTAATTTAGGGGTGCTTTTCAAGTATTCGTCAATACTCATGGAAATCTCCTGGTTTTTTGGGTTTACTTAAATCGTTATCTTTATATTCTAAGCGATTCTTCTATAGTTTAGATAATTATTAGTAATCTATTTTTCCTGCTTATGCAACTAATGAAGATCGGTGTGGGGATTGAATAAGATGGCTATATTAGTGCTGCGTTGGATTTTAGTAAACTTTTTCTCTTAACTACAAAGAGCTAGTTGTTATTGAGTTAGGTTAAGAATTTTACGATCTTGGTCGATACTTCTCTTGGGTTATGCGGGCATTTTCTCGCTCTACTCGTTTAATAATAATGGAGAGATATCGGCGTGGATTTAGCTACCTTGCTTGGCTTAATTGGCAGCTTTGGGGTTGTGGGGGGGGCTATTTTACTGGGCTCCAGCGTTCTGGTTTTTTTCAATCCGCCCTCCCTTTTAATTGTATTAGGGGGTACCACCGCCGTGGTGCTTATGAAATTCTCCCTCAGCCAGTTTCTGGGATCTTTTAAGATTGCCATGAAGGCGTTTATGTATAAAACCGAGAAGCCGGAAGGAATTATTAAGCAGGCAGTGGAGATGGCCGGTACCGCCAGGAAGGAGGGGCTGCTGGCTTTAGAGGGCTGGGAGATTAAAAATGAATTTATGAAAAAGGGTGTAACCTTGCTGGTCGATGGCCATGATCCCGAGATGGTGCGCCGGGTGTTGATGACTGATCTGCGGCAGACTCTAAGCCGCCATGAACTGGGGCAGAAAATTTTTAAGGCTATTGGCGATGTGGCGCCGGCCATGGGAATGATTGGTACATTGATTGGCTTAGTGCAAATGCTCTCTTCCATGGATGATCCAAAAAAAATTGGTCCGGCTATGGCGGTTGCACTGCTGACCACCCTTTATGGGGCAATGATTGCCAATATGGTGGCTCTCCCCTTTGCTGATAAACTTGCTCTGCGGAGCAATGAAGAACGGCTTAATCGCTCCATCATTATTGAGAGTATACTTTCTATCCAGCAAGGCCATAATCCGCGGGTATTGGAAGAATTACTGCTGACTTTTATGCCCGGCTCTAGACGTAATAACGGTTATGGAGAAAAGGGAAGGTAGCCGACAACGATGGAGCAGGACTGGGCTACTGCCGAGGACGAACCGCGGGAGGAGAGGACGGGCGCGCCGGCATGGGTCATTACCCTAGCCGATTTGATGTCGCTATTAATGAGCTTCTTTGTGCTGCTTTTATCCTTTTCAGAGATGGATGTACTCAAATACAAACAGGTTGCCGGTTCCATGAAGTTCGCCTTTGGGGTGCAGCGGGAGATTAAAGTCAAAGAGCCTCCTAAGGGTACGAGTATTATCGCCCAGGAATTTAGCCCTGGCCGTCCCCGCCCCACTCCCTGGAATGAGATTCGCCAGGATACCATTGATGAAACCAAACAAACGCTGGATTTCTCTGATGCGCCTATCCAGGATACGGAAGCAGAGGTGGCTGAGCTTCAGGATAAGCTCCAGCATGAAATTGATGAGGGTTTGATTACTATAGAAACCATCAAGGATCGAATCATTATTCGTATTCAAGAAAAGGGTTCTTTCCCTTCCGGGAGCGCCATTTTTAGTCGGGAGTTTAAACCAGCTTTAGATAAGATTCGCGCTATTCTAAAAAAAATAGAGGGTAAACTTATCGTGGCGGGGCATACGGATGATAGGCCTATTCAGACTTCCCGCTTTCGCTCTAATTGGGAATTATCTACCGCCCGGGCCGTTTCTGTGGTTCACTATCTCTTGGCTACCCATGAAATCTCTCCTGGACGATTTGTGCTTGAGGGTTATGCCGATACCCAGCCGCTTGCGCCTAATGAGAATGCAGCTAACCGGGCTCGTAACCGGCGGATAGAAATTACCGTTCTTCCAGGCGAAGAGCAGGATGGCGCATGGCGCTCAATACGGGATTTTGATAGTTAAGCTATCGTTTAGTGCCGGTGTACCACTCTTATTAAGGGGTTAGGGCAATTCATACGGGTAAGTACTATTCGGTCAAAATGATCTGTGAGGCTTAGGGCCAACTTCGCCGCTGCCGTCCCTTGTGTTTCCCTTATTGGATCATCGATCATATTGATGAGGGGAATAATTTTAATTTTTCTTCCCCTTTTTAGTTTCTCTGCGGAGCTGGCTAAGAGTCTTGCCAGATGGACGGGTTTTAGGATTTCGCCCACTTTAATTCTGATAATAGTTTGAATTCTTTCCGCTTGACAGGCGATATTTTCAGACAAAGGTTGGCCAAGGGCAAGTGCGGAAAGCACAGGAATTACATGGGTTGCTTGTTCCGGGATCGCCCTTTTTTCCATATTTGGAACTTTAATCCAACGGCCCTGCGCTGTATCAGCATTCACTAAACTGATATCAAAACCTGCCTGACGATGGATCATTGCTACTAGAGAGGGAGAGATACCGGCTAAGTATCCCTTTTTCACAGAGGGTTGAGTATAAGCAATCAGCCGGTGGGTCGTGGCTGCCGTACTTACCAAGGTAAACAGTAGTTTTTCTTCGGTAATGACCTGATAGGCAGAAATTTTGTCTGGGAAGGGTGGGATAGGGGTGGTGGAAGTAATTCCTACCCGGCCTGGATGGAGCGTCGCTAAGCGATAGAGAATAGTTCGTTTGCCTCCCGCGCCCGTTAAACAAACGATGCCGCGCTCAATATCTAGGGCATTTAACAATGAGTTAGATTCGCTGGTTATCATGCTTTTATGACTGCGGCTTTCACCGTCAGTAGGGGGGAATAGTTTTAGATTTTACTCGTCGCTGCTATGAATTTAGCATATTGAGTTCTTTATATGAGTCGAATAAGGTGTAGGACTTAAACTTCATGCTGCTGGAGGAGCCTAGGAGAATTCTCATAGTAGATGATCTTAGGGGTGTATATTGGTGGCCAATCAAACGCTCCATCCTTTGGCGATGGTTCTCATACAGGGACCGAGTTTATTTGTGCGGTTGTAAGCAGGAGAGTAATAAGCCTTATTGTGGAGGAAGAAGGTGATGGGAGAGATGAGTACCTGGGAAATGGTTTTGGTTGGCGTAATAGCGATCTTGGTCATTTTGTGGTTTCGGCCAGGGATTAGGGCCGCCTTACAATACGGAAAGCAGGCAGAGGAGAAGGATTGGCGAGGATTTTTGCTTCCTCTTGCCTTCGTTGTGCTATTTGTGATACTGCTGCTCGCGATTGCTTAAGAGCCATCCAGAAGGCTACCAATACCTTTCTACAGAGATTTGCCCAGGGTCCCGTCGGCGATTCTCCTTAAGGCCCCGCTCTTTGAGTAAGGCTGTGGCATCCCGGACCATATCTGGATTGCCGCAGATCATCACCTGGGATGACTTTGCCTCAATAGTGAGTCCTGTGCGCTCTGCCATACGGCCATCAGCAATAGCTGCGGTAATACGCCCACGGATAGCGCCTTTATGATCTTCCCGGCTGACGAGGGGGATCATGGTAAATTGCTGGGGATGCTGGTCGTGAAGGTTCTGAATAAGATCCTGATAGACGAGTTCCTCAGCCGTGCGTACGGAATGGACTAAAATAATCCGAGAAAAGCGTTGCCAGGGCTCCTGGGTTTTGAGAATGGATAGAAAGGGTCCAATCGCCGTTCCCGTTGATAGCATCCAGAGATTATTGGCGGTCTGGATTTGGGAAAGCGTCAGAAACCCAGCGGCTTTACGAAAGACCCAAACGGTATCGTCCGGCTCTAATTGAGCGAGACGGTTTGATAGGGGGCCATTTGGAACCGTAATGGAATAAAATTCCAAACGGGCTTCTTGGGGCGTGTTAACAAAAGAATAGGACCGTGCTACCAATTCATCGTCAATGATCAAACCTAGGCGGCCAAATTGTCCGGCCTCAAAGGCGTTTATTTGGGCCTCCACCTGGAGAGAATAAAGCTGTTGGGTCCAGTGGCGATTAGCGATGACTCGGCCTTCAACCCATTTACTGGGATCTACCAAGGTTTCTGCGGTTGGTGTAGACATAGTACCTATTATTACCCCCAATACTATCAAGTTCAATCTCTTGAAGGCTGCCGTTGTCGACAGAATAGCCGTGCGGCTATGGGCTAAAAGAGCGGTCTGTGTTTTATTCGCTGACTTCTACGTCGTGCCAGAAAGCCAGGTAATTTTTAATGTGCGCTGCTGCTTGTTTCGGCGCTGGGTAATACCAAGCGGCATCAGCATTAAGCTGGTTGCCAACGATAATATGATAATAGCTGGCTTCCCCTTTCCACGGGCAAATCGTGTGCGTATTGCTGCTGCGAAAATACTCTTTGCTGATAGAATCCGGTGGAAAATAATGGTTATTTTCCACCACTGCGGTTTTTTCGCTTTCGGCTAATACGGCACCTTTCCAGACGGCTTTCATAGGGGATCTCCCGATATAATCATCAATGCTTATCTTAAATGATACCTTTTTCCAAGGTCTGCCTTAGTAACAGCCACATAAAAAAAGGCCCGCCGAGGAGGGCGGTAATAACGCCTACCGGAATTTCTGCCGGAGCAATCAAATTACGAGCCAAAGTATCGCATAGGACGAGAAAACTTCCTCCAAAAAGCACGGTGGCGGGCGCTAAAAGGCGGTGATCGGCGCCTACCAATAGGCGGCAGATATGGGGAACCATCATCCCTACGAACCCGATGGGGCCGCAGATAGCAACGATCCCTCCTACTGTGAGAGAAGTCACGAAAAACAGCAGACTACGTATTCCGCGGACATTGAGGCCCCGGCTGGCGGCAAGGAGTTCTCCTGTAGCCAAGAGATTGAGTTCCTGGCTGAGAAATAAGATAGCAAAGGTGCCGCCGATGACAAAAGGCAGTATTTCAAAGACGGCCTCAATACCTATAATGCTGAGGCTTCCCATTAACCAGCGAAGAATATGGAAAGATTGGGTGAAATCACTCAGATACTGAATAAAAAGGATAAGGCTGGAGAAAAAGAAGCTAATCGCTACGCCAGCGAGAAGGATACTAGTAGCGGAGAAACCCCGGCTTACTCGGGTGAGACCGTAGACGAGCAGAATTGCCCCCAGTGCGCCGGCGAATGCGGATAGCGTCAAGCCTGAAATACTCAATAGGGCGAAGCTTAGACCCAAACGTAGATAGAGGGCTGCGCCCAGAGCGGCTCCGCTCGCGACTCCTAGGGTAAAGGGGGTGGCTAAGGGATTACGAAACAGGGCCTGAAAACTCATGCCACTGACGGCGAGGCCCGCGCCAGCTAGAAAGGCAGCCATTACTCGCGGTACTCGCAGATTCCAGAAAATTTCCGCCTCTACGTTGTCTGCCGTAGATTCAAGAATGGCTTTAACAGGGATGGGATGTAAGCCCAAAAAGGGAGCGATGCTAAGTACGCCGATTGCCAATAATGCGAGCAGGCCTAAGGTGACAACAGGTTTCATCTATTGGCTTTGAGCTATGGCAATGGGATGTCCCGTTTGTGGGTGAGGCGTAAACAGAAAACGTTGCTGGTAAATAATTTCCAGTACTTGGTTATCCGCAAACGCCTCTGGGGTCCCATTGAAAACTAAGGTGCCATCCTTAAGGGCGATAATGCGGCTGCTATAGGCGATGGCAGCATTGATATCGTGCGTGACAGTAAGAAGGGTGATGCCATACTCACGGTTGAGTTGATCTAACAGGCACTGGATTTCTACCTGGTGCCTGGGATCAAGGAAAGCCATGGGTTCGTCCAGGAGAAGGATAGTGCTTCCTTGAACCAAACTGGCGGCAATAAGTACTTTTTGCCGTTCGCCGGCACTTAAAGTATCCAGAAGGCGATCCATCAGAGGGCGAATTCCGGTGAGCGCAAGGGCCCAGTCGGCGATTCGGTAGTCTTCAGGGCTTAAAATGGAAAAGGAACTCAGGTGAGGATAGCGTCCCATCAGGACAAATTCTTTCACCGTAAATGGGATACTTTGGCCATCTAATTGAGGAACATAGGCCAGGGTCCGGGCCAATTCTTTTTGACTGTAGCTGGCAATTTTCCGGCCTAATAGTTGAATGCTCCCACTACCGTGGAAGAGGCGGAGCAGGCATTTAAGGAAGGTGGTTTTGCCTGCTCCATTGGGGCCGACGATAGCAAGCCGCTCTCCTTGGGCGATGGTTAGGGAAATGTCCTGGAGGATAGTTTTTCCATTGAGACACAAGAAAAGATCCTCGATTTCGAGAGCAGTATCGCTCATGGTTCAGCCCAGTTGAGTTCGGGGTGAATAGCTCGGGCCATTTTTTCTAGGGTACGGATAAAACGAGGGCCGGGTACGGTATCAAAATCATCGGCAAAGAAGTGGACGCGGCCGGTTTTGACAGCGGTTACGGTGGAGAGTCCGGCCCAATCTTGTAAAAGGGCAGTATCATCTAAATTCTGAGGCGCCGTTTGCTCAGATATCAGATCAATGATCACCTCGGGATCAAGATGCATAATGCCCTCGGCAGAGAGGGGGGGTACCCGGATAAGGTGCCCTTGATAGGCGTTAATCCCCCCTGCAATACGAATCATCTCATCATAGGGGTCTGCTGCCCCCGCAACAAAAATTTCTCTTAGTGGGTTTGGCGGATGACCCATGACTACCAGGACTCGTGGTCGGGGCAGATGGGCTGTTTTAGCTTTTATGGCATCCATCCGCGATCTGAGATTAGCTAGTAAAGTCCTCGCTGCGACTTCTTTACCTGCCGCCACCCCAATAATACGGATGGAGGCCAGAATATCTTTCAGCTTTTGGTGCTGTACTTGCAAGGTAGAAATGCCAAGCTGCTCCAGTCTTGGTGTGAGAGTTTGATGGCCAGGAAAGGTAATCACCAGATCTGGCTTGAGGGCGATGATGGCCTCAAGATGAGGGTCCAAGTATCCACCTACCTTCGGTTTTGCTAGTGCTTTTGGCGGATAATTACAGTAACGGGTAACCCCCACCACTTGCTCTCCTAGCCCTAGCGCAAATAGAGTTTCCGTAATGCTGGGTGCAAGGGAAATAATGCGATGATACTGTGCTGGCTCAGTCTTATTGTCCCTGTTGTTTTCCCCTGGATTGGGAGCATCACCGCTAGCACTCGTAATACCTCCCAGGATTAATGAAAACCATAGCGCTATTTTTTTCATTTCAAACGGAAGGGTCAAAGAGGGTGATCCAGTGTTTGACGGGCAAAGAAGATTGGCTTTGAAGATGAGTTAAACAGCCAATGTTGGCGGTAGCGATGAGCTGGGGGTGGCCATGTTCTAATGCGGTAAGTTTGTTTGCGAGGAGGCGCTGGGAAAGATCTCGTTGCAACAGAGAATAGGTTCCCGCTGAACCACAGCATAGGTGGGCATCAGGTACTTCCGTGAGGTCAAAACCCGCCTCCTGCAATATATTCTCCACCAACCCCCCTAGTTGTTGGCCGTGTTGCAGAGTGCAGGGCGATTGGAAGGCGATACGGCGGGGGACATGGGGAGAAGGAACTAATCCTGAACGGTCTTCCTGGGCAAGAATTTCACCAATATCTTGGGCAAGTTCGGTAATCCGGGCCGCTTTTACCCTATAGTCCGGATCTTCGGCTAATAAGCTTCCATATTCTTTAATCATGGCGCCGCAGCCGCTGGCGGTTACCACGATTGCTTCCGCCCCTGCCTCTATCTGTGGCCACCATGCATCAATGTTTCGGCGCATAAAATCCAAAGCTGACTGGGGGGCTGAGAGATGGTGGTTAATGGCCCCGCAACAGCCGCTATGGGGAGACCGCACCAGACTGATGCCCAGCTGATCTAAAACCCAGGCGGTGCTGGCGTTGATCTCAGGCGCCAGGGCTGGTTGGACGCAGCCTTCCAGAATTAACATCTTGCGGGAATGAAGGGGGGCTGGCCAAGCCCTCGCTTTGCTGTGGGGTGGTATAGTGCGTTTTATAGCGGAGGGCAGAAAAAGGGAGAGTATTTGACCTAACCGTAAGAGGATGGTAAAGCGTCGCCGATAGGGGAGTAGGGCGCGTAAGGCAGCTCGAGTGAGGCGCTCCCGAGGGGGTCTAGCAACCTTGGTTGCAACCACCTCACGGCCAATATCCACCAAACGGCCATAACGGACCCCCGAGGGGCAAGTGGTTTCGCAGGCCCGGCAAGTCAGGCAGCGATCTAAATGCTGTTGGGTTTTCCTGCTGACAGGTTGCCCTTCAAGCGTTTCTTTTATGAGGTAAATACGGCCGCGGGGACCGTCTAATTCATCCCCTAGTAGTTGATAGGTAGGGCAGGTAGCGGTACAAAAGCCGCAATGCACGCAGGAGCGCAAGATAGCATCAGCCTCCTGCCCCTGGGATGTGTTTTTAATAAGATCTGCTAGCTGGGTTTGCACGTTACTAAATACCTTATCCACTTTTCTGGTCTAATGTTATAACCATTATCCCTAGGATAGGGGATGGTTGAAAAGGGTAAGATGAATGTAGAAGGTGATCTGGGGAGAGCAAAGTGATGAAAAAAAAACAAGGACAGGGTTTTACTACCCAAGTGATCCATGGTCATAATGAAAAACTGGATCCTGTGCATGGCGCTACTACCCCGCCTTTGTATTTAAATACCGCTTTCCTTTTTGAAAATGCGCGCCAAGGGGCAAGGCGTTTTGCTGGAGAGGAAGGGGGGTATGTCTATGCCCGGATGGGGAATCCTTCCGTAGAGATGCTCGAAAAGCGCCTTGCGCTCCTTGAAAACGGGGAAGCGGCCGCGGCTTTTGCATCGGGTATGGGGGCGATTTCAAGCTTGTTGCTCCATTTAGCTCAGCCAGGGGATCATATTCTTTCAGTGCGTGAAATTTATGGGGGAACTTACGCATTTTTTGAGGGGCAACTTAAGCGCATGGGGTGTGGCATAACTTATTTTGATCCTGCCGCACCGGACTTAGAAGCAGAACTGGAGGCCCAATGTACCTCCCATAGCCGAGTTTTGTACTTGGAAACCCCCTCCAATCCTTCGCTGGCCTTGGTAGACTTGGAAGCTTGCAGCCGTTGGGCCCATCAACGGGGTCTCGTTACCGTGGTGGATAACACTTTTTGTACGCCCTACTTGCAACTTCCACTGGATTTTGGGATAGATTGGATTGTGCACAGCACCACAAAATACCTTAATGGCCATGGCGATTGCGTGGGAGGCGTGGTTATCGGCACTGAAGCGGCCATTCAAACTTTACGCCAAGAGGTACAATGGCATTTTGGTAATGTGCTTTCCCCCTTTAATGCCTGGCTGACCCTGCGCGGCCTGCAAACCCTTTCATTGCGCATGGCGAGGCATTCAGAAACGGCGCTAACGGTGGCTCGCTTCCTGGAAGAACATCCAAAAGTACGGCGGGTGCATTATCCGGGGCTTCCCTCCCATCCCCAGCATGAGCTAGCGCAAAAGCAAATGGCAGGTTTTAGCGGGATGCTCTCCTTTTCTCTTGCTAGCCGGGAGGCCGGTCCCCGTTTGCTCAATAACTTGCAATTATGCTTGCTAGCGGTAAGTTTGGGGCATGTGGCAACACTGATTGAGCACCCGGCTTCCATGAGTCATGCGGCTTACTCGGAGGAAGAGTGTCGCGCCGCGGGATTGGATACCGCCCTGGTTCGCCTCAGCGTAGGGTTGGAAGAGGCTACGGATCTGATTGCAGATTTAGAGCAGGGATTGGAGAAAGTCTAGTGCGAGAGCACAATTTTTTAAATTATTGCCGCATGCTAGAAGGGGCCTGGGATTTTGTTACTCACCGCTTGAGCCCGTGTCAAGAATCTTGCAGCAAAAGTTTTTTTGATGGTGTAGGTGACTTTATAAAGATCAGCGGTTTTGCAGGCTTCAGTTAAGTAATCATCGCTGGTTTCGAGATCGTCTATAAGATTAAGTTCCTTGGCTTGAATGGCGTGCCAATGCTGGCCCGTGGCAGTTTGTGAGAGATCTATATGGGGGCGGTGGCGGACAATGAATTCTTTGAATAATTGGTGGATATCTTCCACCTGTTGTTTAGCCAACTCACGATCCCGATCAGTGTTAATACCGAACAGCGTAACCGTCCGTTTCAATTCGCCTGCTTTGATTTGCTCAAAATCTATTCCGTGTTTATCCAGTAGACGGTGGAAATTGGGCACTTGCAGCAAAGCACCGATAGAGCCGATGATAGCAAACGGCGCGGCAATAATGCGGTTTCCTACGCAGGCCATCATATACCCGCCGCTGGCTGCTATTTTATCCACGGCAATGGTTAATGGAATCTGTTTTCTTCTGATTCGTTCCAATTGGGAGGCCGCCAATCCATGCTCATGAACCAGTCCGCCCCCGTTTTCTAATCGGAGTAGTATCTCATCTTCCGGTGTTGCTACACTGAGTACTGCAGTAATTTCTTGCCGTAACGAGGCGACAGCCGTGGCTCTAATATCCCCATGAAAATCAAGCACGAAAATGCGTTTGGCGTGTTTTTGTTTCTTTTTACGGGCCTTTTCAGACTTGAGCTTTTTTATGAATTCCTTCTTTGATATAAGGTGCATCATGAGCGCCTGGGTCATACGCTCATAATCTTTATTAAGATGCTTAATCTCCAATTGATCGGTGGTCCGGGCTTGGCTTTTCGATGAGATGGATGATCTTATTAGCAATGCGATTAATACCACGATAGTAAGTATTTTTGCTAGGAAGAGCCCATATTCAGAGAGAAATTCGCTCATATATTTTGGTTCCCACGCTGGAATAAGGAAAAGTATTGGGTAGGCTAGAATTCCTGGTACATTCGTCCTGGATTCAGAATGCCATGGGGATCGAAGGCTCGTTTGAGATGTTGATGTAGCGCCATGAGTGGGGGAGAGAGGGGATGAAAGACCTGGCCGCTACGATCTCCACCACGGAATAGAGTGGCATAACCGTTGATGCTCTCGGCGGCAGAGCGTATTGTTTCCGCGGACAATTCAGAGCGAAACCAGCGTTGTGCTCCGCCCCAGCCAATTTTCCATTCCCCCGGCAGATCGATGGGTGGTGTTGTGGCGGGTACCGACCAGCGCCAAAGGGGGACTGTGCTTCGCTGGAAGAAAAGGTGGGTTTGTTCTCGCACTTTTTCCCAGAATTTTGTACCGTCGCTCAGCTGGTCGCCTCCAACTTTATTGCGTGCAGCCTGGATGGCCTCTTTAGAGCCGGATAGGCGGACGTAGAGACGTTCTCCGTCAAAGGCGCACGCCGACAGGGGAAGGGGCAGGGATGCCCAGGCATTGAACAGGCGAATAGCATTGCGGGTATCCTGCTCTTGGGAGAGTGTGATTTCCATGGGAGGGCAGGGTGAAACCTTTAGAGAAACTTCCAACAGTACCCCTAGGGTACCAAGGCTGCCCGCCATCACACGGGAGATGTCATAGCCAGCCACGTTTTTCATCACCTGTCCACCAAAGCGTAGTATCTGGCCCTTGCCGTTAATAATCTGCACCCCCAATACCATGTCCCGGACCGCCCCTCCATAGGGTCGCCGTGGGCCGGAGAGGCCGCTGGCTACGGCGCCGCCTAGAGTAGCGTTGGAGCCAAAGTAAGGGGGCTCAAAAGTGAGCATCTGGCCCTGCTCGGCAAGTAGCGTTTCAATTTCGGCCAACGGTGTTCCTGCACGGGCGGTGATGACAAGCTCGGTAGGTTCGTAGCTGGTGATGCCCTGGTGTTTGCCTACGTTCAGGGGTGTGCCTTTTAGGTGACGGCCATAAAAAACTTTAGTATTACCACCTATGATGCGTAAAGGGGTTTGAGCCGCTACCGCGACGTGGATAGCTTCCTGAAGTTCCTCGCTGCCGTCATGAGTGCGTATCATCAACGCCGCCTACCTTATAATTTTTATTCTAGGGTTTTTGAAAATGATATCTTGGTCTGTCCTCAGCTTCAAATAGTGATAGTAGTTCATGACTCCTGCCCCGAAGGACGGTACTTATGGTGATGTTTCTTTGGTTTGTTGGGGGCAGCGTACATTAATTGGGGGTTAAGCCGTGTAATTTCTAACTTAATTATTTGTATTCCTCAGCGTTAAGACGTTGGATGGAGGAAATCAGGAAAGCTGCTGGCGGTATCCGGTTTTGGTCGTATTATGTCTTGATCACGGGGTGGAAAATCGCTTAAATTGTGCCGCCGATGACCACCCCATGTCATTATAAGGGATATAGCAACTTGATCAAGCGGGTGGCCGTCGGAGTGATAATAATTATTTTGGATATATTTTTGATTGGATAGTTACGAGCTAAAAACTTATGAAACATTTTGCTTATCGCTCTATGGCGCAGCTGCGCCTGTTAGGTTTAATTCTCACCGCGATGGTTGCGGGTACAGCTTGCAGTGAAGCCGAGAAATCAGCCAGCAAGCCCGCTGTCCCGGTGACCATATCGGGAAGTATGAATGGAGAGGAGGGACCGATTAAGGAGGCCAAATTAACCGCTACGGATAGCCATGGCAAAGTAATTGCCACTACAGAGGTAAGCGGCCGTTCCCGCTATCAGCTGGAGTTGCCTGCTGGCGCGGCTTATCCAGTGATTATCTCGGCAATCTATCCCCGTTCTACGAAGATAGAGAAATCGGGCCAAGGAGAGATCAAAGCCGTAGTTATGGAGGCTAGTAATTCCACCGTTGAACTTAGTCCCAGATCGACGACTATTGTTAATATGGCGCTTGCCCGTGGCGGTCTTACCCTGGAGAACTTTAGAGCCGCATCGGCCTCTGCCCTTAATTTGGGCGCTGGCTCGGGTGGCGGATCGGGTGGTGGTCACGGAGGGCACTAAAGTTTATGGAGCGGTCCTGACGGCTCTCCCGGGGACCGTTTTGAAACTTCCCGCTGTCGAGGGAGCCGGAGAGGATAAGCCCGCACCCTTTGCGGGTTTTCCCCTCCGGATGTTGATATTCATGAAATTTTTTTAGGATCTCGTCGTTTTTGCCAGATTAAGGCTTAATTTGGTATGGCTCTTAGGGTTTAATGTAAGCATTTCGTCGGTACATGGCTATCATTTAAGCCAAAGTGTAAGTGTCGGTAGTATGGTAGCAGGTGCTAGCCCATCACCTAGTCAAATCATTATGGCTCCATCCTTTGTTCACCTTCGTCTGCATACCGAATATTCCTTAGTGGATAGTCTGGTGCGGATACGCCCCCTTATCCAGGCTACCAGGGAAGCGGGTATGCCAGCGATAGCCGTGACTGATCAGAGCAATGTGTTTGCAATGATCAAGTTCTACCGCGCTGCTCAGGCCGCGGGGGTGAAACCTATTATCGGCGCCGATATTTTTCTCGCGGGTTCAGGAGAACGAAGCCGGGCTAGCCGCTTTACCTTGCTCTGCCAGAATGAGCTAGGCTATCGTCATTTATCGGGTTTGCTCTCCCGCGCTTATAGGGAAGGTCAATACCAAGGCATCCCTCGGTTGCAATGGGATTGGCTGCAAAATTTGAATGATGGTTTGATTGTACTTTCCGGAGGCAGGGAAGGCGATGTGGGCCAAGCCTTGTTGTCTGGCAACGATATTCAGGCGGGAAGATTATTGGAGCGGTGGCAAGCGCTTTTTCCCGGGCGTTATTATTTGGAGTTGCATCGTACCGGCAGAGAAGGCGAGGAGGACTATCTCCATGCAGCCGTGGCACTAGCTCTAGCTTATGATACGCCTGTAGTGGCAACCAATGATGTTCGGTTCCTTAGACCTCAAGACTTTGAAGCCCATGAGGCCCGAGTTTGTATTCATGAAGGGCGGGCCCTAAATGATCCACGTCGCTCTCGCCATTACAGTGAGCAACAGTATTTGCGAACGCCCTCGGAAATGGCAGAGTTATTTGTGGACCTGCCTGAAGCCCTGGAGAATACGGTAGAGATCGCCCGACGCTGTAACCTCGAACTTACGTTAGGGAAGTATTATCTTCCTAATTTTCCGGTGCCAGAGGATTGGAGCATCGAAGCGTTTTTAGCAGCGGAAGCCCGCCAGGGCTTGGAGCAGCGGTTAGCAAAGCTTTATCCATTGGAAACAGAGCGAAAAGCTGAACAATCTGCCTATGAAGCACGCCTTGCGGAGGAACTGGCTGTCATTAACCAGATGGGTTTTCCAGGCTATTTCCTTATCGTTGCTGATTTTATCCGTTGGGCTAAAAAGAATGAGATTCCGGTGGGACCAGGGCGGGGCTCAGGAGCAGGGTCCCTGGTTGCCTATGCGTTGCAAATTACTGATCTAGATCCCCTCGCTTTTGATCTTATCTTTGAGCGTTTTTTGAACCCTGAGCGTGTGTCCTTGCCTGATTTCGATATTGATTTCTGCATGGAGCGTCGGGATTGGGTGATCGATTATGTGAGCCAGCACTATGGCCGGGATCATGTCTCCCAGATTATTACTTACGGTACTATGGCTGCTAAAGCGGTGGTGCGGGACGTGGGCCGGGTGTTGGGCCATCCTTATGGTTTCGTGGACCAAATTGCCAAGCTTATCCCTTTTGATCTCAAGATGACCCTGGATAAGGCGTTGGCGGAGTCCGAGGGATTACGGTCTCGCTACGAGGGAGAAGAAGAGGTTCAATTCCTGGTTGATTTAGCCAGAAAGCTTGAAGGATTGATCCGCAACGCGGGCAAACATGCGGGTGGGGTCGTGATCGCACCCAAGAAATTGACCGAGTATGTGCCTTATTACTGCGAGCAGGGAGCAAGCGGGGTCGTCACCCAATTCGATAAGGATGATATTGAAACCATTGGCTTGGTCAAATTCGATTTTTTGGGCCTGCGTACGCTCACTATCCTCGATTGGGCGTTGCAGGCCATTAATCGGCAGCGGACCCAGCAGGGAGAGACCCTGCTCGATTTGGCGCTTCTTCCCATGGATGATTCAAAAAGCTATGGGCTGCTCAAGCGCTGCGCCACAACAGCCGTGTTTCAATTGGAATCCCGGGGCATGAAAGACCTCATAAAGCGGCTTCAGCCCGATTGTTTTGAGGATATTATTGCCTTGGTCGCCTTATTCCGGCCAGGCCCTCTTCAGTCCGGTATGGTGGATGATTATATCAACCGGAAACATGGCCGTGCCCAAGTCGATTATCCCCACCCTGCCCTTGAGCCTATTCTTAAACCTACCTATGGGGTGATTGTCTATCAGGAGCAGGTGATGCAAATTGCCCAGGTTTTGGCGGGCTATACCTTGGGGGAAGCTGATTTGCTGCGCCGGGCCATGGGCAAGAAAAAGCCTGAGGAAATGGCTAAGCAACGGGCTATTTTTACAGCGGGAGCGAAGGCGCGCGAAGTTGATGAAAAGAAGGCAACGGCTATCTTCGATCTCATGGAGAAATTTGCCGAGTATGGGTTTAATAAATCCCATTCTGCGGCCTATGCGGTAATTGCTTATCAAACAGCTTATCTTAAAGCTCATTATCCCGCCTCCTATATGGCGGCGGTGCTTTCCGCGGATATGGACAATACGGACAAGGTAAAGGCATTTGTGGAGGAATGTTGGGCCATGAAGTTAGATCTACTTCCTCCTGATGTGAATGCCAGCAATTATCTTTTTTCGGCCCAGGGTGAGACGGCTATTCGCTATGGCTTAGGCGCCATCAAAGGCGTGGGAGCGGCAGCGTTGGAGGGGATTATCAAGGCGCGGGAGCAGCATGGACTTTATCAGAACCTTTTTGAATTTTGCCGCCGTATTGACTTACGCAAGATTAGTCGAAGAGTCTTGGAAGCCCTGGTTCGGGCAGGTGCTCTGGATTCCTTGGGGGCTAATCGAGCGACGCTAGAAGCATCTCTAGAAGCTGCCCTGGCGTTAGCGGAACAACATTGTCGCAATGCTTCTCTAGGACAAAATGATTTATTCGGCCTTGATTTGGTATCGGAGGATAAGGAGGCAGGGAGTTATGTCGAAACCAAGGAATGGGATGAAGAACAGCGGTTAGCGTTAGAAAAAGAGACCTTAGGGTTGTATCTCAGTGGCCACCCTATCGACTGTTACAAGCAGGAGCTTAAGCAGATAGCACCTTGCCGGATAGCAGAACTTATTGACCGGGCAAATAACCGGCAAAATCGTAGCCAACAAATCATGATAGCAGGCTTGGTCGGCTCCGTGCGCACTAATAAAGCACGCCAAGGGGGACGTAATGCCTTTATAACGCTGGAGGATGGAAGTGCCCGGTTGGAAATTAAGGCCTTTGCCGAAGTTTTCGATAAATGCCGGGAACAGCTACAGCCAGATCATATCGTTGTCATTGAAGGCGCATTGAGATGGGATTCTTATGCCGATAGCATTGCTGTTACGGCGGAGAAAATCTACAGTATTACCGAGGCCCGGGAGATTTTTGCAAAAAGCCTGGAAATCGGGTTGGATGGAACTAGCGTGGGGCAAGAGGTCATCGCCGAGTTAGCGCAGATTTTAGCGCCTTTTCGACAGGGTCGTTGCCCTGTTGCTATTGACTATCGTAATGGGATTGCTAGAGCCCGATTGGTACTGGGCGAGGAATGGCGGGTTCGGCCTGATAAGGCGCTGCTTGCACGTTTACGGTTATTGCCAGGGACGAAGCATGTGCGAATAAGTTATTAGCTTATTCCTAAAAATGTCTGTTTTTAGCGACAAAATTCCCTGCTTTTTTTGGGCTAACCCAGAGGTTTCGCTGCTAACACAATATGGTCTTTATTTTGCTTGTTTTTAATTAGGCTACTATGAGCTTTCTTAATATATTTAGTGCTACCACCACTTCGTTTAATTTTGCAACAGAACTCAAAGACTTCCAGATACCCAAAGGTAGAATCATGGCGATCTCTGAGAACAGCGCTCCATGAACAGGACAAATCGCCGAATATGCCTATACTGGTGGTTGATGATGACGAAGACCTTGCCCGCTTGCTTGCGCTCCGCCTTCAATTAGTGGGAGGCTATGAAGTATCCGTGGCCCACTCTGCGGCGGCAGCTTTTGAGCGGCTTGGCATACAGGGCACAGAGTCAGCCGCCACTATCGATCTAATCTTGATGGATGTGGAGCTACCGGGAATTAATGGAATCGAAGCCTGCCGCCGTTTAAAAAGTCACTCTCTGGGGCAAGATATCCCGGTCATCATGATGACCGGCCATGATGACCAGGGGAGCTTGGAAGCAGCCTTTGAGGCGGGTGCCGTGGATTATGTGACTAAACCTTTTGATAACGCCAGTCTCATGGCGAGGGTTCGTTCTGCCTTGCGTTTAAAGGAGGAAATTGGGGTTCGCAAACAGCGGGAACAAGAGTTATTGGATTTGACCCGCCGCCTAGAGATGGCTAATGAGCAACTACGCCAGCTAACCTCACTTGATGATTTAACTGGAATCGCTAATCGGCGACAATTCGAGGTGACTATTCATCAAGAGTTTCAGCGCGCGATGCGCAATAAGACAGCGCTCTCGTTGATCATGATCGACATTGATAACTTTAAGGTTTATAACGATATTTATGGTCATCAGACTGGCGATAATTGCTTGCGCCGGGTGGCGGCAGCGCTGGATTCTGTGCTTAAGCGGCCCAATGACTTGCTTGCCCGTTACGGGGGAGAAGAATTTGCTGTTATTCTTCCAGAGACTAGCAGCAAGGGCGCTAGCAATATAGCTGAAAGCTTGCGCCAGGCGGTAGAAATTCTGAAAATCCCTCACTCGTATGCTTCCCAAAATAATTTGCGAGTCACCGTCAGCTTAGGGGTGGCCACTCTTATCCCCCAGCGCGGCGATGAGCCTACTAAACTTATTTCCGTAGCGGACCAAGCTCTGTATCAATCCAAGCATGCCGGGCGCAATCAAGTATCCGTGGCCGGTATCTAAAAAACTGATCTAGATGATTGGTATGAAGCAGGGAACGTTGCCGTTTTTTCAATTTTTAAGTGCCTTCGTACCATGGAAATTAAAATGAAAATGAATTTTCTAGACTTTGAACAACCCATTGCTGAACTTGAGGCTAAAATTGAGGAGTTACGCTTTGTTGGTGATGATGCCAAGTTAAATATTTCGGAAGAAATTCAACGTCTCAAAGCTAAAAGTAAGACATTGACCGAGTCAATTTTTGGCTCTCTTACCGATTGGCAGATTGTGCAATTGGCCCGGCATCCCCAGCGTCCCTATACGCTGGATTATATCCATCAGCTTTTCACCAGTTTTGAGGAACTCCATGGTGATCGGAGTTTTGCTGATGATAAGGCTATTCTGGGAGGGGTGGCACGCTTAGAAGGGAGGCCGGTAGTCGTCATTGGGCATCAGAAAGGCCGGGGCACCAAGGAAAAGGTGGCCTGTAATTTTGGTATGCCCCGCCCTGAAGGTTACCGTAAGGCTTTGCGGCTAATGCAGTTAGCGGAACGCTTTAAGTTGCCAGTGTTGACCTTCATTGATACTCCGGGTGCCTATCCAGGTATTGATGCGGAGGAACGGGGCCAAAGCGAGGCGATTGCCCGTAATCTATATGTGATGGCAGGGTTAAAGACTCCGATCATTGCAACGGTGATTGGAGAGGGGGGCTCGGGGGGGGCGCTTGCGATTGGCGTAGGTGATCGAATCTTCATGCTCGAGTACAGTATCTATTCTGTGATATCCCCTGAGGGCTGCGCTTCTATTTTATGGAAAAGCGCGGATAAAGCGCCAGATGCGGCGGAAACTTTAGGGGTTACTTCGAAACGGCTTAAAGATCTCGATCTCATTGATCGTGTTATTCATGAGCCTTTAGGGGGCGCCCATCGGAATCTGGAGGCCATGGCGGAGAAGCTTAAGCATGCTTTAAATGAGCAATTAGATTATTTAAGCGAGCTGCCTGTGGACAAATTATTGGAACAGCGCCAGCAGCGGCTGAGACATTATGGCCAATTCCAGGAATAAGCCCTCAACATGGGGTTTTCATCCGGCCATTTGCTTGAAATTCTCCAACAATTATCTTCTTGTCGCGGTTATCGGGTAGCCTATAGCGGCGGGCTGGATTCTCAAGTGCTGCTTTATAGCTTGGTGCAGTTGGGTCCTAAATTGCCGGGAAGCCTTATTAGCGCTATTCACATAAATCACGGGCTGCACCCCCGCTCTGGAGAATGGTCTCTCCATTGCCGTGAAAGCTGTGCTGCATTAGGGGTTGGGTATGAGGAGGTCAAGGTAAATGGCCATCCGAGAAAAGGAGAAAGTCCCGAGGCAGCTGCTCGTGAGGCCCGCTATGGCGCGCTTCGGAGTCGGATAGCCCGTGGAGAATGCCTGCTAACCGCTCAGCACCAGGATGATCAAGTCGAAACCCTCTTGCTGCAACTTCTGCGAGGGGGAGGACCTGCTGGGTTGGCGGCCATGGCAAAAGCGGCGCCGTTTGGGCAGGGCCGATTACTGCGTCCTTTACTTTCTTTCTCCCGATCTGAATTAAAGATCTATGCGGAACAGGAGGGTTTGGTTTGGGTTGAAGATCCCAGTAATTTTGATCTCGAGTTTGATCGTAATTACCTGCGCCATAAAATTTTACCCTTACTATGGCAGCGTTGGCCAGGGTTAGGCCGGACCCTGTCTCGGGCCGCGCTTCATCAGGCTGACGCCGCTTGGTTGCTCGACCAACAGGCCCAACGGGAACTGGTTGCAGTTAGCGCCGATAAACAGGGACTTTCAGTGCAGGCGCTCCAAGCGTTAGCGCCGCCCCAGCGGCGCAATTCCCTGCGCTATTGGTTTAAACAGATGCAACTGCCTCTTCCTGATAGCATTCATTTACAGCGTATTCTGGAGGAAGTCTTGCTTGCTCCCGAGGATGCCCAGCCTCTGGTTGCTTGGCCGGGAACAGAGGTTCGGCGTTACCGCGACCGCCTATATGCCCAGAAACCTCTGCCTCCCCATGATGCGGCGGAGGTTTTGGTTTGGGAGGGAGTCGAGCCTTTGGCGTTGCCTGCTGGGGTTGGCGGGGTATTGGTTCCTAAACGGACCCGGGGGCTGGGTTTGGATGCAATGCGGCTGCAGCAAAATCCCATGACCATTCGCTTCCGCCAGGGTGGGGAACGTATTCGCTTGGTAGAGCGGGGTTATCGTTGCTCTTTGAAAAAAATTCTCCAAGAGCGGGGGATTCCCCCCTGGCAACGGAGCCGCATTCCGATGGTCTATGTGGACGATAAGCTTGCCTTGGTAGTTGGAATTGGCGTTGATGGGGATTTTGCTGCCGCGCCTGGGGAAGCGGGTGTCGTTATCGAATGGATTCTTTAAAATTCCTGGCATTGAGGAAAAGTGGGGATTCTGTTAGTTTATGCAGTTGTTCTGCAGTTACTCCCATCATCTTTAATTCCTCAATATTTTGATGACTAAGTTTATCTTTGTCACTGGCGGTGTTGTATCTTCCTTGGGCAAGGGTATTACCTCCGCTTCCCTTGGCGCCCTTCTTGAGGCACGCGGACTTGCGGTTACCTTGGTTAAGCTTGATCCCTATATTAATGTGGATCCGGGCACCATGAGTCCTTATCAGCATGGGGAAGTGTTTGTTACCGGGGATGGTGCGGAGACCGATCTCGATTTGGGCCATTACGAACGTTTTGTGCGTATGACTATGTCCCGGCGTAACAATTATACGACAGGTCGAATTTACGAGAATGTCATTGCCCAGGAGCGTCGGGGAGCCTATCTTGGCAATACAGTTCAGGTTATTCCCCATATTACGGATGAAATTAAGCGTTGTATTTGCGCGGGCGCGGATAATGCTCAGGTGGTGCTAGTAGAAATCGGCGGCACGGTGGGGGATATCGAATCCCTGCCTTTTCTAGAAGCTATCCGCCAGATGGGGGTAGAGTTAGGCCGGGAACAAACGCTTTTTATGCACTTGACTTTAATTCCTTTTATCCGCTCCGCGGGGGAGCTTAAGACCAAGCCAACCCAACATTCGGTAAAGGAGTTGCGATCCATTGGTATCCAGCCGGATGTTTTGGTATGCCGTTTGGAGCATCCCTTACCAGAGTCAGAGCGGCGCAAGATCGCTTTATTTACCAGTGTACCCGAGCGGGCGGTAATTTCAGCGGTGGATGTGGACAGTATTTATAAGATCCCCCTTGAGCTGTATGCCCAGAGACTAGATGAAATTGTGGTGGAGCAACTGGGCCTTGACACAGGTCCGGCTAACCTGGCGGAATGGCGGCAAGTGATTGATAGTTTGGAACATCCTCATACCGAAGTGACTGTGACTCTGGTGGGTAAGTATGTGGACCATAGGGAGGCCTATAAATCCCTTTCCGAAGCGTTGATTCATGGAGGAATACATACCCGCACCCGGGTGAATATTACTTATCTGGATTCTGAAGAAATCGAAGTTCAAGGTACTGGGGGATTGGAATCTGCAGATGCCATTCTCATCCCTGGTGGTTTTGGCGAACGCGGCGTTGAAGGCATGATAGAGGCAGTCCAGTATGCCAGAGAAAATGGTGTGCCCTATTTGGGGATTTGCCTTGGCATGCAGGTGGCGGTGATTGAGTTTGCCCGCCATCAGGCGGGCATGAAAGATGCCCACAGTACTGAATTCAGCGAGCATACCCCGGACCCGGTGATTGCCTTAATTACGGAATGGCGGCGGGCGGATGGAAGTATTGAACGGCGTGATGAGCAGATGGGTTTGGGCGGCACGATGCGCCTTGGCAATTATGAATGTGAGTTATTACCTGGGAGCCGGGCAGCAGCTTTATACGGCCAAGAGAGAATTACTGAACGGCATCGGCATCGTTATGAGTTTAATAATGATTATCGGGAGCTGTTAGAAGGGGCGGGTTTGGTGATGGCTGGCACTTCTTTTGATGGAAACTTGGTGGAGATGGTGGAAATTTCTCATCACCCGTGGTTTGTTGCCTGCCAATTCCATCCCGAATTCACTTCAACCCCCCGTGACGGCCACCCTCTTTTTAACAGTTTCATTCGTGCTGCCGCTGAGCATCGCCGCCGGGTAACGTTAAAGTCTAGCAAGGATAGTTAAAAGTATGGAATTATGCGGGTTTGAGGTGGGTTTAGAGCGGGCCTTGTTTCTGATTGCAGGTCCCTGTGTGATTGAGAGTGAGCAACTGGCCTTGGATACGGCCGGCAGACTGAAGGAAATGACAGAGCGCCTAGACATTCCCTTTATTTATAAATCCTCCTTTGATAAAGCTAATCGAACTGCCGTGGAAAGTTTTCGTGGGCTTGGCATGGAAGCGGGTTTGGGTATTTTGGAGAAGGTTAAAGCAACCCTTAGGGTACCGGTGTTGACTGATGTTCATGAGGATACGCCGTTACAGGAGGTCGCAGCAGTCGTGGATGTGTTGCAGACTCCAGCTTTTCTCTGCCGGCAGACCAATTTCATTCAGAACGTTGCCCGCCAGGGACGGCCCGTCAACATCAAAAAAGGGCAGTTTTTGGCCCCTTGGGATATGAAGCATGTAGTGGAAAAAGCCAGGGCGGTTGGCAATCAGCAAATTATGGTCTGTGAGCGAGGTGTTTCATTTGGCTACAATACCCTGGTTTCGGACATGCGCAGTCTAGCAGTTATGCGGGATACGGGCTGCCCTGTAGTTTTTGACGCCACTCATTCCGTTCAGCAACCCGGAGGAAAAGGAGGATGTTCTGGCGGGCAGCGGGAATGGGTGCCGGTACTTGCCCGTGCGGCTGTGGCGGCGGGGGTGGCAGGAGTGTTTATGGAAACCCATCCAGATCCGGAGCGGGCCTTAAGCGATGGTCCTAATGCCTGGCCGTTAGGGGCGATGGAAAAATTATTGGAGACTTTAAGCACCATCGATAAGACGGTGAAAACGGATGGTTTTCTCGAAGCGGAATACCGCTAAATGAATGGGAGCAGGGAAACTTAATGAAATGAGTAAAATCATTGATATCATGGGGCGAGAAATTTTAGACTCCCGCGGTAATCCCACGGTAGAGGCGGATGTTGTTCTCGAAGGGGGAGTGCGGGGGCGGGCTGCGGTACCTTCTGGCGCTTCAACCGGCACTCGGGAGGCCGTGGAGTTGCGAGACGAAGATTCTAGCCGTTATGGGGGCCAAGGGGTGCTTAAGGCCGTGGGCCACATTAACGGCGACATTCGCCAGCGATTAGTGGGGCAGGAAGCGGAAGCCCAGGAGAGCATCGATCAGGCCATGCTCGATCTGGATGGCACGTCCAGCAAAAGCCGTTTGGGAGCCAATGCCATTTTGGCCGTTTCCCTGGCTGTAGCGCGGGCAGCGGCTCTGGCAGCGGAAAAACCCCTCTACCACTATTTAAGCGCAGATGAGCGCTTCCAGATGCCGGTACCCATGATGAATATCATCAATGGCGGGGCCCATGCGGATAACAATGTGGATCTGCAAGAGTTCATGATTGTGCCGGTAGGGGCGAGCAGTATCGCAGAAGCGGTGCGCTATGGCGCCGAGGTATTTCATGCGTTAAAAAAAGTGTTACGGGGACGAGGTTTGGGCACAGGCGTGGGTGATGAGGGTGGTTTCGCGCCGGATCTTTCATCGAACGTGGCTGCTATTGAAGTGATCCTGGAAGCGATTACCCAGGCGGGTTTTGAGCCTGGCCGCGATATCAGCCTAGCCCTGGATACGGCGAGTTCCGAATTTTATCAAGATGGCCGTTATGTACTGGCTTCAGAGGGTAAGACGCTCGATAGAGAGGAGTTTACGGGCGTTCTTGCTGCTTGGGTGGAGCAGTATCCCATTCTCTCCGTGGAAGATGGCATGGCGGAGGACGATTGGGAGGGCTGGGCTTTGCTAACCCAACGCCTAGGCCAGCGAGTGCAGCTCGTAGGGGATGATTTGTTTGTCACCAATACCGCTATTCTCAAGGAAGGCATTAACCGAGGTATAGCCAATTCCATTTTAATCAAGGTTAATCAGATTGGGACTTTAACCGAAACCCTGGCCGCTATCCGTATGGCCCAGGAGGCGGGTTATACGGCAGTGATTTCCCACCGCTCTGGAGAAACCGAAGATACGACGATTGCGGATCTGGCCGTGGCTACCCAGAGCGGTCAGATTAAAACCGGTTCCCTATCCCGGACAGACCGAGTAGCTAAATACAATCAGTTGCTGCGAATAGAAGCGGAACTCGGGGGCAAGGCCCATTACCCAGGGCGTCAGGCTTTTACACACCGCTAGCGAAAAGCCTATCTATGTCCCATGAAGTTCATTGTTGGCTTGTTATTAGTGTTGTTGTTAGCACTTCAATACCAATTGTGGATAAGCAAGGATGGTTTGGGGGAACTGCGGCAGTTGAGTCGTAGTATAAAACAGCAGCGGCATGAGAATGCCACCTTGATTGAACGTAATCAGGTTCTAAAAGCAGAAGTCCAGGATTTAAAAAGTGGTCTTGATGCTCTGGAGGAACGGGCACGAAGCGGGCTAGGCATGATTAAACAAGGGGAAACCTTCTTTCAAGTTGTCGAAGAACCATGAGTTCCAGCTATTGGGCGGTGGTGCCGGCTGCCGGGGTAGGGAAGCGCATGGAGGCCGATATTCCCAAGCAATATCTTCCCCTTAGGGGCAAGACGGTCATTGAGCATACTCTGGCCAGGCTGTTGCAGCATCCCCGTATTCAGGCAGTTGTGGTAGCCGTCTCTTCCGAAGATAGGTGGTGGTCCGGACGCCTTTTCCAGGATAATGAGCGTATTATAAGGGTGGCAGGTGGTGCGGAACGATGTCATTCAGTCTGCAATGGATTGGAGGCTTTGATGTCCTTAGCGGCGACTAAGGATTGGATTCTGGTGCATGATGCGGCCCGGCCTTGCCTGCGGAAAGAAGATATTGACCGCTTGATAGAGACTCTCCACGATCATCCCGTGGGAGGATTATTGGCGTTGCCCATCAGCGATACCGTCAAGCGCGCCGATGCAGGAGGAACCGTGCTGGAAACAGTTGATCGGAAAGGGTTGTGGCGGGCTATGACGCCCCAGATGTTTCCCCTTGCAAAGCTCTATCAATCCTTACGGGAAGCGATTGCCGCTGGTGTGCAAGTGACCGACGAGGCTAGCGCAATGGAGTGGGCTGGATTTTCCCCCCGGCTGATAGAAGGATATTCGGATAATATCAAGATTACCCACCCCCAGGATTTGGCCCAGGCGGAGGTCTTTTTGAAACGGCAGGAGCGTGGAGAATGAGAATTGGGCATGGTTTTGACGCCCATCGCTTTGGTTCGACGGGAAAGTTGGTTTTGGGGGGTGTAGAGATTCCCCATGAGCAAGGTTTAATCGCCCATTCTGATGGTGATGTGGTAATTCACGCCCTGTGCGATGCTTTATTGGGCGGTGCGGCTTTGGGCGATATCGGGCGCCATTTTCCGGACACTAGCGCTGAGTTTAAGAATGCGGACAGCCAAACATTGCTTCATCGGGTGATGGTCTTGCTGAAGGAACACGGGTTTAAGGTAAGTAACGGGGATATGACGATTATAGCGCAGGTTCCCAAGTTGGCCCCTTATCTTCCAGCCATGCGTGAAACCCTGGCTCTTGTGCTTGGATTACCTCTGCAGCGTTTCAATATTAAGGCGACTACTACGGAAAGAATGGGCTCCATTGGGCGGGAGGAAGGTATCGCGGCCCATGCGGTAGTATTATTGCTGGAAGAAAAATAATGGAGGCGGATGAGGCTGGGCAGCAAGTGCTTGCCTATGGCGGAGATCCGCCTTTGGCAACCGCCCTGCTCCGGTGCCGTCCAGAAGACTTCCAGGTGGTGGAAGAACTTCCCTTCGCTCTCTCTGGGGAGGGGGAGCATGTCTGGCTTTTACTTTGTAAACGTAACACTAATACTGTCTGGTTGGCGCGCCAGCTTGCCCGCATGGCCGGGGTGCGGCCAGTAGATGTGGGTTACGCAGGGTTAAAGGATCGTCATGCCCTGACCACTCAATGGTTTAGTGTTAATTTGAGCGGAAAAAAAGAGCCAGCCTGGGCTACAGCGCTAGAGTCTGTGGCGGTTCAAGTGCTTAAGGTGATCCGCCATTCCCGAAAATTGCAGCGAGGCGCCCTCAGGGGAAATCGTTTTCTGTTGACCTTGCGCCGTTTCCAGGGCAATCGGGAGGTCGTTTGTGACCGCCTAGCACAGATTAAAGCCACCGGGATTCCCAATTACTTCGGGCCGCAGCGTTTTGGCCGGGGGGGCCAGAATCTGGCTCAAGCGCAGCGCTGGTTTAGTGGGGGCAAACCACCCAGGGAGCGTTATTTACGGGGACTGCTGCTCTCGGCAGCACGTGCTTTTTTATTTAATAGGGTTTTGTCGGAGCGCGTTCAGGCGGCTAATTGGCAGCAACCACTTCCAGGCGAGGCGCTTATCCTGGATGGCAGCCATGGCTTTTTTGTAGCGGAGAGCATAGATGAAGCCTTGCAAGCCCGGGTGAGGCGCTTCGACTGCCATCCTAGCGGCCCTTTATGGGGGCGAGGGGAATCTCTCACTAAGAGGATGAGCAGGGCTCTTGAGGAAGAGGTATTGGCGGATTACGCATTATGGCGGGAAGGTCTGGAGCAGGCAGGTTTAAAGCAAGAGCGCCGTAGTTTGCGTTTAATGGTAGCCGATTTGGAATGGTCTTTTCCTGCTACGGATAGCTTGCAGCTTCATTTTCGTTTACCCGCTGGGGCTTATGCCACCACCGTATTGCGGGAAGTGGTCAGGACCCAAGAGGCGGTGGGACAGTCTTTCCTTTTAGATGAATAAAATAGGGGACAATGGGAGGCGAGAGAGTAGTTGTTCTGCAAATCCGTTTTTTCTCCCCGAAAAAAGGATTTGATGCGCATCCTCTCTGGCGCGCTCCTGGGAGCATCTTTCGGATGTCTCGATTCGCCAAAAGCGAATCGGTGCGGGGATTTCCCTATCCCCTGCCTCCAACCACCCCCTCTCTAATACTTCAAGACTTTTGCCAAGAAGCCAAAAGGGAAAAGCTTCTTTCAATGGGAAAGGCTGGGGTGGCTTGCTGCAATGTCGGTTGATTGTCTTTGAGCGCCAGCTTTGAGTGTGGCGATGCTTTTCCGCAGGCTTTTTTCTACCCAGCGGGTGAAGTTGGAATGAGGGATCAAGCCTTGCCCGTTCATGACATACTCCAGGCCATCTAAATGGGTGGCATAGGGTCCAGAGCCATAAAGCCGGTTGGAAACGACGATGGCCCGGCCTTCTCCTTTATTGGCCTGTTCGATAAAAGCGCGGATTTCGCGTACCGCTTTGGCCCGCTTATCGGGCCAGTCCTCTCGTAGGGACATAGCGCGGATGTCACGGAAGGGGGACGGGAGCGCAGCTTTGATGGCAGCGATGTTATGGTCAGTAATGAGGGCAAGATCGGCCGCATTCGTTTCATCACTTCTGCCGCCGTGGGAGAGAAGAAGAACGCTTTCTTGCGGAGGATTCTGGCTTACCTCTAAAACCCGGTCTTTAAGAATTTCCGAGATTAGAGGATCGGTCTGATAGCCGCCGGTGGTGACAAAGCTGATGGAGGTATGCACGCGCTCAGGTATTCCGCCATGGTTGTGGGTTGGTGGCGTCAAACGGAGTCCAAGAATATAGTCGCTGGCCTCGCGCAGATGGCGTGGCAAGGCGTAGAGGCGTAAGAAGACCCCGTGGCGCACGCCTGCGTTTTCCAACTCTTTTACCGCTTGGGCGATAGTAAAAGAGCTTGCCATGCCGAAGGCGAAGGCTGTTGGGTAACGCTCCACCATGCTTGGCATGGCAGCGATGATACCGTCATTATAAGGCGCGGTGGCGCCGTGGGGCATGATAATGATGCCAAGGGTTTCTTCCGTTACGGGAACATGGGCATTCACCATTCGCTGGAGCCAGGTGCGCACTGCCGGGTGAGGCATGAGACTCTTGGCGACGCGTGCCCCGTTGCGGCCATAATCCCGCGCTAGCGAGGCTTCCAGGGACATGTGGGGGGTTGCTTTGGGGCCAATGGCCACGGGAATAATGAGAGTATGCCCTGCCTTAGAGAAGCGCTCCACCAGGGCCTCCGTCTCAGTTTTCGCTGTTTCTACTTCTAAACCTGATACCGTATTGGCGTAGGTAACTGCAACGGCCGTTTCGGAAAAGGTAATATGGGGACGAATATCGTTGAGAAGACGCTCGCCCAGTGATTGCAGATTGGCAGCGCTTGTGGTATCGCTGGCGCCTGATAGCCATAGCACAATTCGTTCCGTCTCTGGCGTTTTACTCACCGAATTAATTCGGTCGAGCACTATTTCCCGCAGAAGGTAGCTTTCTTCTAGCGCGGGCGTCCAGGTGAGGGTCGCCGGCGCCATAGCGGTTTCAATTTTGTCGCGAAAAAGCCCGAGATGATGATCTGTTTCCGAGACGAAAAGGGGAACGGCGATAATTTTATTTGCTCCCCGCTCATGAAAAAAACTCTGGGCCGTGTTGATATAATCCTTATAGCCGTTCTCGATACCCTGATAATCGGGTCCGATGAGCAGAAGCTTCACCGGATATTCCGAGTCTAGATCAGCGGTGGTAGCTGTAAGTTCTTGATTGCCGACGGTACCCCGGTCTTGGGCAACTACCAGAATGCCTATTTTTTCCGAGGCGCCAGCAAGGAGGGGGAAGACCCATAGAACAAGTAAGAAAAACAGCCGAGACATTATAATTTATTACCTCATCTTATTAAGGAAGTAGACGAGGACCGGAGTTCGGCCCCCTGGGGCTTATTTATCTTGTAAAATTTAATGCCGACCTGGCTTCATGCTGACCGGCGTTAGGGGTTCATGGGAATAGGAGCGCCCCAAGGTTAAGCGCTGCCAATCGTCTAGTAGATGTAAGTAGGTTGCGCGACATTCTGGCTCGTTTTGGACTACGGGATGCTCGCTGAGTAGGCGCAGATAACGGGCGACGGTCGAGGCCAGGTAAGGGGAAGCGTGATGGGTATAACGAAGCATAAGCCGGCAGGTGACCGCCTGGAGTTGAATAAGGCCCTGGGGTGGGAAAGTGCTGGGGGAATATGCTTTATGATCAGTCATGAGGGGACTCCTTAGTTAAGGGGGATGGGGGTTAGAATTGATAAGTGAGCGCTACCTTGAAGTTACGCCCCGCCTCCTCGATCACCGAAAGATAGCGTCTGTATTCTTTATTGGTTAGATTGTCGATACCAAAATCCATTCGCAGCTCTTTGAGTCCAGCGGAGGAAAGCAGCCAAGTGGCATATAGGTCATAGACGCTATAGCCAGCGGCCTCTAGCACACCAGGAGGCACGCGATCTTGCTTGGCAACAAAGCGGCCCCGTCCACCGAACACAAGCCCCCAGGGGGAAAAACGCCCGCCTAGATTAACCACGCCCTTGGCAGGTTGTACGTTGGTGAGGGGTAAGCCAGTATTAGTGTTTTCACCGTATGTGCGGCCAAAACTAGCCCCGGCAAAAAAGTACTCACTATCATAGCGAACGCCCGTTTCGAAACCGTGGAGACGCGCCTTATCAAGGTTGGCATTTTGCGTCGTACCGGCCAGGGTATTGACCTTTAGATCGATAAAATTATCGGCTTTAGTATCGAAATAGGTAAATTCCAGATTTAGCCGATCCGTTGCCGTCAGTAACTCTTCCCAGGCACTCTTGAAACCGGCTTCCCACGTATAAACCGTTTCTGGTTTAAGATCTGGGTTGGGGATGAAGAAATTATCGGGAAAACGGCCTGGAACTCCTCGGAAGTGGAGTCCTTCGGTGAAACGCTCGGGCAGGGTAGGGGCTCGAAATGCCTTGCCGTAACTGCCCCATAGGTTGAGCCAGGAAGCGAGGTGGATCATCCCGCCGATACGGGGAGAAATGGCCTCATCGGTGGTGCTCCCGCCAGCCCCCTCTTCTAGCTCTAACGTATAGCGGTCATAGCGTACCGCCGGAATAAGACTGAAGTATTGCCCAAGGGAGATTTCGTCTTGAATGTAAAATCCCCACACATCGCTGTTCGCTTTGGGAAAGGAGGGCCGGGGATTGCCATTTTCCCGACCTTCCTCTTCATCCTTGAAGTAATTCACCCCTAAAGTAATTGTTTGCATTAAAAAATCTTGAGGATCGCCAAAATCCATGCTGTTTTGGAGATTAAATCCGGTGGTGATAAACTCGCTGGTGGTTTGCCTGCCGCTTTCCAGGCGATTTCGGCTGTCGCGCAACTCATTGCGGTAAACATTGAATTTGGGTTTAAACCAAGGATGAGCGGAATCATCATAGCTATACTGGAAGGTGTAGGTGCGGCGTTCGATTTTGGTCGCGGCATTTTCATTGGCCCCGTCCGATACGGTTTGGGGATTGGCGGGAAAAATACCTTCGGTACTAAAGTAATCGCCGCCAATACGCAGCCGATGGGCGCCAGGTTTATAGCTCACGCGGGCCAGTCCGGAAAAGTTTTCCGCGGCCGAGCTATCTAGTTCTTGGCCGCTGGCCAGCGTGATATCGCCGGAGTCCCGATAGGAAAAATTACCCAGGAAATCCCAGTCAGAAGCCCGTCCGAGCAGAGCGGCGCTGGTTGAACCCTCATTATTAACGCTTTGGTAACCGCCCTTGAGCCGAGCGCCGAAACGTTGGCCGGGGGCAAGAAAATCGCTTGCCTCCCGGGTAGTCATGGTAACAACTCCGCCGAGGGCGCCGCTGCCGTAAATCGCCGAGGCCGGCCCGCGCAGGACATCAACCCGTTTCAGTAGATCCGGCTCGATAAAAAAACGGCCAAGATGACCTATGCTGGAATCCTGCCGGGCGCCATCGATGGTCGTCAGGATTCGCTCGCTGCTCAGACCGCGAATCGTCAGGGTTTCGCCGATAGGACGGGGTCCGGAGGTGAAATCGACGTTAGGCAGGACCTGTAAGAGATCATCCATGCTTTGGGCCTGGCGGCGCATAATCTGTTCGCTATCCATAACACTTACCGAAGCAGGTAATTCCGCCAAGGAGCGTTCAGTGCGGGTAACGATGACGGTCATGGGCTCAAAAGCATGATTTTCTGCCTTCAAAGGTGGCTTGGTTTCTGCTTGCGCGATCATCCCGGCCCATAGGGCCGGCGGGATGATCGCTGTTGTCGTGTATCTTATTATTTTTCTCATCCCTTGCTGTTTCCTCTCTAACCCTCTCGATGCTCTGCCATCATCAATAAAATTCACTTGCTCTCCAGCAAGCGGCAGATATATGCTAATAATAATTTGGTGATAAATAATAATCATTAGCATTTAATAAATCAATATTTAGTTTTGTTTATTACAGGAGTGCCCGTGCCGTTTTTATTTTCTGTTACAGGGTGGAGGTATATTCCTATCCTGTAGTATTACGGCTACGGTGTCAGAATGGGATCAGTGCCGGTCTTATTGTAACCAGCAGGATTTTATAATAGATGGGGCGGAATCTACCCACCCGTTTAGTCCAGGAGGGGACAGGGGAAGTTTTCTTAAGAAGAAGCCTTTTCCCCTTTCTCCTCCCACCACTGCTGAGCCTCGGGCATATCCAACGGCTTGCTGATAAAGTAACCTTGGATTAAATCACAGTGGTGTTTTTGAAGATACAGCAACTGCTCTGGCGTCTCTACGCCTTCCGCTACCACCTTGAGATTGAGGCTATGTCCCAGAGCGATAACAGCTTTAGTGATGGTCCGGCTTTCAGGGTCTGTAGGAATGCCCTGGATGAAAGAACGATCAATTTTGATGCTATCGAAGGGGAGGTTTTTCAAGTAACTTAATGAAGCATGGCCGGTACCAAAATCATCCACGGAAATATGGACCCCCAAGGCGCTTAGGGACTGAAGTGTATTGAAGGCGGAGTCCATATCTTCGAGGAGAAGCCCCTCTGTAATTTCTACTTCTAGCGCGGATGGCGCCAGCTTTGTCTTCTCTAATAGGGTGGCAATACTCCCCGCCAAATCCGGCTGGCGAAATTGGCGGGGAGAGAGGTTGACCGCTATTCGTAACGGGCCCGGTCGAAGTTGCCGCCAGCTTACGCAGCTTTGGCAGGCGGTTTCTATTGCCCAGGCGCCAATGGGAATGATAAGCCCCGTTTCCTCTGCTAGGCGAATAAAGGTTTGGCGGGCGAGCATACCATGCTGCGGATGGCGCCAGCGGAGCAGGGCCTCAAAACTTGAGGTTCTGCCGGTTGCTAGGTTCAGTTGGGGTTGGAACTGCAAGTAGAGATTGCCGCTCTCAAACGCGCTTTGCAGATCCTTAGCTAGTGCCATCCGGGGGTGGGCCCGAGCATTAATGGCGGGGGTATATAATTGGTAGTTGTTCTGGCCCTCATGTTTAGCGTGGTACATGGCGATATCAGCATTTTTGAGCAGTTGCTCCGCTTTATTTCCATCACTGGGAAAGAGAGTAATTCCAATACTGGCACTGTTATGTATTTCATGTCCTAGAATTTGATGGGGCCTAGCTATGGCGTCAAGAAGTCGCTGGGCAAGGAGGGTTACTTTATCAACCCCTAGAGCGGGAGTTTGAATAATGGCGAACTCATCGCCTCCGATCCGCAGAGCGGTATCCGTGGGCTCTAAGCAGTCCTGGAGGAGCTTGGCGACTCGGGTTAATTCTCTATCGCCAGCCTCGTGGCCAAAGCTATCATTGATTTCTTTAAGTCGGTCAAGATCTAGGAACAACAGGGCCAGTTGCCGGGTTGCCCCCATGGCCTGTTCTAACCGATTTCGAAGCAGAGTGTGATTGGGGAGCCCGGTGAGGGTATCATACGGGGTAGGATGGTGATCCGGGTTGTCCACGGTTTGGTTTTTCTGTGGTTGGGCGCGAGACAATCGCTGAGAACGATAGAAACCAAAGGCGATCAATATAAGCCCCAAAATTCTGAGTGCGCCTTCTACGAAAGTATCCCAGAACCAGGGTTCCTGGGTGAATTCTTCTAATAGACCCAACAAAAGACTGCATAGGAGTAGTTCCCAGCCTCTAATCAAAATATTGCGCTCCAGGCGCAAAATAAAAGGATAGGTAATGGAGGCTGCCGCTAAAATTACCGCCTCAAGCATGATTTTGTTAATATCAAAGCTAGCTTTGAGGGGAAAGGCGAAAAACCAACCTAAAGCGATACCCAGTGCAAGCAGCATGAATCCCCCGCCCCTGTACCATAGAGACGAGGGCCTTGAGCAGGCATACTGCAATTTATTAGGCATGAATAACTATTTTAAAAAGAATGGATACCATCTGCTAGTTATTAAAATTATCTCAAATACTTAATTGATAATTATACTGGCATAGCTGGTAACCCAATATTATAAAAAGATGCAATATCTTCCCATATTCCTGAATATACGCGGGCAGCAGTGCCTGGTTGTTGGCGGAGGCGCCGTAGCTGTCCGAAAAGCTGCGCTGCTTCGCCAGGCGGGCGCTGAGGTTAAAGTGATTGCCCCGAAACTGCATGAGCAGTTGCAAGAATGGGTTGAGAAGGGGGAAATTACCGCCCAGCAGGCGCCTTTTAGTGAAAACGACATAAAAAGCTGTTATTTAGTGATTGCGGCAACAGATAATTCTTCCCTCAATGAGCAGGTCTATCATTTTGCCAAGGCTCGGGAAATACTGGTTAATGTAGCGGATTGCCCCCGTTTTTGCGATTTTATTTTACCTTCTATCGTGGATAGATCGCCGATAGTAGTGGCAGTTTCTAGTGGAGGAGCTTCCCCGGTATTGGCCCGTTTGCTCCGCGCCCGTTTAGAGACTCTCATTCCCCAAGCTTATGGCCGCCTAGGCCAATTTGCAGCGCGTTATCGCAGCCGGATTAAGCAACGTATTACGGGCATAAGAGCACGGCGTATTTTTTGGGAAAAGGTGTTGCAAGGCAGTATTGCCGAGAGAATTTTTGCAGGCCGGGAAGATGAGGCCGGGAGCACTTTAGAGGCAGCCTTGGAAAATGGATTTGTGCCTGAGCAGGGAGAGGTTTATTTAGTTGGCGCCGGACCGGGGGACCCGGATCTTTTGACCTTTCGCGCCTTGCGTCTTATGCAGCAAGCTGATGTGGTTTTTCATGATCGTTTGGTGAGCCAGGAAGTGCTTGCTTTAGTCCGACGCGAGGCGGAACGCGTTTATGTAGGCAAAAAGCGCTCTTGGCACGCGGTGCGGCAGGAGGAAATTAATATGATGCTGGTACGCTCCGCGCGGGAGGGGAAGCGCGTATTGCGCCTTAAAGGAGGCGATCCGTTTATTTTTGGCCGGGGCGGAGAAGAAATTGCTACCTTGGCGGCAGAAGGCATTCCTTTTCAAGTGGTGCCTGGAATTACTGCCGCTTCAGGCTGTGCAAGCTATGCAGGAATACCCCTCACCCACCGTGACTATGCCCATGCCTGTATCTTTGTCACTGGACAGCTCAAAGAGGGTCGTTTGAATTTGAATTGGCAGGCACTGGTTCAGCCCCAACAAACTATCGTGGTTTATATGGGCTTATCAGGACTTGAGATCCTGTGCCAGGAATTGATAGCCCATGGGATGCCTACCGTCACGCCGGCCGCTTTAGTGCAGCAGGGAACCACTTCCCGGCAGCGGGTCTTGACGGGGACACTGGCAACACTGCCCGGTATCGTCCAGGGGGAAGACATTCATGCTCCTACTTTAGTTATTATCGGTGGAGTCGTTGCGCTTTATCCCCAGCTTGCTTGGTTCCAGACTCCTGGTAGAGAGCAGCTCGATTCATAAATCAAATAACGCCAAATGCCAGCATAGCCTCGGCAACATGGCGGAAAGCGGCGATATTGGCGCCGATCACGTAGTTGCCAGGGCTACCGAATTCCGCGGCGGTTTCATAGCAGTCTTGGTGAATGCCCGTCATAATTTCATGTAGTCGTTGTTCAGTGTGCTCAAAAGTCCAGTTATCCCGGCTGGCGTTCTGTTGCATTTCCAGGGCTGAAGTAGCGACGCCGCCAGCATTGGCGGCCTTGCCGGGGCCATAAGCCAGATTCGATTCCAAAAACACCTTTACGCCACCGGGCGTGGTCGGCATATTGGCGCCTTCGGCTACAGCAATGCAGCCATTGGCCACTAGCGTACGGGCAGCCTCTGCATCCAGCTCATTCTGGGTCGCGCAGGGTAGCGCTATCTGGCAGGGAATATCCCAGACTTGGCCACCTTCGATGTATTGAGCGTCTGGATGTTCGTCGGTATAATTTCGGATACGGCGTCGCTGGATCTCCTTGAGCTGTTTAACGGTATCCAGATGGATGCCACTCGCGTGGTAGATCACCCCATTGGAGTCGGAACAGGCTACGATCTTGGCGCCCAGCATCTGTAGCTTCTCTATGGCGTAGATGGCGACATTGCCGGAGCCAGAAACCACGCAGGTCTTGCCCTCCAGGCTGTCGCCACGGGCCTTGAGCATCTCCTCTGCAAAATAGACGGTTCCGTAGCCGGTGGCTTCACGGCGCACCAAGGCTCCCCCCCATTTTGGACTTTTACCGGTGAGCACACCCGACTCGTAGCGGTTGGTAATGCGTTTATACTGGCCGAACAGGTAGCCGATCTCTCGCCCGCCTACGCCAATGTCGCCGGCCGGCACGTCGGTGATCTCGCCAATATGACGGTACAGCTCGGTCATAAAACTTTGGCAGAAGCGCATCACCTCGGCATCTGATTTGCCTTTGGGATCGAAGTCTGAGCCGCCTTTACCACCGCCTAGGGGCATGCCGGTGATAGCGTTTTTAAAGACCTGCTCGAAGCCAAGGAACTTAATGATGCCAAGATAGACGGAAGGATGAAAGCGCAGGCCACCCTTATAGGGACCGAGGGCACTGTTGAAGCCGACTCGAAACCCCCGGTTAATTTGCACCTCGCCGCGATCATCTTGCCAGGGCACGCGGAAGATGATTTGCCGCTCAGGTTCGCAAATACGGGCGATGATTTTCTGATCGGCATATTCCGGATGATGGCGCAGCGCAGGTCCCAGGGTGTCGATGACCTCTTTCACTGCTTGGTGAAATTCACTCTCACCAGGATTGCGTTGCACGACCTGTTCGAAAATGCTTTGAATTCTTGCTTCTGTTTCCGACATTGTCAGTTTTAAATTTTTGTGGACTGAAAGGCGCAACAGTATAACCAACTTTGCGCTGAGACCGCACCCCTAATTTTTCTGTAGGGCCAGGATTCTAAAGTGAAGCGGATGAATCCAGGTTCAAGAAGATGGCTATTAAAAAGCTTCTGGGGTAAAGCGTATCGACAGATCCACGGCTCGGACATCCTTGGTCAAGGCGCCTACCGAAATATAATCGACTCCAGTTTCCGCCACTTGACGGACATTCTCTAGGGTAATGCCGCCAGACGCTTCCAATTTGGCCCGCCTCTGAGTAAGCTGAACCGCCTCTTGCAGCAAGGGGATATCAAAGTTATCAAGCAGCAGGATATCAGCCCCGGCGGTGAGTGCCTGTTGCAGTTCATCCAGATTTTCCACTTCTATTTCCACTGGAAGATTTGAATTTGTAGTACGAGCCTGGGCTACCGCCGCCGTAATGGAGTCCGCTGCTAAAATATGGTTTTCTTTAATTAGAATGCCATCGTAGAGACCATGGCGATGGTTGTGGCCGCCTCCACAGCGCACCGCATATTTCTGCGCCTGGCGCAGGCCAGGCAAGGTTTTACGGGTATCTAATATGCTAACGGGCAAGCCTTCCAGGGCGGAGACGTAACGGTGGGTTATGGTTGCGGTCCCGGAAAGGGTTTGAAGGAAATTTAAGGCGGTGCGCTCGCCACTTAAAAGGGGTCGGGCAAGGCCGTGCAGAGTACATATTACTTGATGGGCGAAAATGGGATCTCCATCTGTCTTTGTCCAATCAACTGTGATGCTAGCATCTAATTGGCGAAATACTTCATTAAACCATGCAGTCCCGCATAATATTGCCGTTTCACGGCAGATAATGGTAGCGGTGGTTTTAGTAGTGGCTGGGATTAAGGTTGCGGTGACATCACCGGTACCGATATCTTCGGCCAGTGCTCGATGAACTTCTGTTTCAATGGAGATGGGAAACATAAATAGCTTATTGCGAAAGGTTGTAAAAATCTATTTTTAATGCTGGATTATAGCAATGTTTATTAGATTGCTTTGTGGTTTTTCATGCCTCGCGCTAAAAACAAACCTATCGCACGCTTTGCTAGCAGGCTTGGAGGGAAAAGTCATAGAGTATAAATCTCTCCCTCCAAGCCTGTAGAGTAAGTATAGGCAATGAGTAAAGTCGTTGCTGGGAAGTTTTGGATAGACGTGGATAGCGGCTGGCTCGCCAATGCCCGTCATGTGGTCTCGCCCAACCAAGATGAGCGGCCCCCGGGTATGGTTGCGGAATGGGTCGTGATCCATGGTATTAGTTTACCTCCTGGAGAGTTCGGAGGACCATGGATTGATGCGCTCTTTACCAATCGTCTTGAGGTGGCCGCCCATCCTTACTTTGATGAAATTCGTGGGCTGCGGGTCTCTGCCCATATTCTCATTGCAAGGGATGGCGCTGTAACCCAGTATGTGCCCTTTCACAAACGAGCCTGGCATGCAGGTTCGTCTATGCTTAAGGGTCGTTCCCGATGTAATGATTTTACTATTGGGGTAGAACTGGAGGGCGCTGATACCGTACCCTATGAAAAGACACAATACCAGGTGTTAGCAAAGCTGATAAATGTTTTGGCCGAAGCTTATCCTACCCTTTCCAAGGAACGGATCGTGGGGCATAGTGATATCGCGCCTGGTCGTAAAACCGATCCGGGTCCTGCTTTTGAGTGGATGCGGCTCAAATCTTTGCTTGCTTAGCGGCGTTTCTCCCAAAGTATTTCTTTCGCTCCTGCTGTTCGGGTAAGCTCCCGGGCCATGACGAACAAAAGGTCTGAGAGGCGGTTAAGGTATTTCAGGCTTTCCCCATTGACGGCTTCCTCCTTGGCAAGGCTGACGAGTCGCCGTTCTGCCCGCCGGCAGGTCGTGCGAGCAAGGTGACAAATACCTGCGGGAAGGGTACCCCCCGGTAAAATAAACTCCTTAAGTAGCGGTAATTTTTCATTTAGGCTGTCCAGCAACCGCTCTAGATCTTGCACTTGATTAGCTTGGATAATGAGGGCAGAGGGTATGCTCAACTCCCCACCCAGGTCAAAGAGCTCATGCTGGATATGGGTTAAACTTTGATGGAGAGCATTGGGTAGGGGATGAGCAAGCAGCAGGCCAAGCAGGGCGTTTAGCTCATCGATGGCGCCAATAGCCTCGATGCGGGGATGGTCTTTGGGCACCCGCTGTTTGGGACCCAAGCTCGTAGTTCCCTGATCGCCCGTGCGGGTATAGATTTTGGATAAACGGTATCCCATAACAGTGTATTAACCTAATATAGCATTCATACATTAAGTATAAACCAAGGGGAGAAAACTTATGGAACAAGCAAAGGCCAAATTTGCTATCGGACAGGTGGTGCGCCATAAACTATTCCATTATCGGGGAGTAGTGGTTGACGCTGATCCCAGCTTCCAAGGCAGTCCGGAATGGTATGAACACATGGCTTGCTCCCAACCGCCAAAAGATCGGCCTTGGTATCATATTTTGGTCAACGATGCGGATTATGAAACCTATGTGGCGGAGCGAAACCTTGATCTTGATGGCTCGGGACAGCCTATTAATCATCCCGCGGTAGGTCTGTTTTTCGATGAGCTGCATGAAGGAGTCTACCGTTGCCAGCGTCATATCAATTAAATCTCTTTTCTTTTGCTTTAGTTTTTCCCTAAGCGTACTCATTTCTGCTAGCCTTGCCTGTGTTGGAGAAAAGTCACGTTCGGCGAGAATGTATTCGATAGAGCGAAAGCGCCGTTCAAACTTATCGCTGTAACTGTTCGGCGTTGCCTCTGGTATGGTATCAGTATGGCGGGCCAAGTTGATGCAAGTAAATAATAAATCGCCAATTTCTTCTCGCAGTCTAGAGAGATTCTCATCGCTGGTAAAGGCTTTACGGACTTCTTATAGTTTCTATCTTGCCTAAAATGGGGTCGAAGCTGGCCCAATCAAAACCTTATAGCCAAGCACATATAAATTGATCATACTCTATGGATGATATATTCATCCGATTTTCGTTGTAAGATTTTATCTGTTCGCGAGGAGAAAGGTCTTACGATTGCCAAGGTAGCGTCTTGGTGTTATGTGGGTGTGGCTAGTGTTGCGCGCTGGATCAAAACCCCTAAGCCTAAATATATACGCAACAAACCGGCTATCAGGGTCAATATGGTACAACTTTGGCACGAGATGTTGAAGAATGTCCAGATGCTTATCGCTTGTTTATATTGTAGAGGGTGGTTTTGACTATGATAGACCGCCTCTTCGTGGCTATGCTCCTATTAGCTAGAGAGGCTTTGGAGAATTAATTGACGTGTCAAAGGCAGAACCCATGTTATATGGGTGCTTTGGTTGATAAATTTTTGCTCACGGTTGCATTATTTGCAACCAATATTAACGCTGACATTTTTTATGCCTGGGTCATGCAGGATTGGTTGCCGAGGTTAACAACAACATGCGTTATTATTCTGGATAGCGCCACACTCCACAAGCGTGCTGACATTCAAAACGCCATTCGCAAAGCCGGACATAGTTCGTGAATATTTGCCACCTTACTCCCCGGATATGAACAAAATCGAGCCTAAATGGGCATAATCTAAAACCATCAGAAAACAAAAACTCTGCTTGTTCGATGAATTTTTCACGCAATATCAACTTTGAATCATCTTAGTATGGTGTGCCGCTATAGTTCATCTTTGAGGGCAATGCGGCTTTGTCCTTCTCGAGAATAGTCCACCAGACAGATAGCCTCTATTTGCTGAGCAAGCGCCTTCCCCCTCTCTAGCCTTTCTGTGTATTTTTTCTCCAGCTTCTTCGTGTATTTATTCTTCGCTTAACGTTTTCATACTTCCCTGTAGCCCTTATCGGTCAATAATCTTACGACCTTATCCGCCCGTTCGATTGTTGTTCTTTCAGGAACCGCCTCTTGGGCTACCTTACAGTCAAGCGTAGCTTACGGTCGCTCAAGGAAGGGGCTGATGGGACGACAGGATGGTTGGAAGAAAATTTAGAAGGAGGTGATGCGTTATGGATAAGGAAAGAATGATTGATTTGATTTGGTTTTTTGTGGCTATTTCGGTTTTTTCGACTGTCATTTTTTTCGCACGCGATTCAATTGCTGATTTGATAGCTGCGATCACAAAAGGGGTAAGGTTATGAACATTTTAAGATCAGATAGATTATTTATTTCGGAAGAAAAAACGATTCCTAGCGAATTTTCTGGGAAAAGTTTAATTGACCTTGAACACACGGTTCAGCATCCGGAGATGGCCACATGGTATGCGTGCAATTTAAAGCGCGCTTGTTTTTACGGTTCCGATTTAAGCGGTGTCCTTTTTGATGGCTCATCTTTTGTCTACGCGGATATGAGAAACGCGAGTCTTTATAGAGCTTCATTGAAATATTGCGATTTGCGCGGGGCGATGCTATCAGGCGCGAATCTTGACGGCGCGAAACTTGATGGCGCAAACTTGGCCTATGCGGTTGGCAATGACAGGCAAGTTAAGAGCCTTGTACTGGAAGATGTTTCCATCGTTTATACGGCAGAGAGAATGTGGCTGGATGATGAAAATTTGCCGATTGACGCGTGGTGTAAAGCCTCTAGCCACGATATTGAGTTTAAGTTTGAGTTAGATCTAAGGTGGTGGAGAAAGTGGAAGCGGACGCTGACGTTCATCATCAAAAAGTCGCCAGCAAAGAGGGTATAAAAATGACACTACGGGAGCCTAACCCGCCTGTTTCTCCAGTAATAATTGTTGTGCTGAACGAGGTTTTTGATTGCCTGTTGGCCTGAGGCGTTTGTAGCTACCGTCGGATTGCAGTATCCATGCCTGGGTGTTGTCCGAAAGATAGACGGCAAGTCCTTCCTTGAAGACCCGCTTGGCTAGCTGGTGATCCTCGATGGGAAAAGCGGTTTCGACGCGGCGAAATATGTTCCGTTCCATCCAATCAGCGCTGGCGCAGTAGATTTCGCTATGGCCGCCATTGAGAAAATAATAGATACGGCTGTGCTCCAGAAAACGGCCAACAATAGAGCGCACGTGAATGTTGTCTGAGACATTGGGAATACCAGGCCGCAGTCGGCAAGTGCCCCGGATAATGAGTTCAATTTTCACCCCGGCTTGGGAAGCCCGGTAAAGAGCCTGGATGAGTTGGGGCTCCGTAAGAGCATTGAGTTTAGCGATAAGATGGGCGGCTTTGCCATTGCTGGCGTGTTCTGCCTCCCGTTCGATGGCGTTGATAAGTTGTTTGTGCAGGGTAAAGGGAGATTGCCAGAGTTTTTTGAGCTTGCCAGCCTTACCGAGTCCGGTGAGCTGCAAAAAGATTTTATGGACATCATCGCCAATATCTTTATCACAAGTCAGTAGACCCATATCGGTATAGATGCGGCTGGTTCTTGCGTGGTAATTGCCGGTGCCCAGATGGACATAGCGCCGTAGCCGCTTCCTTTCCCGCCGTACCACGACTATCATTTTGGCGTGGCTTTTATAGCCTACCACGCCATAAACGACTTGTGCGCCGGCATCCTGTAAACGGTTGGCTAAGTGAATATTTTCTTCTTCATCGAAGCGGGCTCGCAGTTCCACTACCGCAATGACTTCCTTGCCGGCCTTGGCGGCTTCCACCAGCGCGTTGACGATGGCGGAGTCGGGACCCGTGCGGTAAAGCGTTTGTTTAATCGCCAGCACCTGAGGATCGACCGCCGCCTGGCGCAGGAACTCGATGACGGGGACAAAGGACTCGAAAGGGTGGTGTAGCAGTACATCGCCGCGCTGAATGATTTCAAAAATATCGGTATTGCGGCTCATGCGCAAGGGCAGGCCGGGAGTGAACGGCGGATACTTAAGATCGGGGCGCTCCACCAGATCCGGGAGGGGCATCAGACGGTTTAAGCTCACTAAACCACTTACCTCATAGAGGTCATCGGAGGTCAGGTTGAATTGCTTGAGAAGAAAATGAGACATTTCGTCGGAGCAATTATCCGCCACTTCCAAGCGAACCGCATCGCCGTAGCGGCGTGTGGATAGCTCTCCCTCCAGGGCATGGAGCAAGTCATCGATTTCTTCCTCATCCACAAATAGATCGCTGTTGCGGGTGACCCGGAATTGATAGCAGCCCGTAGCGGACATTCCTGGGAATAAATCATCTACGTAGGCATGAATAATGGAAGAGAGGAAAATGAAATCGTAGGGTCCCTTGCTATAGGCATGGGGTAGATGGATAAGTCGTGGCAGAGCCCTAGGAGCCGTGACAATAGCAATGCCGTTCTCCCGGCCAAAGGCGTCTTTTCCTTCCAGGGAAACGATAAAATTTAGGCTTTTATTGATAATCCGGGGAAAAGGGTGGGCGGGATCCAAGCCAAGGGGACTTAGCATTGGCACCAGCTCGTTGTTAAAGTAGCGTTTTACCCACTGGGTTTGTTTAGAGCTCCACTCCTGGCGTCGGAGAAAGCGAATGTTCTCTTTTTCAAGCTGGGGAAATAAGGTTTCCTGCAAGATTCGGTATTGCTCTTCTACCATGCTATGGGCATGTTCGCTTACTCGCTTTAAGGTTTCATGAGGTGTTAAGCCATCCGGTCCGGCCTGAAGAGAGCCTAGGACGATTTTTTCTTTAAGCCCTGCAACCCGTATTTCAAAAAATTCATCCAGATTGGTGCTGGAGATACAAAGAAAGCGGAGCCTTTCTAGCAGGGGGATGCTCTCGTCGGTCGCCTGGGCCAGCACCCGGCTATGAAATTGCAGCAGGCTGAGTTCGCGGTTAAGGTAAAGATCAGGGTGGTTTAGGTCAGGGGCATCCATGATTGCAGTCCGTGGGAAGCAGCAATGCTTCTAATTTAATGGGTTCTCCTGGGGTGTATAAGCTTTAATGCTCAAGGCATGAATATCCTGGCCCATGCCTTCCTGGACCGCCTTGTAGACCATGCGGTGGCGCTCTAATAAAGACTTTCCGCTAAAAGCTTGCGCAACAATGATGACTCGGTAGTGACCGCCGCCGCCATGACCCTTATGGCCAGCATGGCGGGCACTGTCATCCTCGACGGTTACATGCTGGGGGGAAAGAGTCGCCTTTAATTGCGTTTGGATAAATACGATCCGTTCCTCTGGTGTCACGGCAGCACCTGTTTGAAGGGTTTGACGGTGACATAAGCATAAACTCCTGCTTCTATATAAGGATCAGCTTCGGCCCATTGTTGAGCTGCTTCCAGGGAGGGAAATTCTGCTACGATGAGACTGCCAGTAAAGCCCGCTTCTCCAGGGTCCTGGGTATCCAGGGCAGGAAAAGGGCCTGCTAGCACCAGGTGGCCATTCTCTTGGAGTTTCTGGATTCGCGCCAAGTGCTCGGAGCGGGCCTGACGGCGGCGTTCTAGGCTATGGTCAACATCTTGACCCATAATCGCGTAGAGCATGATCAGTCCTCGGAGGGGTTGAGATATCGGGTCAGGTAAAAAGCTTGGCCAACGACAAATAACAAAGTTAATCCTAGCATACCAAACAGTTTAAAATTTACCCAGACGGCTTCTGTGAATGCATAGGCGACATAGAGATTAGCCAGCCCCGAAATAAAGAAAAATATTATCCAGGCTCCATTAAGGCGATTCCAGATGGAAGTTGGTAGGGTGATGGCCGTACTCATCATACGTTGCACCAGGGGCTTGTGGGTGAATAGCTGACTGGCAAGAAAGGCAAGTCCAAAAAGCCAATTGACCACGGTGGGTTTCCACTTGATGAAAGTAGGGTCCCGAAACATGAGGGTCGCACCTCCTAATACAACTACTAAACCTAGCGTGACCAGATGCATGGATTCAAAACGATGGTGCTTAAAAAAATAAAGACCGACTTGGAGAACAGAGGCCACGATAGCTACCGCTGTGGCAAAAAGAATGGCATTTTCTGGTGCGCCGGGAATTAATACCAGAAAGGGAATGTGATCAAGTCCCGCTACAATGTCAGGGGGTAGTTGGTCGTAGAGTTGATAAGCGGCAAAAAATAAAATAATGGGAAAAAGGTCAAAAAACAGTTTCATAAGGTTTATCCTGTACGCCCATAAAATATCTTACTGAATTTGCTGTATAAGGTACACTGTATCAAATGACAACCGTAATTTATGATTTACATACCCATTCAACGGCTTCCGATGGGACCTTGAAGCCGGCAGAACTGGTACGGCGGGCTGCCGGGCAAGGAGTAAATGTCCTGGCTTTGACCGATCACGATTGCACCGCTGGCCTCACTGAAGCCAGTGTGGCCACTGAGGATCTGGCTTTGAATCTGATCCCCGGAGTGGAGATTTCGGTAACCTGGGGAGGGCGTACGGTGCATATTCTAGGATTGGGAATTAACCAGGAGGAGCCAGGATTGCAAGCCGGTCTTCAAAAGCTACGATCCTATCGGGATGAGCGGGCCCGTGAAATTGCCCATGGTTTGCAAAAAGCAGGCATTGAGGGAGCGTTGGAGGGAGCTTCCTGCTATGCTCAGGGTAGCATCCTCAGCCGTACCCATTTTGCCCGTTTTTTGGTGGCAAGGGGGTATGCCAAGAATACCCAGGCAGTTTTTAAACGCTATTTAGCTCAGGGCAAGCCCGGTTATGTTGCCGGTTGTTGGGCAACCTTGGAACAGGCTGTGGGCTGGATTCGGCAGGCGGGTGGATGTGCCGTCGTTGCGCATCCAGCGCGCTACCATTTGACTCGTAGTAAATTAGTGCGATTGTTCAGCGAATTTAAAGAATGCGGGGGAGTGGCGATGGAAGTGCTGTCAGGCAGCCAGCCGCCAGAGGCAACGGCGCTTTTACTGGGTCTTGCTAGGGACATGGAATTGCTCGGGTCTTGTGGCTCCGACTACCATGGACCTGGGCAAGCCTGGGTCGAACTGGGGAGAATTCCTCCTTTGCCTGGGAACTGCAAGCCGGTATGGAGTTTATGGCAATGATTGTGAGGTTTCATTTTTATGAGTCAGTATTTTCGTATCCATCCTGCTAATCCCCAACAACGCCTTCTTAACCAAGCAGCTAGCTTCCTTCGGCAGGAAGGACTTATCGTCTATCCCACGGATTCTGGCTATGCGTTAGGATGCCAGGTGGGAAACAAGGCGGCAGCGGATCGTATCCGTCAACTCCGAGGTCTCGGCAATCGCCATGAATTTAGCTTGGTGAGTCGCGACCTTTCGGAACTTTCCCTCTATGCCAAAGTAGGTAATAGCGCCTTTCGGTTATTAAAGGCGCTAACGCCTGGCGCTTATACTTTTATTTTTAAGGCAACCCGGGAGGTGCCGCGGCGTTTGCAGGACCCTAAGCGGCGCACGATTGGCATTCGGGTTCCAGCTAATACGGTTACGCAAGCATTGCTGACTACCCTGGGTGAACCCCTGATAAGCTCCACCTTGATTTTGCCAGGAGAAGACATTCCCCTCACTGATCCAGAGGAGATTCGAGATCGGATGGGTGGCCAAGTGGATCTTATTATCGATGGTGGTTATTGTGGCTTCGAGCCGACCACCGTCGTTGATTTGGTCGAAGATATGCCAAAGGTCATCCGCGAGGGCAAGGGTGATACTACGCTTTTTAAGGCTCAATCCTAATTCTAGGCCAGGGGCGGGATTTAAACATTAGCAAGGTGCTTGAGTAAAGTAATGGTGGCTATGCTGGCTGAGATTGGGCTATGGCTTTTCCTCATGTTAGCGGTTGTTGCGGCAGGCTGGGGGTGGAGCCGAGGCCTTCGTGCTTGTGAGTCAGCTAATGAGGTCGATTGGGGCGGGCCGTGGCTAAATCGACTGGATGGCTTGAATCGTCTTTACTGCCGCCGTTTTCATCGCCTTAATTCTGACTTATTGCCCTTACCCCCCCAAGGGGGAGTGTTGGTGGCAGCTAACCATGTTTCCGGGCTAGATCCGCTGCTTTTGGTAGCGGCGAGTCCCCGGCCCTTAAGGTTTTTAATTGCCCGTGAGCAATATCAGCGATTTGGACTCAAAAAATTGTGCCAGGCCATGGGGTGTATCCCCGTTGATCGCAGCGGTCGGCCAGAAAAAGCCCTTCGACAGGCTTTGCTTGCCCTGCGCGCCGGGGAAGCCGTGGTCATTTTCCCCCAGGGAGGGATTCATCTGGATACGGACCCGCCCCGGCCTCTTAAGAAAGGGATAGCCTGGCTTGCCGCCCGTTCTGGCGTGTCTGTCTATGGGGTACACATTGAAGGGGTGAAGGGAGAAGGCCGAATTCTGGGAGCGGTGCTGCTTCGAAGTCGCGTTTTCCTCCGTTATCGTTCCCCTATATCCTGTCTTTCCTTATCGCAAGAGGAGTGTTTAGCACTGGTTGCTCAAACTATACGAGGCGGTCGGGAGGAAGAAATTTCCTAGCTAGTGGATGGGGTTTAATTTACCGGGCGTAGCCCCCATCTTTATTCTTAGATTTAAGATAATTAGATGCTAGAGGGTTTGCCTAATGCGACAGGATAAATTAACGACCAAGTTCCAGGAAGCTTTGGCCGATGCTCAAAGTGTGGCGGTAGGCCAGGATCATCAATTTTTAGAACCACTTCATATCATATTCGCCCTGCTAGAGCAGCAAGGGAGTAGTGTCCCTCCGCTGCTAATGCAGGCTGGGGTGAATGTCCGTAACCTCCATACCCAGCTTAGGGAAGCCCTGAAGCAGCTTCCCCAGGTACAGGGAACGCCTGGAGAGATTCATCTTTCCCAGGATTTAGCCCGCTTGCTTAATGTGACTGATAAGCTGGCCCAGCAGCGCCAGGATCAATATATTTCCAGTGAATTATTTGTGCTTGCCGCGGTGGAAGATAAAGGCCAGGTGGGCGAATTGCTGCGTAAAAATGGCGCAACCAAGGGTGGTATAGAGGCGGCTATCCAGGCGATTCGGGGCGGCCAGCAGGTGAATGAACCTGGCGCTGAGGATCAACGTCAAGCTTTGGAACGTTATACCATTGATCTTACGGAGCGAGCAGAGCAGGGTAAACTGGACCCTGTCATTGGCCGCGACGATGAGATTCGCCGCACTATTCAGGTGTTGCAACGTCGGACTAAAAATAATCCTGTGCTCATTGGTGAGCCAGGGGTCGGTAAAACCGCGATTGCTGAAGGGCTAGCCCAGCGTATTATTAATAGTGAAGTACCGGAAGGGCTTAAAAACAGGCGTCTGCTTGCTTTGGATATGGGCGCGCTGATTGCTGGGGCCAAGTTCCGGGGCGAATTCGAAGAGCGCCTTAAGGCCGTGCTCAAGGATATTAGTAAGGCGGAAGGAAATATTATCTTATTTATTGATGAACTCCATACGGTGGTGGGGGCCGGTAAGGCGGAAGGAGCCATGGACGCGAGTAATATGCTTAAACCTGCCTTGGCCCGGGGCGAACTTCACTGTATTGGAGCCACAACTCTGGATGAATACCGCCGCTACATCGAAAAAGATGCGGCTCTGGAGCGGCGCTTCCAAAAGGTGCTGGTTGATGAGCCTAATGTGGAGGATACGATCGCTATTCTGCGGGGATTAAGTGAACGCTATGAGGTTCATCATGGAGTAGAAATTACTGATCCTGCTATTGTGGCGGCGGCGACTTTATCTCACCGTTACATCACCGATCGCAAGCTGCCGGATAAGGCTATTGATCTCATTGATGAAGCCGCCAGTCGCATTCGGATGGAAATCGACTCCAAACCAGAGCCCATGGACCGATTGGAGAGGCGGTTGATTCAACTGAAGATTGAACGGGAAGCTCTCCGTCGGGAGACTGACGAAGCTTCCAAGAGGCGTCTGGAAACCCTGGAAACCGAACTGAACCAGTTGGAAAAGGAATATGCGGATTTGGAGGAAATCTGGAAGGCGGAGAAAGCTACTTTAAGTGGCGCCCAAGGAATCAAGGAGCAACTGGAGCAGGCTCGCCTGGATTTGGAATCCGCCCATCGTGCCGGAGATTTAGGGCGGATGTCGGAGTTGCAATATGGCCGTATCCCAGAGTTGCAAAAGCAGTTGGATGCCGCCACGGCGGTGGAGCAGCATGATTTTAAGTTGCTGCGCAATAAAGTCTCGGAAGAGGAAATTGCGGAGGTCGTTTCCAAATGGACGGGAATTCCAGTCTCTAAAATGCTGGAAGGCGAGCGGGAGAAATTGTTAAAAATGGAAGCGGCGCTTCACCAGCGTGTGGTGGGTCAAGATGAGGCTATTGCCGTGGTGAGCAACGCGATTCGTCGCTCCCGAGCGGGGCTTGCTGATCCCAACCGGCCCAATGGGTCCTTTCTCTTTTTAGGGCCTACAGGGGTAGGTAAAACCGAGCTTTGCAAGGCCCTGGCGATGTTCCTGTTCGATACGGAGGAGGCCATGGTCCGTATTGATATGTCCGAATTTATGGAGCGGCATTCCGTGGCCCGTTTGATCGGTGCTCCACCGGGTTATGTGGGTTTTGAGGAAGGAGGTTACCTGACCGAGGCGGTACGCCGTAAGCCCTATTCGGTAATTTTGCTCGATGAGGTAGAAAAGGCCCATCCGGATGTGTTTAATATCTTGCTTCAGGTTCTGGACGACGGGCGGCTAACGGATGGTCATGGCCGCACGGTGGACTTTCGCAATACGGTGGTGGTCATGACTTCTAATCTCGGCTCCCATGTTATCCAGGAAATGGCCGGAGAAGATCGTTACCAGGAAATGAAAAGTGCGGTAATGGAAATTGTAGGACAACATTTTCGGCCAGAATTTATTAACCGGGTTGATGATGTGGTGGTCTTTCATCCCTTACAGAAAGAGCAGCTTCAGGCTATTGCCCAGATCCAGATGGGTTATCTCCGGCAGCGATTGGCGCAACGGGATATGGTGTTAACTATTCCCGAGGATGCGTTAAGCAAGCTGGCGGAGGCGGGCTTCGATCCAGTTTACGGTGCCAGGCCCCTCAAGCGGGCGATTCAGCAACGGCTCGAAAATCCCTTAGCCCAGGAAATTCTCGCTGGCAAATTTGAGTCTGGGGATTTCATTGAGGTGGGGGTTGAAGGGGATCAATTTACTTTTAAGAGAGAGACGAGAGCAGCATCCGTAGCCTAGCCTAGACTTAATGTTACCTAGGGAAGGGAACCATATCCGTTTCTGAAAACCAGACGCCGGCTTTTTGCCGGCGTCGGTCTTATGCCTGGTTTTTAACGGCTTTTTGTAAGCGATCGTGGTTATTCAGGTCAAGGTTTTTTCTTTCTGTGATAGTTTTTGCTCCGCCCATCGCTGCGCATTAGGGTAATCGACTTTGCCGCTAGCCAGTAGGGGAATGTTTTCCACCACTAAAATCCAGCGGGGTACGTTGAGTTCACTGAGTCCCTCTTTCTTCGCCTGGAGCAGCAGAGGACGGCGTTCAGCTCCTTTTTGCTCGGTTAATAGCACTACCACTTCTCCCTTTTTAGCGTCTGGCAGGGAAACGGCGGCATGGCATGCCTCGGGCCAGACAGTGGCGGCTAGCATTTCCACCGTAGTGAGGGAAACCATCTCGCCGGCGATTTTGGCAAAACGCTTAGCGCGCCCGCGAATGGTCAAATAACCTTCTTCGTCGATACTGACGATATCGCCGGTATCGTACCAGCCTTTGCCACGGGGAGTTTGGGGCGGTTGTAATTGCCCTGGGGCCTGGTGTAGTAAATAGCCGAGCATGACATTGGGGCCACGGACCTCCAAGCGCCCTCCCTGATGGATGCCCGCCACTGGCTCAATATGATATTGAATGCCAGGCACTAGTTTCCCCACCGTGCCTGGGCGGTGATCAACGGGAGTATTAACAGCCAAGACCGGGCTGGTTTCGGTAACGCCATAGCCTTCAAAAATGCGGACCCCGAATTTATCAGCCCATAGCCGGCGCGTGGGTTCCTGCAGTTTTTCCGCGCCTGCGAATACGTAGCGTATGCTATAAAAGTCGTAAGGGTGGGCATGTTGGCCATAACCGGCGAGGAAAGTATTGGTGCCAAATAAGATAGTAGCATCAGCCTGGTAGGCGGCTTCGGGGATCGTCCGGTAGTGAAGCGGCGAAGGGTACAAAAATAAACGGGTGCCGCCAAGGAGGGGTAAGAGGGTTCCCGCCGTTAACCCAAAGGCGTGGAAAACAGGTAGGGCATTAAAGATCAGATCCTCCCTGGTAAAATCGATCCGGCTTGCAATTTGTTGAATATTGGCCAGAAGGTTGGCATGGGAAAGCACCACTCCCTTGGGCAATCCTTCAGAGCCCGAAGTAAATAAAATCACGGCTGGTTTATCGGGGGTCGCTTGGGGTACTGTGCGGTGATAGGTAGTACGGGCGAAATGAGCGCGCACGGCGGCTTGCAGAAATTTCCAAGGGCCGATGTGCTGGCGTAAGTCTTCTAAGTAAATTAACTGAACCTTAGGCGTTAGGGCTTTCTCTATAGGCTGTAATTCAGCAGCTTCGATAAAGCGCCGTGAAGTATAGACGGTCCGGATACCACTTGCCTCAAGGGCGGCCAAAAGGCCGTTAGCGCCACTGGTGAAGTTCAACATGGCGGGTATTCGTCCCTGGCTGTGCAAGGCAAAAAAGAGCACTGCGGTGCTTAAAGTATTAGGCAGAAGTACGCCAACATATTCGCCCGGCTGAGTGTCCCGTGTAAGCACGGCGCCCAGCAGAAAGGCCCGCTGTATTAGCTGATTGTAGCGTATTGGCTGGTGCTCTAAGTCTTGCGCAATTCGGAATTTTCCGCCATGGACTTGGCGGGCTGCCAGCAAAGCATCAAAGATGGTTTGGCGGTAATGGCCATTGGAGAGCTTTATCTTTGCTATGGCCTCAACTAGTCGAGCTTCGGCCTGCTTGCGCCGTTCCCGGTTGGAAAGCTGGGGCGATAAGGTGAAGTCCTGGGGTGGCAGCAGAGTAATGGTGATGGAAGGGAACCACTTGCGGCGGCCGCGCATGGAGGAAAAAGATGTGTCTTCAGCGCCTTCGATCCGTATTGGCAGTACGGTTGCTCCGGCTTTGCAGGCTGCCCACCCTAAGCCGGGATAAATTTTCATCACCGAACCTGTCACGCTCATCCTTCCCTCGGGAAAGAGAATGACCTTGTGGTGTTCTTTGAGACGTTTGAGCAACTCTTTTGGAGCCGTGGGGGCAGCGAGATCTAACGGAAAAGTAGGCAACAGTTTGAGCCAGGGGCGTAGCCAGCGACTGCGGGCGAGTTGAGGAGGGATAGCAAAGACCGAGTCCTGGGGGAGAAACATTGCCAAGAGCAATGGATCGAGAAAGGAGACATGGTTGGCGGCTAACAATACCCGGGGGCCAGCCTCTTGATAATGCTCTAAGCCCTTGACTTGGACCCGATAAATTTTTTTGAGCAAATATCGAAGTAAGGCAGCCATACGTTTGGCTCGCTGACTATTTCTCTTTTCGGATGATGTTATATGCTGTTCCATGGCGTTCAAAAATTGGAGAGGCACCTTTAGAACTGGGCAGCTTAGAGGATAAGGGAAGGTGCCCGAGCCCGGAGGAGCGTTATAATGACAACGGGAATAGCTTATTTAAGACCTTTAAGGCAGCAGGATAATAGTTTTATAGAAATATTGAGAATCCTCTTTAAAAATAGATTAAACACCTTGCTGGATAATAATGAATGTATACTTAACGCTTAAATATATCCACCTCACAAGTATAGTGACCACTTTGGTGTTGTTTGTTGGGCGCGGCTTATGGATGCTTTCTTCTTCCCCTTATTTACAACAACGCTGGGTGCGCATTGTCCCCCCTATTGTAGATACGGTGTTATTAGCAAGCGCCATTGGTTTGACGCTGGTGCTGCATCAATACCCCTTCGTTAATGATTGGCTTACAGCGAAAATTCTTGCCCTGATCGGGTATATCGTTTTTGGTAGTATCGCCCTGAAGTATGGTCGAACCCGGACTATCCGCATTGGTGCGGGATGTATCGCTCTGATTTTATTTGCTTATATGGTTTGGGTTGCCCGTAGCAAGACTCCTTTCCCCTGGCTTTTGTAGGCCGTTGTTCCGCGCCGTATTTATCCTGTAGCAGGACAAAATCTTCATCAATCTCATTGCCGCAAGCGGCGGTTATTTGCCGGCGTATGCTTGTATGCAGGCAAGTTAATTTTCTATATATATTTGATTGTTAAGGATTTAGTATTGTTGGTATAAATTTTGCCTACTTCCATAAGCAATCAAGCTCGTTAAGCGATTGGAGTAAACTTATGTCTATTTCCTTTGACGCGGCCCTGGGAATTTATCCCCAAGCTGTGACTCTCGGATCCCGGCGCGCCGAAATATTGGCGGCTAATCTTGCCAATGGAGATACTCCCGGCTATAAAGCTCGGGATATTGATTTTAAGGCTGCCTTGCAACAAGCCCAGGGACAGGGCTTGTCCCTCCAGGCAACCCACGCCGGGCACCTATCCCATTCCTTAGGACAATTCCCCGGTGACGAAGCGCTTTACCGCATCCCCCAGCAGGCATCCCTTGACGGTAACACCGTGGATAGTCAGGTGGAGCACAGCGAATTCATGCAGAATGCGCTCCAATATCAAGCTAGCCTCCATTTTCTAAGCGGCAAATTCAAAGGGTTATTATCAGCCCTGAGGGGAGAATAGGCAATGTCGTTGTTTAAAGTTTTTGATATTGCTGGAACCGCCATGAGCGCTCAAACCCTACGACTCAATACTACCGCCAGCAATTTGGCTAACGCCGATAGTGTAAGCAGCAGCATTCATCAAACTTATCGCGCTCGTCAGCCAGTATTCGCAACTTTGCTGGACGAGCTTAACCCGGCAGCTCCCGCTGGCGGAGTTCAGGTGCTAGGCGTGGTGGAGAGTGGCGCGCCGCTGCAGCAAGAATATGCCCCGGATCATCCCATGGCCAATGAAGCTGGCTATATTTTCCATCCCAATGTTAATTCCATTGAGGAAATGGCCAATATGATTTCCGCTTCCCGAAGCTATCAGAACAACGTGGAAATGGCCAATACATCTAAACAATTGCTTCTGCGTACCCTGCAATTGGGTCAATAGTTTATAAGGAAAAGAGCACCATGGTTACTGCGACCTCTTCCAGTTCAGAGATTTATAAAGAGTTAGGTTTGGTCCGTCCGCCCGATAAAAAAGCACAAAATACCGAGTTGGGGTTAGAGCAATTTTTGAAATTGATGACGGCCCAGCTTAATAATCAGGACCCTTTTAAGCCTATGGATAACAGTACCTTCCTTAGTCAGGTGGCCCAGTTTGGAACAGTCAAGGGTATACAGGATTTGCAAACTTCTTTTAAAGAGGTTAGCGGTTCCCTTCAGTCCAACCAGGCGCTACAGGCATCGGGACTCGTGGGTCGTTCGGTGTTAGTGCCCTCAGCGGAAGGTTCCCTGGAAGCAGGTGGTTCAATCCGGGGGGCGGTAGAACTCCCTTCAGGTGTCACCAGCCCACAACTGAAAATTTTTGATCAGGCAGGGCAGTTGGTCAGAACCGTGGATTTGGGAGATGACCAAACGGGGACCGTGCAGTTTGCCTGGGATGGGTTCAAAGAGGATGGTACGCCAGCAACCCCAGGGCGCTATCAGTTTAAAGTGGAAGGCGCAAGCGGGGGAAGTACGCAAGCCTTTCCGACTTTTGCCGCCACCCGGGTGGACAGCGTGGTTATCGGAGAAGGCAGCGAGGGATTAACCCTCAACTTAACCGGGCAGGGTTCGGTACCTTTTAATCAAGTGAAAGAAATTTTATAGAGACTTGGGTGTAGGAGAAATTTTATGGCGTTTAATACTTCTTTGAGCGGGCTGAATGCTGCCTCGTCTGATTTGGATGTGACCGCTCACAATATTGCTAATGCGAGTACTACAGGATTTAAGCGGTCCCGGAGCGAGTTCGCGGATATTTTTGCCGTTTCGTCTTTTGGCCGCTCCCAGACAGCGGTGGGCAGCGGGGTTTTGCTTAATAAAACAGCCCAGCAATTCGAACAGGGCAACTTGGATTTTACGCAAAATTCCCTGGATTTGGCCATCAGCGGTCAGGGGCTTTTTGCCTTATCACCGAGTCTTAATGATAAGGATTTGGTCTATTCCCGGGCTGGCGCTTTTAGCGTTGATAAGGAAGGTTATGTAGTGAATAGTTCAGGCCAGTACTTGCGGACTTTTCCCACGAATGAAAATGGCACCGCCACTGCGGCCAGCTTGAATAACTCTCAGCCCTTGCGGCTTCCCACCTCGGCAGGTACCCCCCAGGCTACTTCCCGGATTAGTATCGGGGCTAATTTACCTTCGGATACCGCCGCTCTTGATCCAGTCAATTTAGATTTATTGGATACCAGCACCTATACCGCTTCTACTTCGGAAACGGTTTATGATTCCCTAGGTAACAGTCACATATCGACTTTATATTTTCTCAAGGATACCAATGGCACCAATCAATGGGCTGTTTACCATTCCCTGGATGGTACCCTTGCTAATATCAATGGAGGAACCGCTGGCGCCGGTGGGGTTCAGTATGGAACCCTTAATTTTGATGCCACGGGTGCTCTTACCGGGTCAACGCCAGATCCCCTAGCAACCGATTCTATTGCCCTCAATAATGGCGCTAACGATATCGCTCTGACGCTGGATTTTGCCGCTAACAACACGACTCAGGTCGCTTCGCCATTTAATGTGGCGGCATTGAACCAGGACGGTTTTACCTCGGGCCGCCTTACCGGCTTGGATATCAGCAAGACAGGCGTTATTCAGGCTAATTACAGTAATGGGCAAAATTCCACGTTGGGCAAAGTTGCCTTGGCCCAGTTCCCCAATGAGCAAGGCCTGCGTCAACTGGGAAACAATGCCTGGGGAGAAACAGTAAGTTCAGGAAGCGCCTTGGCGGGAGAGGCGGGAGTCGGCAGCTTTGGCACGATCCAAACAGGTGCCTTGGAAAGCTCCAACGTAGATCTCACCGCGGAGCTGGTGCATTTGATTACCGCGCAGCGTAATTTTCAGGCCAATGCCAAGGCTATTGAAACAGCCAGCACCATTACCGACACGATTATCAATATTCGTTAAAGGCTAAGCGCAGGCGGTTAAAAGATGGATCGAATGCTTTATGTTGCAATGACGGGGGCCCAGCAGACCATGCAGGCTACCGCCGCCAACAATCATAATTTGGCTAATCTCAATACCACGGGATTTCGGGCCGATTTATCCCAGTTTCGAAGCATACCAGTATTTGGCGAGGGCCACCCTACCCGGGTGTATGCCATGGCTGAGCGGCCAGGTGTGGATTTTACGCCGGGGCCGCTTCAAAGCACTGGACGTGAGCTGGATGTGGCCGTGCAGGGAGAGGGGGGATGGCTTGCGGTGCGATCTCCCTCGGGGGGAGAAGCTTACACTCGAGCCGGTAATCTTAAAATTACCAGCAACGGAATCTTGACTACCGGGGCAGGCCATCCGGTTCTGGGGGAAGGAGGGACCATAGCGATTCCCCCAGCGCAAAAAATAGAAATTGGCGCTGATGGTACCCTCTCTATTCGCCCCCTGGGCCAGGCCGCCAACACCTTGGTAGTGCTTGATCGCATTAAACTGGTCAATCCACCCTTAGACCAGTTGCAAAAAGACGAGGAGGGTTTAATGACGATGGCAAATGGTGGGCAGGCTCCGGCGGATGCCTCGGTTTCCTTGGTTTCGGGGAAATTGGAAGCTAGCAATGCTAGCGGGGTGGATGCCTTGGTGGAGATGATTGCCCTGGCCCGCCAGTATGAGATGCAAACCAAAATGATGCAAACAGCCAAGGAATTGGATACCGCCTCGGCGCAAATGCTGCGGATGGGCTAAGGAGACAAGAATGAATCAAGCTTTATGGATTGCCAAGACGGGCCTGGATGCGCAGCAGACGCGGATGGCCACTATTTCCAATAACCTTGCTAATGTCAATACCACTGGTTTTAAGCGGGATCGGGCGGTATTTGAGGATCTTCTTTATCAGACGGTGCGCCAGCCAGGCGCCCAATCCTCCCAGAATACACTGCTGCCTTCCGGGCTAATGTTGGGTACGGGCGTGCGCACCGTGGCGACCGAGAAACTTTTTACCCAAGGGGGTTTGACCCAGACCGGGAACTCGCTTGATATGGCCATTCAAGGGCGGGGTTTTTTTCAGGTTCTAATGCCTGATGGCAGTTTGGCGTACACTCGGGATGGCACTTTTCAGATAGATGCCAATGGTCAGTTAGTCACTTCCAGTGGTTATCCTGTGCAGCCGGGGATTACGATTCCCCAGAGCGCGCTTTCCGTCACCGTGGGTTCTGACGGCATCGTATCGGTACTGATGCCGGGAGATGGCACACCTGTTCAGGCGGGCAATCTCCAATTGGCTGATTTTATTAACCCAGCGGGATTACAACCTACGGGCAATAACTTGTTCAAGGAGACCGCCGCCAGTGGCGTTGCGCAAACTGGGATACCGGGTCTCAATGGCATTGGTACTTTGGTTCAAGGTGCCTTGGAAGGAGCGAATGTCAATGTGGTGGAAGAACTGGTCAATATGATTGAGACCCAACGGGCCTATGAAATGAACTCCAAAGCCATTTCCAGCACCGATGAGATGCTCCGGTTTGCAACCCAAACCCTTTAAAATCATAAATCCGGGAGGCGCTAGTCATGAATAGAAAAAAAGCCATGCTTGCCATGGCGGGCATGCTTATTACCGGCTGCGCCGCCCAGTTGCCTCCTCCAGATCCTAGCTTTGCGGCTACCCGCCCTGTGGTTGCGCCACCACCCCAGCCCAGCAACGGGGCTATTTATCACCCTGGTTATGAGATCTCGTTGTTTACGGATTTCCGGGCGCAGCGGGTTGGTGATGTGCTGACCATCGTTTTGGAAGAGCGCACCACTGGGGAGAAAGGAAGCGACACGGCGATTGACAGAAACACCAGCTATTCCTTGACTAACCCCACCTTGCTTGGCTCTGGTGTCCAATTCAATACGCCTAACTGGGTTCCTTTAGCCAGTAATCAGAACAATTCCCTGGAGATGGCGGTCAAGTCTAAGGGAGCATTTTCCGGCAGCGGAGATAGCAGTCAAAATAACCGTTTAAGCGGCCATATTACTGTTACCGTGGCTGAAGTCCTGCCTAATGGCAATTTGGTGGTCCGGGGCGAAAAGGTGATCACCATTAACCATGGCAATGAATATATTAAAATTTCAGGTATCGTTAACCGCCGTTATATTAATCCGGATAACACGGTATCTTCCTTAAATCTCGCCGATGCTCGTATTGCCTATGTGGGGGATGGAGCCACCCAGGAAGCCAATCGCATGGGTTGGTTGAGTCGATTTTTCTTTAGCAGATTTATGCCTTTTTAAGTGGTTTTTAGCAGAATATTCCTGACTTCAAAGAAAGGTAGACGGTAAATTGTGAAAATTATTCAGACCTTCTTCATCATGACCTTGCTATGGTTGAGCCAGGGAGCTCAAGCCGAGCGGGTAAAGGATTTGGCGGCCATCGCTGGCGTTCGTAGCAACCAACTAGTGGGTTATGGCTTGGTGGTAGGGTTGAGCGGTACGGGTGATCAAGTGACCCAGATTTCCTATACGCGCCAGAGTCTTAGGAATATGTTGCGGGAATTTGGGATCATTATGCCGCCAGGGGTTAACCTCCAGCCTAAAAACGTGGCGGCGGTTTCTATCCATGCCCAATTGCCTCCCTTTGCCAAACCGGGTCAGAGTATCGACATTACCGTTTCCTCTTTGGGCAATGCCAAAAGTTTGCGTGGCGGCAGCCTCCTGCTGACTCCCCTCAAGGGTGCCGATGGTCAAGTCTATGCCATGGCCCAAGGTAATCTTATCGTGGGTGGTTTTGGTGCCGAGGGAAACGATGGCTCGCGGGTGACTGTTAATATTCCCAGTACTGGACGGATTCCTAATGGCGCCACGGTGGAACGGGGCGTGCCAAACCCATTTCACAATGGTGGCCCTATCATTCTCAATCTCCATGCCTCGGATTTTACTACGGCTAACCGGGTAGCTGCCGCTATCAATAGTGCGATAGGCGCCGGCACCGCCCGTCCTCTGGATGGAACCTCGATCCAGGTGAATGCGCCTGCCCTGCCGACCCAACGGGTTAGTTTTGTTTCCTTGCTGGAGAATCTGGAGGTGGCGCCTGGCGAAGCCCCGGCGAAGATAGTCATTAATTCCCGCACGGGGACCGTGGTGATCGGCCAGCATGTGCGAGTCCAGCCAGCGGCGGTCTCCCATGGTCGTCTTACCGTGACCATTACTTCTAATCCAGCGATCAGCCAGCCTCCTCCTCTCTCTGGCGGGCAGACGGCGGTGGTTCCCCGCACGGATATCGATATCCAGGAAGAAGGAAGCCGGATGTTTCTGTTTGCCCCTGGCGTATCCCTTGGTGAGATTGTCCGTGCGGTCAATCAGGTTGGGGCCGCACCCGGCGATTTAGTGGCAATTCTGGAAGCACTCAAGCAAGTAGGCGCCTTAAGCGCGGAGTTGGTGGTATTGTAAATGTTTAGCCGCTAAATTTTATGGTTCAGTCTACTGCGCTTTTGCCCTTTTATGGCTATTCCAAGAATGGCTTTGCCGAGCTTCGTCAAACCGCCCGGCAAGACTCCAGGGACCCGGACACTCTGCGCCGGGTGGGGACTCAGTTTGAGTCTTTTTTGATCCAGACCATGCTAAAGAGCATGCGGGAGGCGGGCCAGGGAGGCGGGTTGCTGGATAATAAGCAAGTGGATTTCTATCAGGGACTTTTTGATCAGCAAATTGCTTTTGAAATTGCCCGCCATGGGAGCCTGGGGTTAGCGGATAGAATTGCCGCCCAATTAGGCAATGGGACGGCCACTGAGAAGCCGCCGGTCACTACCCAGAATCTTGCGCCTCCCCGTCGTCAGGTGAAACAACCATCGCCTATTGAGTTCAATGGGCCGCCGGCATTCTCCCGTTTTGAAACGATAGAAAAACCATCCATTGCTGAGCCTGATGCGTTGCCGACGTTTCCCCATTTTGAAACAGCCGAGGATTTTGTCCAAACCCTTTGGCCTGAAGCCCAGCGAGCCGCCCAGTCTCTAGGGCTGGACCCACGATTGCTGCTGGCCCAGGCCGCATTGGAAACAGGTTGGGGCAAGCAAATTATCCGTACCGAGGCCCATGGGAGCAGTCATAATCTATTTAATATCAAAGCAGACAGCCGCTGGGAGGGACCAGTGACCCAGGTCAGCACCCTCGAATACCGGCAAGGGGTAGCGGTACGGGAGCAGGCTCGTTTTCGGTCTTATGAGTCCTTTGGCGAGAGTTTTAACGATTACGTTGCTTTTCTGCGGCAACAGCCCCGCTATCATCATGCGCTTACTCAAACCCATAGCGCGATAGACTTTATGCACTCCCTGGCCGAGGCGGGCTATGCTACTGATCCGGCCTATGCGGACAAAGTGTTGCGGGTTTTCAAGGGAGCGACTCTCAATCAGGCCCTGGAGAAATCAAGAATGGCGGTTGCAGGCCGTTAATAGTTAAAAGAAAACGGCGTAGGGTTAAATTACATACAGGTAAGGGGAAGCTTAATTTATGCCATCAAGCGATCTTTTAGGAATAGGCGCTTCCGGGCTTTTAGCCGCGCAGCGGGCCTTGGCCACGACTAGCCATAATATTGCTAATGTGAATACGCCGGGGTTTTCCCGGCAGCGGGCAGAATTAGCCGCCCGCTTGCCCGAGTTTACCGGGCAGGGATTTATCGGTACCGGGGTGGATGTCACCACCGTGCGCCGCGCCTACGATTCTTTTCTGACCGAGCAGGCGCGGCACGCTACCTCGGAGTATGCTCAATCCAAGGCTTTCCATGATCTGGCAGCCCAGGTGGATAATCTTTTCGCAGACTCCGAAACAGGGCTCTCTACCTCTTCACAGCATTTTTTCAATGCCGCGCAGGCATTGGCAAACGATCCCTCCAGTCCGGCGGCGCGCCAAATGTTGTTAACCGAGGGGGAGACTTTTGAGGCCCGTGTTCGTTCTCTCGATGGTCGCTTGAGTGAACTGGACGAGGGTATCAACACCCGCCTGCAGGCTACTGTTGCGGAAGTGAATACGCTCTCCTCCTCCATTGCCGGGCTCAACCAGCAAATCCGTGATCTTCGCGGACAACATAATGACCAGCCGCCTAATGATTTGCTGGATCAACGGGACCAATTAATTCAAGACCTTTCTCAAAAAGCAGCGGTTACCGTGCTTCCCCAGGACGATGGCAGCCTCAATGTTTTTATTGGCAAGGGGCAATCCCTGGTAACAGGCGACCACAGTCATTCCCTAACCACTTTGGCTAATTCCTATGAAGCCTCCCGCCTGGAAGTGGGTTATGCTACCAAGGGTGGGGTTACCCCTATTTCCGACTCTATTCAGGGCGGTGAATTAGGGGCCCTGTTGAGCTTCCGCGATGAAGTGTTGGAACCCTCCCGCAATGCCTTGGGGCAACTTGCGGTGGGAGTTGCCCAGTCCTTCAACGAGCAGCACCGCCTAGGCATGGACCCTCAGGGAGAACTCGGCGGCGATTTTTTTGCGCCTATCGATTCCAATACAGCGGTTTCTTTGCCGCGCGCTGATAATACCGGCGATGGCGTGATTGCAGTCGCCATCAGCGATGCCAGCAAGCTGACCGATAGCGATTATCGCTTGGACCGGAATGGGGCGGGATTTACCCTGACCCGGCTGTCCGATAACCAAGCTTTTTCCTTAAGCGCCTTTCCCGGCGGCGCGGAAACTGTCGATGGGTTGACCTTGAATTTAACCTCTGGCTCCATTAATGGGGGCGACAGTTATCTGATCCAGCCTACCCGGACGGCGGCGCAACAGTTTGGGATGGCGCTTACCGATTCTGCCCGCATCGCTGCTGCCGGACCTATCCGCACCGAGGCGAATCTTGGCAACGGGGGTACGGGGCAAATTTCAGCTGCCGCGGTAACCAATACTACCGGTCTTCCCTTGCCGCCTAATGGAGAGGTGACCTTGACCTATGACGCTGCGGCGCGGCAGTTTAATGTAAGCGGCGGTCCAGGAGGGACCCTGGATTTTGATCCGGCTACCGAAAGTAATGGTAAGGAATTTGATCTCCCCAGCGTGGGGGGGTTGAATTTTATAATTTCCGGGGTTCCCGCGGATGGGGATACCTTTATGCTCCAGAATAATACGGGGGGCGTTGGGGATAACCGTAACGCCCTCAGTCTTGCTGGATTACAAACCAAGCCTATCTTTCAGGATGGGACTATGTCTTATCAGGAGCAGTATGGCCGCTTGGTAGCGGAGGTGGGAGCTCGTACCCGCCAGGCGGAAGCCAATCAGGATACCCATAAAACCTTACTTGATCAGGCTGTTGCAGAGAAAGAAGGGGTATCGGGAGTGAATCTGGAGGAAGAAGCGGCAAATTTAATCCGCTTCCAGCAGGCTTTCCAAGCCGCCGCCCGGGTGATTTCCACTGCCGATACCATGTTTCAGACTTTGTTAGGCGCGGTAGGTCGATAATTTATGCGTATCTCCACTTCTTTATTTCAGCAACAAAGCATCGAGGGGATGCTTCGCCAGCAAACCCAGGTGAGCAAAACCCAGCGGCAAATAGCCAGTGGCGAGCGTATGCAAACGCCGGCCGATGATCCTGTTGCGGCTGCTCGCTTGCTGGAAGTCCGCGAAGCTTCCGGGAGAACCGCCCAGTTTCAAACAAACGCTGACCTGGCGACAGCCCGTTTGTCCCAAGAGGAAAACGCCCTGGCGGGAGTGAATAATGTATTGCAGGGCGTGCGGGAGTTGGCGGTGCAGGCCAATAATGGCGCTCAAAACAATGAGAATCGGGCCATCATTGCCCAGGAGGTCCGGCAGCGCCTTAACGAACTGGTAGGGCTGGCGAATAGCCAGGACGCCAGTGGCGAATATCTTTTTGCCGGCGCTAAGGGTCGCACCCAGCCTTTTATTCAAGCAGGGGGGGGCGTTTCTTATCAAGGGGATCAGGCCCAGCGTCTAATCTCCATTGGTCCCTCAGCGCAGGTCGCGGATAGCCATTCTGGCTCCGAGGTATTTTTAGCCATCCGCGAGGGTAATGGCGTTTTTGCCACCGAGGCTAATCCCGTAAATAGGGGTTCAGGGGTAATTGCGCCCGGTTCGGCCAACGGAGCCTTCATTCCCGGCAACTATACCTTGCAATTTTCCCAGGCGACGCCTGATGATCCCCTTACCTACCAGGTATTGGACTCCCAGCATACCGTTGTGGCTAATGGTGACTTCGCCAGTGGGGAGGAGATTGCTTTTGGCGGCGCTCAGGCAAGCATCACCGGGGTTCCCGCGGATGGAGACAGCTTTACCCTTCGAGCAAGTGCTCACCGGGATATGTTCACTATTGCCCAGCATTTTATTGAAGCTCTGGAGCGGCCAATCAACGATACCACCAGCCAGGCCCGCTTCCATAATGATATGAACAAGACTCTCACTGATCTGGACCAAGCCATGGGCAAGGTTTTGGAAGTCCGGGCAGAGACGGGCGCCCGCCTTAATGCCGTCGATAGGGAACGCCAAGTAAATGAGGAGACCAGCTTGCAATTGGCCAGGGAACAATCCTCGCTTAATGATCTGGATTTGGCTGAAGCCATTGGACGTTTAAATCAGCAGCTAACAGGACTTGAGGCCGCCCAGCGGACTTATGCCCGTTTGCAGGGATTATCTTTGTTTAATTTTCTGTAGCCTCTTCGTGCGCGGGGTCCGCGCTACTTGATACCTTGTAGGGGCAGTTGAGTAGCGCGAAATTAGCCCTATTCTTCTCAAATTAATACTGCGCTTTCTATCAGAATTGTGGAACCGTCGACAGATTCACTCTCAAGCCTCGTTACCAGCGGCAAATCCTTGCCGGTATCTACTAAAGTTCCCTCCCTTTTTGCCGATTCTTTTCTGTGAAAGCGATAAACACCTTGACACGGGACAAAGGTTAGGTTGGGGTGAATTCCCTAGCTCATGCCACAAGTCCCAAATCGTTAATGTCTAGGCCTGGAGCGTGACTATCGCGCTTATTCGCTGGAAACAAACCTTGCCGGGAATAGCCCCGGACAAAATACGAAGGGAAAGCCATTATGCCTCAGACTATCAATACCAATATTGCATCACTCAATGCTCAGCGGAACCTGAATAGTTCCCAAAACGCGCTGCAAACCTCGATGGAGCGGTTGTCCAGCGGTTTGCGGATTAACAATGCCAAGGATGACGCCGCCGGGCTGGCGATTACGGAGCGGATGACCTCCCAGATTCGCGGTCTCGCTCAGGCGGGTCGCAATGCCAATGACGCTATCTCCGTGACCCAAACCGCCGAGGGAGGATTGAAGGAGAGCAGCAATATCCTGCAGCGGATGCGAGAGCTTGCTGTCCAGTCTGCTAACGATACTAACAGCGACGCGGATCGGGCTAATCTACAAAAAGAAGTATCGCAACTGCAGAAGGAACTTAACCGGCTTGCGGATTCTACTACCTTTAACGGCAAAAACCTATTGGATGGTTCCTTTACGGGGCAAAAATTCCAAATTGGCGCCAATGCTAACGAAAGCATCGGTTTTTCCATTAATAGCGCCCGCGCCACAACGCTTGGGGAGCAGTTAGGAAAGGGCATTGCCAATGCGGGCACAGGTCTAGCCGTGGCAACGGATACCACCGGGGGTAATACCGTGGCTGCCCAGAACATCACCGTCAATGGTTCCACGGGTTCTAAGTCAGTAGCTCTTACAGGCAACGAGAGTGCTAAGGCAATAGCTGATCTAGTTAATGGACAATCCGGTGCCACTGGCGTGACGGCCTCCGCCCAGACTTCAGTTAAGTTGGACAACGTGGCGGATGATGGTACGGTTTCTTTTACCCTCCAATCCAGCGGCGGTTCGGCTGCGCAGATTTCCGCGGGGGTTACCACCACGGATGTGACCAATTTGGCTGACGCCATCAATGCTCAAAGCGCCGAGACCGGTGTAACCGCCACGCTCAGCGAAAACCGGGACTCCATTACCTTGGAAAATGCCCAGGGTGAGGATATTCTTATCTCAGAGGCGAATAATACAGGGGCCTCGGGGAATGCCTTTAACGTAGGGGGGGTGACTGTAGAAGATACGGGAGGAGACGACAGTATTGTGGTAGGCGGTCAAGTAAGCTTCCAGTCGGATAAAAGCTTCACCGTGACCAGTGATGATGGCACCAATACGGTGGTAGGCGCAGGCGGTGTGACTTCTGCCTTGTCTTCGGTAGCCCAGATTGATCTTTCCACCCAAGACGGTTCCAACAGTGCTCTGTCCGTTATCGACAAAGCCCTGGGTTCAATTGCTACCCAGCGGGCGGACTTGGGTGCCCTGCAAAATCGTTTTGAGTCTACTATTTCTAATTTAGAGAATGTTTCCGAGAATACTTCTGCTGCCCGTTCTCGTATCCAGGATGCGGATTTTGCCGCCGAGACGGCCGAGATGACGCGCAATAAGATTCTCCAGCAGGCCGGTACCGCCATGCTGGCCCAGGCCAATGCCCAGCCTCAAGGGGTCTTGAGCTTATTGCGGTAACCGCAAGGAGATGGTGCTCCGTTCGGGACTGAAAATCCTGAACGGAGACTCCCTTAGTACACTAACCAAGGAGACTGATTGATGATTCACCCTCCTTCCCCAGATTTCATACCTGCTCCATTTTCGGAGCGGCCTTCCTCTGCGGCCGAAATCAAGGTGCATCCGGTAAGCAAGCTTCAATCGTCGGCCACAGACTCTCCCCAGCCTAAGACAGAAGAGCGGAAAAACCGGGAAGAAGGGTCGCGGCAATTGGAGGAAGCCGTGCAAAGTATTAATGAACTGATGGAAGATGTGAGGCGGGAATTACATTTTAGTATTGACGAAGCCACGGGCCAGACGGTGATCAAGGTGATGGATAGGGAAAACGGGGAAATGATTCGGCAGATCCCTTCGGAAGAAGTCATGGTGCTGGCGCGGCGCATAGCGGAAGAGGGGAAAGAAGGCATTACCGATGGCACGCTCATGCAAGCTTTGGCTTGATGGATGTTGAATTTCCAAGGGTCTTGATCTTAATGATAGTGCTTTCCAGGAGACAGGGGGAAGAGGGATGATTACTTCAACGGGAATTGGTTCCGGGCTAGATGTGGAAAGCCTGGTAAATCAATTGGTAGCGGCGGAAGGCCAACCCCAGCAACTGCGTCTCAACCGCCAGGAAGCGAAACTGCAAGCGACTCTTTCCGCCATGGGCACATTAAAGAGTGAGCTGGCGGGCTTCAAGGATGCGGTTGCAAAGCTTGATTCGCCTTCGGCTTTTCAGGCCATCAAGGCCAGCGTTGGTAATACGGACTTATTGACTGTTTCGGCAGCGGCGAAAGCGGCTATTGGCACCTATAGTGTCGAAGTTCAGCAATTAGCCCAGGCACAAAAACTCGCTTCCAAAGCCTTCGCCGACCCTAGCGCTACCCTGGGGACGGGAACCCTGAGTTTTCGTTTTGGCAGCTATGACAATGATGCCAATACTTTTACCGGGAATCCCGAGACTCCCCCTAAATTGGTGACCATTGATGCCGCCCATAACAGCTTAAGCGGTATCCGAGACGCGGTTAATGAGGCCGATATTGGGGTCCAGGCTAATATTATCAATGATGGAACCGGAGATCGCCTGGTTTTTACCGCTCAAACCATGGGCCTTGCTAATAGTTTGGAAATTACCGTTAGCGATGAGGATGGTAATAACCTGGATGATGGCGGGTTGTCTCAATTGGCTTATGATCCGACCGGGACAGATCCAGGGAACGGGAAAAATTTAATGGAGACAGTAGCCGCTCAAGATGCCCGCCTGGTGGTTGATGGCTTGACCGTTACTCGTCCCCAAAACACGATTACCGGGATGATTGAGGGGGTAACTTTAGAACTCAACAGCGCTGAACTTGATTCCCCCACAACACTCACGGTGGAAGCTGATGGGCAGGTAGCCAGTCAATCGGTGAATGGCTTTATAGAGTCTTTTAATAGTTTAGCGAAAACCTTAAATTCTCTTTCTTCCTATAATCCGGAAACTCGAGAAAAGGGTCCTCTGCTTGGAGATGCGAGTTTGCGCGGCATAGAAAACCGCCTCCGGCGGGCTGCTAGCGATATCGTTACGGGTTTGTCTGGCCCTTATCAAACCTTAGCCGATATCGGTATTACCACCCAGCGGGATGGCACCCTGAAATTGGATGAAAGCAAGCTGCAGCAGGTAGTTGAAGCTGATCCCGAGGCGGTTGCCCGTTTGTTTACGGGAGGTGGCAAGAGTTCGGATCCGTCGGTGCGGTTTGTAGAAGCCGCCGATGGAGCCCAGGCTGGAGAATTTGCGGTCAATGTTACCCAGTTGGCAACCCAGGGAGAATATACAGGAAATGCCATTAGCAGCAATTTTCCCTTTCCTTGGAGCGGCTCTGCCATCACTATTGATGCCGATAATGACGAATTTACCCTCAAAGTAGATGGAGGAGAAGCCACGACGATTTCTCTGACCCAAAAAACCTACGATGATGGCACGGCGCTTGCCGCGGAAATTCAGAGTCAGATTAATGGTAATCCTAGCCTGAGTGAGGCAGGAAGCCAGGTAACTGTTGAATTCATAAATGATCGCTTTGAAATTCGTTCTAGCCGTTATGGGGGTAGTTCCAATATTGAAATCTTAGCGTTGGATCCTTCGCCCTCGGAGACCACTACCCAAACCCTGGGACTGACGGTTAAAAGCGGTAACGCGGGGGAAGATGTGGCTGGAACTATCGGTGGTCAGGCGGCAACAGGCTCAGGTCGCTTTCTAACTGGAAACGATAGGGCAGAGGGTATTCGACTTGAAATTCTAGGGGAGACCTCGGGAGCGCGGGGGAGCGTCACCTTTTCCCGGGGAGTAGCGACCCATCTGAATACCTATCTGGATCAAGTACTGGATTCGGAAGGATTCTTAGAAAATCGCATTGATAGCTTGAATGATCGCGTTGGTGGTTTCGATGAGCAGCGGGAAGATTTGGCCCGGCGATTGGATGCTATTGAGAAGCGTTACCGGGCGCAGTTTACGGCCCTGGATAGCCTGCTCGGGCAGCTCCAAACAACGAGCAGCTTTTTAAGCCAGCAGCTCGCTAATTTACCTGGCAGTAGATCTACCTAAGGTAGTCGTCTTTGATTGGAACAGTCGATTTAAATAATTATTAAAGTTGCCATGATTTTAACGAGGAAGTCAATATGATCCAAAATGGAGCACTACAGCAATACCGCCAGATCGGCGCCCAAAGTGCCGTGATCGCCGCCGATCCCCATCGCCTTATCCAAATGTTACTAGAAGGTGCCCTAGAGAAAATTACGGTGGCCAGGGGAGCGATAGCACGCCATGATATTACGCAGAAAGGTGTGAATATCGGCGGCGCCATTGATATTGTCAGTGGCTTGCAAGTAAGCCTGAATCGAGAGCGGGGAGCTGAAATTGCTGACGATTTAGACCGCCTTTATGACTATATTGTGGGGCGCCTTCTGGAAGCTAACCTCCGTAATGATGCGGCGATATTAGAAGAAGTCGCTTACCTTTTAGGCGAAATCAAACAGGGGTGGGAAGCCATTTCTCCAGTAAATTCTCCAATGCCGGCCCTTGGGTCTGCCAAGCCTGGAGCTGCTTCTAGCGCCAATACCCGTTAGTTATTTGCTTAAGCACCATGTCCTTTAGTGCCGTTACTGAGCATCCCATTTTTGAGCCTGAAGCTGTCAAGGGTGCTTTGGATGAACTCCTTGTCCTCAGCCAGAAAATGCTTTTAAAGGCCCAGGAAAGCGCTTGGCGGGAGCTGGCGGAGCTACAAGCCGAGCGGGATGGGCTATTGCAGCATAGTTTTTCTCGGGAACAGATCTTGGTTATGCTCCCTTCCGCTCGGCAACGCCTGGAACGGCTGCTCTCGCTCAACGAGGAAATAGCTGCTCTTTGCCAGTTAGAGCGCAATCGTTTTTCCCAAGAGATAAAAAAACTACACCAAGGATCTCAAGCTCGCGACATCTACCGTGCCTATAATTTTTAGTTGGGGCCTTCCCTTTTAAAGAAGATAATTGAAAACTTCTTAGCTCTAGTACCGCCATTCTCTCTTGGCTCACCGTTCTTCCCTCGTTAATGATAATCCTTAGAAGTTTGCGCTAATTTCCTGCATTTACTCTTGGTGCTGGAGGCAGGTACTTGTGACTGGAATGGAATAACTACCCTCGCGCCAACCATTAGGCCGGGAAGTCTTTTAGCATATAGGTTGGTGCTATTACATGGAGCTTGTACGGCAACCAACGCTCTGGATGGCTGTGATAACTGCTTGGAGTCAAAACTGGATTTATTACTTGAGCAAATAGGGTAGCTACTTGCCCAGCAGGAAGTACTCCTATTCCCTGATTCTTCTTAGCGAAGTAGAAGAAAGTAAGGCCGAATCAGGTGAGCACCAGATGTTAGTGGGTTTTGCCGATCTAAATGATGGATTTGCGGGAAGGGATTAGAGCAATTTATCTTTCGCTGGTACCGGCATCCTGGGGCGCGAACACGAAGAAATATTTAGGTTTTCGGTGCCATGCTATTGTTTGCTTTTTTTGCTGATGATAAGCATTTTGTTGGGCCGTAAGGCGGAAAATTGCGGGCTTCCCTGTGAATGTCCGGCCCTTTGTGGGGAATTTTGCTATTTTTGATACGACAGAATTTTGACATTCATTCTATAGGGTGTTTAACTTTCCTTCTATCATTAAGAAAGCGTAATAGACCCACGATGGGATTTACTTTATTTTTTCCTGTTTTAACGGTAAAAACGGTATGAGAGGTCTATGATGCCTGCTGATATCGTATTGATTTTGGGAGATAGCAGAAAAGAGCATGTCCAAGCCCTGCAAACCATTATCGAGTTCGTCGGCTACCGTCCGGTACTGGTTGAGCAAGGCCAGAAATGGCAAAAAACGGTTACCGATCCCAAGGCTGTTGCTGCGGCGCTAATTGGTAGTTGGAGCGGGGAACAGCAAAAAATAACAGCCACAATTAAAACACTCAATAATGAAGAAGTGCAGTTACCTGTATTTGTGCTGGTGCCGAAGGAAAGCCTTTCAAATAAAGAATCCTGGCGTTTGCCGGGCGCCTTAGGGACGCTGCGCTATCCTTTTTCCCAAACGGAACTCACTAGCGCTTTGCAGAATGCGGAGCTTTTTCGTGAAGGCCACCAGCAAAAAGGGCAACGGAGAAGATCAGTAGAACTATTTCGGAGTTTGGTAGGTAATAGCCGTGCTACCCGGACTGTTCGTCAGCTGATAGAGCAGGTGGCCGATTCCAACGCCACCGTCCTGATTTTGGGAGAGTCCGGGACCGGCAAGGAAGTGGTAGCCCGCAACCTCCACTACCATTCCTCGCGGCGGGGAAACCCCTTTGTGCCAGTCAATTGTGGCGCTATTCCGGGCGAGCTGCTGGAAAGCGAACTTTTTGGTCACGAGAAAGGGGCCTTTACGGGGGCTATTACAGCCCGTCAAGGACGATTTGAACTGGCGCAAAAGGGAACCTTGTTTCTGGACGAGATTGGCGATATGCCCATGGCTATGCAGGTGAAGCTGCTACGGGTACTGCAGGAGCGAACTTTTGAGCGGGTAGGAAGCAATAAGCTCATTCATGTCGACGTGCGTATTATTGCCGCAACCCATCGTAATTTAGAAGAGCAGCTTCAGGAAGGGAATTTCCGCGAGGATCTTTATTATCGCCTCAATGTCTTTCCCATTGAAATGCCTCCTTTGCGAGAGCGAGTTGAGGACGTTCCCCTGCTCATCAATGAGATTATTACCCGGATTGAGCATGAAAAAGGCGCCTCTGTTCGTTTAACTCCGGCGGCGGTTATGGCTTTGTGCCAATATCCGTGGCCAGGCAACGTCAGGGAGCTTGCTAATCTGGTTGAACGTTTAACCATTTTATACCCCTATGGCGTGGTGGATTATTATGATTTACCTGAAAAATACCGAATAGAGGGGGAAGGAATTCCTCCTTCTGTGCCTGAATTAGGATCATCCCTAGAGCGAGTTGTTGATACCTTGGAGACTCCCCGATTGCCACGAGAAGGTTTGGATCTTAAGAAGCACCTTAGCTGCATCGAGCGCTCGCTTATCAAGCAAGCGCTAGAGGAAGCCGACGGGGTGGTGGCTCAAGCGGCTCATCGGTTGCGGATGCGGCGTACTACCTTGGTTGAAAAACTTCGTAAATATGACGTCCAGCGAGAGGATGTTGCGCCAAGAGTTTGACGTTCGATAAGAGTTTACTTCACAATTAACTGATTATTAAGGTAACTTATTGGTAGGCACATTTATTGCTCTGTTATAGACGCGGGAGGTAAATCTTTGCCGCGCCTTTATTAACAAACGAAAATTTGCAGAAAGCCAGACGAGCGTTCCACGCATTTGGTGAATTTATGCAGCGTTTTAGAACGGTTTTCGGAGCAAAGGAGTAAATTATGACGCACCCCACGGTTCTGGTCGTTGAGCATGAGCCAGCTCTGCGGGAGGCTTTATGTGCTACCTTGTCTGTCGCTGGTTTTCCAGTAAAGAGCGTCCCTGAAGGAAAGGCAGCTCTAGCCCAGTTGGAAAAAAATAAGCATATTGGCCTTTTACTAAGCGATATTCAAACCCAACCTTTGGATAGTTCCACACTATTACGTCGGGCAAGAACTCAGAAGCCAGATTTACCAGTGCTGTTCATTGCTGCTCATAGCACCATCCGTACGGCTATTGATGCTTTGGATGAGGGTGCTGTGGACTACTTGCTTAAACCTTTTGAAACTAACGTTCTGCTTGATCGAGTGCGTCGCTACGTGCGGGTATTGAAAAAAGATGAGCCAGTGGTAGCGGTTGATCCCTGTTTCCGTCGGGTAGTAGCGTTGGCGCAACGGGTAGCCAAGAGTGAGGCTACCGTACTCGTTAGTGGCGAAAGCGGCACCGGCAAGGAAGTATTGGCCCGCTATATCCATCGCCAGTCCCCCCGTTGTGAAGGCCCCTTTGTCGCGATCAATTGTGCCGCCATTCCGGAAAATATGCTTGAGGCCACCTTATTTGGCTATGAAAAGGGCGCTTTTACGGGTGCTTGTCAAGCTCGGCCCGGTAAATTTGAGCAGGCCCAGGGAGGCACTTTATTGCTTGACGAGATCTCGGAAATGGACTTGGGTTTACAAGCAAAGCTACTCCGGGTGTTGCAAGAGCGGGAGGTGGAACGTCTAGGAGGAGGCAAGATGATTCCGCTGAATATACGGATATTAGCCACCACTAATCGTGATTTGCAGGAACAGGTAGCCAGCGGCCGGTTCCGGGAAGATCTTTATTATCGTCTAAATGTTTTCCCCTTGCATTTACCCCCTCTGCGGGAACGCCGCAAAGATATTTTACCCCTTGCCCGGCGCTTGGCTGCCACCCGTGCGGCAGAAAATGGCCGCATTTTATCCCGCTTTTCCTTGGCTGCTAAAAAAAAATTGCTGGCCCATCCATGGCCGGGCAATATTCGTGAGTTGGACAATGTTATCCAGCGGGCCATGATTTTAGCGGATGAGGATGAATTAACGGTCCAGTCGTTGGCTTTTGAGGTAGGAATACCGGTAACCCCCGTTTCGGATGAAGCTAGAGCGCTTAATAAGAATCTCAAAAACCATGAAAAACAGTTTATTTTAGAGATCTTGGGACAATGCAATGGGCGGCGGAAACAAGCGGCTGTTCGGCTAGGAATTAGTGAGCGAACCCTGCGTTATAAGCTAGCTCGGCTACGGGAGGCAGGAGTCGTTATCCCTGATTTTCCTAGTTCAAGGTTGGCGTGTTAATTGGGGCCATCTTTTAGAGTAATTAGGCTAGCTGAGGAGGAATTCTGCCATGGAATCTATCAATAGCACTCAACTTCTAGAACAAATGCGGGCGGCTACCGCTCTAGCCAAGGATGATTTGGCCAGTGCCACTGGGGAACTTCCAGAGGGCGAATTTGCCGCGCTTTTTAGGCAGGCCATTGACACTGTCAACCAATTTCAACAGCAGTCCAGCGGGCTACAGACAGCTTTTGTGCGAGGCGATAGCAATGTTGATTTGGCGGAGGTCATGATCGCCTCTCAAAAGTCCACTGTTTCTTTTCAGGCGGCGCTTCAAGTTCGCAATCGTCTTGTCTCCGCCTATCAAGAGATCATGAATATGCAAATTTAAATATTGGGGGCTAGGTTAGGAATAAGGGATAGTTTGAATTGAGTAATAAGGGTAGGTCGCGGTAGGGATTTTTTCTCCGCTGCTTCCAAAACCGCTTCTTTGGAATCATGATTGATGGCAGATACTAACACTCATACTAATCCACCTGCTGTTACCCCAGAAGCATCGTCGATAGCTGGTACGCGTTTAGCCGCATTGCAAGCTAATATAGGCCGTTTGTCTTTACAAAAGCAAGTAGGGTTATTGCTAGCCATCGCCGCTAGTGTGGCGCTTGTGGTAGGTGTTGTCATGTGGGCTTTGGCACCTACTTACCAAGTTATGTATGGTGCCGTGACGGGTGAGGAGAAGGGGGAAATCGTTGCGGCGCTGCAAAAGGCGAATATTGAATACCGACTAGCGGAAAATACCGGCGCAATTATGGTGCCTGCCTCCAAAGTGCATGAGGTGCGGCTGCAATTAGCGATGGAAGGGTTACCGCGCAGTGCTGATACGGGTTTTGAACTCTTAGAGCAGAATCCAGGTTTTGGCGCTAGTGAGTTTCTGGAAAAGGCCCGTTATCAGCGGGCCTTGGAAGGGGAATTGGCCCGGACCATTGGCACTTTGAATAATGTTAGGAATGCTCGAGTCCATTTGGCGCTGCCGAAGCAATCGGTTTTTATCCGTAATCGCCAAGCGCCTTCAGCCTCGGTAGTTTTGGATCTCTATGCCGGACGTGCGCTTGATCCCGGGCAAGTGGCCGCGATCACCCACTTAGTTTCTTCCAGTATTCCTAATTTGGAAAGTAGCGGTGTAACGCTGGTGGATCAAAGAGGCAATTTGCTGACCCGGCAAGACCGTTCTCAGTCTCTGGGGATGACAGAGGGCCAGTTCGAGTATACCCGCCGTTTAGAAGAGAAATATATTCGCCGAATCCAACATATTCTAGCCCCCATGATCGGCTCTGATAAGGCCCGGGCCCAGGTGGTTGCCGAGGTGGATTTTACGGTCACAGAACAAACCCAAGAATACTATAATCCCGAATCAGCTGCTTTACGCAGTGAACAGATGTCGGAGGAGGAGCGCACTGGGAGCCGTTTTCCCCAGGGAATTCCGGGGGCACTGAGCAATCAGCCGCCGGCTGAGGCCCAAGCACCCGAGGTTGTGCCGGAAGCTAACGACGATGAAGCCCCGATAGAAGCTGTCCCCACAACGCGTAGTCAAAGGGCCACGCGGAACTATGAACTGGACCGCACTATCAGCCACAGCCGGTTAAGCCCTGGATCTATTCGGCGTCTTTCAGTAGCTGTCCTGGTGGACGAGAAAGCGGTGGCTGATGCTGAAGGCACCGTCAGCACTGTGCCTCGTTCACCCCAGGAGCTTGCCCAGGTGACCGCCCTGGTGAAAGAAGCCGTGGGTTTTAATGCCGAGCGAGGCGATACCATTAATGTGATTAATGCCCCTTTTGTGCCAGCTAACGAGGAGGAATCCTTCCCTGAGCCCTCCCTTTGGCAGCAGGATTGGTTTTGGCAAGCCGTCAAACAGGGAGGAGGTGTTTTAGCTATATTGCTTTTGTTGCTGGGAGTTTTGCGCCCTGCTTTTCGCCGGCTGACCGCTTTACCTGAGTCTGTGACTCTGCCTGCTATTCCCAACAAGGACGAAGAGAAAAGTGATGACGGGCTACAAGAGGATCAACTAAGCTTGAGCAGCAATAAACCCACCCTTCGGCTAGCAGGACCTCATTCGTTGGAAGCAAACTTGGAGATCGTTCGTGACATGGCCACCGGTGACTCTAGGCGTGTAGCCCAGGTTGTAAAAAATTGGCTGGTCAGTGATGGCTGAAAGTAAACTCACGGGCGCTGAACGAGCGGCAATTCTGCTGCGCGCCTTAGGTGAGCGCGGCGCTGCTGAGGTTCTTAAGCATTTAGCGCCAAAGGAGGTCCAAATGGTTGGAACGACCATGGCGACGCTCCAGGGCATCACCAAGGAGCAGGTGAATGAGATATTACAGGAGTTTGCAGGGATGATGCAGGAGGAAACCGCTTTTGGGATAGGCGCCGATGATTATATTCGGGGTATGCTGCAAAATGCCTTGGGGGAGGATAAGGCCAGTTCGCTGCTCAATCGTATTCTCTCGGGTAGTAACACTGCTGGTATTGAGCAGCTAGGATGGATGGATGCCCCTTCCATCTATCAGGTGGTCCATTTGGAACACCCCCAAATTATCGCGATTGTGCTCTCTTTTCTAGAAAGCGATCAGGCAGCCGAAGTGTTGTCCCTGTTTCCTGAGCAGGTGCGGACCAATATCCTGGTGCGTGTGGCTACCTTGGGAAACGTGCAGCCTTCCGCCTTAGGAGAGCTTAACGAAGTTCTGGAACGGCAGTTTTCTGGTAACAACAATCATTTGAAGACTTCTCCGGTGGGGGGCCTCAAGGCTGCGGCAGGTATCCTTAATTTACTGGATAGCGCCATAGAAAGCGATATCTTAGCGCAAATTAAGGAAACCGATGCGGAATTGGGGCAGAGTATTGAAGATCTCATGTTTGTTTTTGATAACCTCTTGGAGGTGGATGATCGGGGGATTCAGTTCTTACTGCGGGAAGTTTCTTCCGAAATATTGATCGTTGCCCTAAAAGGAGCTACCGAAGCACTTAAACAGAAAATATTTAAAAATATGTCTAAACGGGCAGCGGAAATGCTGCGTGAAGATCTCGAGAGTAAGGGGCCAGTGCGCTTGAGCGAAGTTGAAGCAGCCCAGAAAGAGGTGCTAGCTATTGCCCGGCGGCTAGCTGAAGCGGGAGATATTTCCCTAGGAGGCAGTGGCGATGAGTACATCTAAGTTTTTGCGCCCAGGCGATTTGACTGCCTATGAGCGGTGGGAATTACCGCTAGTGGAGCAGGAAGAACCTGAGCAAGGTTATCAGTCAGGATGGAATGACTGGGATAATAAGGTGGCCGGTACAGGGGGATCGTCTCCAGAGAGCGAGGAGCAGGAACAAGAGGAAAGAACAGCGCCTGCGACATTAACGGTAGAGCAACTGGAAGCCATCCAGCAACAGGCTCACGAGGAAGGCTTCAATACCGGTCTAATAGAAGGCCGGAAGGCGGCGCAAGCGGAATTAGAGCAAAAGGTGGCCCGCCTTGAGCGGTTAATGGCAGCGTTAAGTGCGCCCCTCCAGTGGCTTGATGACACCGTAGAAGAAGAATTGGTGCAGCTTGCAGCCGCCATGGCCCGTCAGCTTATTCGCCGGGAACTCAAAACTCAACCCAGTGAGGTGGTGGCGGCAGTACGAGAAGGTTTAAGCTATCTTCCTTCCCAGGCACGTTATGTGCGGTTACTGCTGCACCCTGATGATGTGGGAATTGTTCGTTCCGCCTTATCCCTTTCTGAGGAAGAACGGCGATGGCAAATAGTGGAAGATCCCTCCCTCACCCGGGGAGGATGCCTACTTGAGACTGAGCATTCAAGAATAGACGCTAAGGTTGAGACTCGCTTAAATGCTGCCATTGCAAAAGTGCTTGGTGGCGAACGGAGAGATGATCAAGAGAGTGGCTGAAGTCGTTTCCAAACCTCCTTTACTGGGAAGGCGCTGGCAGCATGCCCTAGCTGGGTGCAGGGAGCGTTTAGCCCGAGATGCAGCCCCTTTGGTTACGGTTGAGGGGCGACTTACCCGAATGGTGGGATTGACCTTGGAGGCAGTAGGATGTCAACTGCCAGTAGGAGGGCGTTGCCATATTCTGAGGCAGGAAAGGTTGCCTGTGGAAGCCGAAGTGGTTGGATTTGCCGGAGAAAGGCTTTTTTTAATGCCTATCGGTGATCCGCGGGGATTGGTGCCCAATGCCCCTGTTATTCCCCTTCGTCATGGGGGTAGGATGGCGGTTGGAGAGGCGTTGCTGGGCCGGGTTTTGGATGGCGGGGGACGTCCTTTGGACGATTTAGGCCCTCTTCGCGCTACCCATCGCGTTTCGCTGGAGGGGCAGCCCATCAATCCCTTGGCACGGCAGCCTATTAGAGAGCCTATGGATGTAGGGGTAGCCGCAATCAATGCTTTGCTGACCATTGGCCGGGGTCAACGGATGGGGCTATTTGCTGGTAGCGGGGTAGGTAAAAGCGTCTTGCTTGGAATGATGACCCGCTATGCTAAGGCCGATGTTATCGTGGTGGGGTTGATTGGCGAGCGTGGCCGGGAAGTCCAGGAGTTTATTGAAAATATTCTGGGCAAGGAGGGCCTGGCACGCTCCGTAGTGGTGGCAACCCCGGCGGATCATTCTCCCTTGATGCGTATTCACGGCGCAATGCTGGCGACTAGTATTGCTGAATATTTTCGAGATCAAGGCAAACAGGTGCTGCTATTAATGGATTCTCTGACTCGTTTTGGCCATGCCCAACGGGAGCTGGCTCTGGCTATTGGTGAGCCGCCAGCAACTCGCGGTTACCCTCCCTCTGTATTTGCCAAAATTCCCCAATTGCTGGAAAGGGCGGGCAATGGACGCTCGGGCAGCGGCAGTATTACCGCTTTTTATACGGTTCTCACCGAAGGGGACGATCCTAATGATCCCGTGGCTGATTCGGCACGAGCCATTCTGGATGGTCATATCGTATTGTCCCGGCGCTTAGCGGAAGCGGGCCATTACCCGGCCATTGACATTGAGGCCTCGATTAGCCGGGTGATGAGTCAGATTACGGTGCCAGAGCACCAGCAAGCTGCTCAGCAGTTTAAGCAAATTTATTCTCTATATAGCCAGAACCAAGATCTTATCAGTGTGGGCGCCTATAGCCGTGGCAGTGATTCCCGGCTTGATGAGGCGGTTGATAAACAACCTCAATTCCGTTCATTTTTGCAACAAGATATGTCCCGGTCATTCTCTGTGGAGGAGAGCCTGGAAAGGCTTCAGCAGGCTTTAAAGGCAAAGCCAACGCCAAAAGTGGCGGTACCTGCAGTCAATGCTGGGGGAGTTTCCAGGCAATTTAATAATGGAGGCTATTCGTGACTCGTTCCCACCGTTTACATTCCTTGCTGCGCGTGGCTACAAATCAGGAGCAGCAGGCCGCTAAAGTATTAGGAGAAACCCAGCATTTATTCCAGCAGCAACAACACCAGTTGGGGGAGATGCGCGACTATCGGGAAGAGTATGCACAGCGTTGCCAATCCGTGGGCCAGAAGGGTATCAGCGCCCAGCAGCTACAGCAGCTGCAAAGTTTTTTGGCCCGGCTGGATCAAGCTATTTCCCAGCAAAAGCAGCAGGTAGAACGATCTTCTCAACTGTTGGAGCAGAAGCGCGAGGGGTGGTTTGCGGTACGTAGTCAGGTGAAGGCTTTGGAGAAGCTTCAGGATCGTTACCGGCAGGAAGAGCGGAATTTAGCAGCTTATCATGAGCAGGCGGAGGTGGATGATCGTCATCAGCATAATTTTAGAGCGGAAGATACCGGCAATTTTTAGCCGTTTATAGGTAAATTTTGCCTCAGAAAAGCGGAATTTATCCTGCTCAAGGCACGAGGAAGAGTAACAGAAACATTAAGGATATTCATGATATGAAGCTTTCCCTAGAAAAAACATTTTTTCGGTACAAAATTTGCCTACAGGATTAAGCAACGTATAAAGTGGAGTATAAGGGTCAATGACAACACCGGATTTTTGGGTTATGCCGCTTGCCTCTTCCTCATCCGCTTCGGTGGGAAAGCCTGGGGTGAATTCTGGAGATTTTCTTGCTGTCGAGTCAGAAGGGGCGGTGAGTGTCAAGTTTCCTGTCCAGCTTGAGGAGATGGTTTCCGAGATTAACCCATTGCCGGAGCAGCCGCCATTTTTTGCGGGATTGGCAGAGAAAATAGCGGCTGCAGGCGATGAAACAAATCTTTCCACGGAATTATTGAGCCTAGAACAAGCAGCAGGAGAACAAGGCTCTCCAGAGTTTGGTTTATCGTTACCAGAATCGGCGATCTCAATGGCAGCCGATTTTGGTCATTTCCCGATGGTGGAGGCTTTTGAAAGCAATCCTGGAAGTGCAGATTTACCCGAGGTCATAGTTTCTGATTCTCAATCCGCAGCACAAAGCTCACTGTTGATTACAAGGGATACTGATAGGACTCTTAGCGGTATTTCCCCTGATTCAAGCAAGTTAGTAAACTCAGCTATTAATTTAGTATTATCTGGTCAGCCGCAAAATCTGATAAACCAAAAAGCTACCAATACGCCAGGGATACCTACTCTAACAGGCGCCGTATTAGGACCGGTTGTAAAAAACCCTGGGGGAAGCGCCGGGTTGCCGGCGCCGCTTAGTCAGCGTGGTTTGGAGGCCAGCAAGGAGGGGGCTTTACCGGTGCCATTACAAGGGAGGAAATTGGGAGCAGAAAACTCACTTACGCCAGAGGTGCCTACACTAACAGGCACCGTATTAGGACCGGTTGTAAAAAACCCTGGGGGAAGCGCCGGGTTGCCGGCGCCTCCTAGCCAGCTTGGTTTGGAGGCCAGCAAGGAGGGGGCTTTACCGGTGCCATTACAGGGGAAGGAATCGGGAACAGAAAATTCCCTCCCAATAGGGGAGGATTTCAAGCTTAGTTCTGGCTTAGATGTAACCACAGCGGAAATGGATTCCCAACTGTTTCTGGGGCATCGTGATTCGAGTACTAGTCTTAGGGGAGGTCTACAGGCGACAGTAGCGACGGAAGCCCCAGCCCTTGTTCAGGGAGATTCCCAGGTGCTGATGGTGCCCGCACCGTTACGGGATAGGCCGTCGTTAGTAGTATCTCCGGCTCCATTGAACTCCGGCTTTACTGGTGCTGCGATTTCCAATCTCTCTGCTAGTAGTGACAATGCAATGGGGCTGACCCTGGAATCCGCGATCCAGGAGTCAGGATGGGGAGAAGAACTCGGCGAGCGGATGACTTGGTTGGTCAAAGATAAGCTGCAATTTGCGGAACTGCGGCTCACCCCCCCCCAGCTTGGTCCCCTGGAGGCCCGTATTAATATGCACCATGATGAAGCGAGTATCACTTTCCATGCCCCTCAAGCGGCAGTCCGCGAAGCCCTGGAAGCAGCCCTTCCCCGCTTACGGGAATCTTTTGCGGAGCAAGGGCTGAATTTAGTCAATGTGGATGTCTCTCAGCAAGGCTTTTCTGAACAGCAGCAGCAAGCGGCTCAGTCTAAAAACTTGCAGGCGACTCTGGCTGAAGAATCCCCCGAAACCGCGGCTTCGGAGGATTCAGCAGGAGGTATACGCCTTTTTTCCCAGCAAGGTGGAGTGGATTACTATGCGTGAGGGTGACATTAGACATTCGAAATTTCTGCCTCAATTGCTTTTAGAGCGACCATAGGATCAGGGGCTGCGGTGATAGGCCGGCCAATGACCAGGTAATTGGCCCCTTTTGTCAGCGCTTCCCTGGGTGTCAGCACCCGCTGTTGATCTTCTGGAGCCGCGCCGGCGGGGCGAATGCCTGGGGTGACTAGTAGGAATTCTTTCCCTAAGGCTTGTCGGAGCGCCGGGGCTTCTTGGCCGGAGCATACTATCCCGTCGAGGCCTGCTTCCTGAGTGAGCAGGGCTAGTTGCAGCACATTTTCTTCAGGTGTTCCCGCTAATCCTATTTGGCGCAAGCCCCCCTGATTCATGCTGGTTAAGATGGTGACAGCGATTAGTTGGGGCCGAGAGGGGTTATTAGCCAGTGCCTCCTGGGCAGCCTTCATCATGGATAACCCGCCTAAGGCATGGAGATTGAGCATCCATACCCCCAGATCAGCCGCGGCAAGACAGGCGCGGGCAACCGTATGGGGGATGTCATGGAATTTTAAATCGAGAAAAATGGAAAAGCCTTGGGCAGCAAGGCGCTTTACTAGTGAGGGACCGGCCCGGGTAAATAATTCTTTGCCTACCTTCAGTCGGCATTGGGCAGGATCGAGCTGGCGGATGAAGCGTAATGCTTGTTCCTCGTTGGGATAATCCAAAGCAATAATAATGCGAGACTTTTCCATAATGTTCTCCAGTGATTTAATGCAGAGCTGAGGGAGCCTACCGTTGCAGGCTGATTCTTACTCCTGGTTTTGGTTATGTGCTAGACTTTCAGTGCTCTGACAGGAGCTTCTTACCCTATCGGTTTCTGCCCTGGCCAAATATGTTATCCTCTGGAGGTTTAGCTTTTATCTCCATTCATCAAGAGTTATCACGCAAAAAATGGAATTTGAGGTGCTGGCCCAGGCGGGGATGGCCCGGCGGGGACGTCTTCGTTTTCCTCGGGGAAGCGTGGAGACGCCGGCTTTTATGCCTGTGGGGACTTATGGCACGGTCAAAGCAATGACGCCGGAGGAATTACGTACCGGAGGGGCTGAAATTGTCCTAGGTAATACCTTTCATCTAATGCTGCGTCCCGGAACCCAAGTTATCGCCAAGCATGGAGGGCTGCATGGCTTCATGCATTGGGACGGCCCCATTTTAACCGACTCAGGAGGGTTTCAGGTCTGGAGCCTGGGTGCGATGAGAAAAATTACCGAGCGGGGGGTGAATTTCCGTTCTCCCGTGGATGGTCGTCTGATTTTTCTGGGGCCGGAGGAGTCTATTGCTGTGCAGCGGGAGTTGGGGGCGGATATTGTAATGGTTTTTGATGATTGTACCCCTCACCCTGTAAGCGAAAAGGTAGCCCGCCGATCCATGGAGTTGTCCCTGCGATGGGCAACCCGCTCCCGGGACGCCCATGGAGATTCTCCGGCGGCTTTGTTTGGGATCATTCAGGGGGGGATGTATGAGCATTTGCGGGCAGAGTCGTTGCAGGAGCTGCTAACCATTGGCTTTGAGGGGTATGCCGTCGGTGGCTTATCTGTGGGGGAACCGAAAGAAGACAGGGAGCGAATCTTGACCGCTATCGTTCCCCCAATGCCGACGGATAAACCCCGCTATCTGATGGGCGTGGGTCGGCCGGAAGATATTGTGGAGGCGGTGCGGCGGGGAATGGATATGTTTGATTGCGTCATGCCTACCCGCAATGCTCGCAATGGCCATCTTTTTGTCCGGGAAGGGGTCATCCGTATCCGCAATAGCACCTATCGCAAAGATACTCGGCCTTTAGATGAAAGTTGTACCTGCTATACTTGCCGCCACTATAGCCGGGCTTATTTGCATCATTTAGACAAGTCTCGGGAAATCCTTGGCGCGCGTCTTAATACGATTCATAATTTGCACTATTATCAAGCCCTGATGGAACAGCTCCGCCAGGCAATTGAGCAAGACGGTTTGGAGCGGTTTAGCGCTGAGTTTTATGCTGCCCGTGTGCAGGACCGTTTGTCTGTGTCATAATCAACGGTTTAATTTGATTCGGGAGGCAAGTTACGTGTCAAATATGCTAGATTTTTTTATCTCATCAGCTTGGGCTCAAGAGGCAGCGGGGCCATCACCCCAGGCGGGGATGTTTAACATTATTTTCTTAGTGGTTTTATTGGTTCTGTTCTACTTTCTTTTGATTCGGCCCCAGCAAAAACGGGCTAAGGAGCACCGTAAGCTGGTGGAAGGACTGCAAAAAGGGGATGAGGTCATGATCGAGGGGGGCATTATGGGGCGTATTACCGAATTGGCGGAGAGTTCCATGACCATGGAAATCAGCGAGAACGTTGAAATCAAAGTCCGGCGCCAATCTATTGCCTCGGTATTGCCCAAAGGCACCCTTGAAAAACTCTAGCGAACGCTTAAATTATTTTCGATGAACCGTTATCCTCTTTGGAAAAACCTGCTCGTAGTGGCAGTAGTGCTTGTTGGTATCCTTTATGCCGTGCCTAATCTATTTGGCGATACCCCAGCTTTGCAGATTTCGGCGACTCGTGGCGCGAATCTCAAACCAGAGACTTTGGCCCGGGTGGAACGGTTGCTCCAGGAGCAGGGTTTGGATTACCAATCGGTTCGCTTGGAAGATCAGCGCCTTTTGGTCCGCCTTCGCCGCTTGGAAACTCAACTCAAAGCTCAGGATGCTCTTAGGGCAGAATTGGGTTCCGACTATTCAATTGCTCTGCACTTGTCACCCGCTACCCCGGATTGGTTGCGGGCTATGGGGGGATTACCCATGAACCTGGGCTTGGATCTCCGTGGCGGGGTGCATTTTTTGATGGAAGTGGATATGAAGGCCGCGGTCCAACAGGCTGAGGAGCGCTATGTGGAAGATCTGCGGACTTTATTGCGGGAGAATAGAATTCGTTACCTCAGTATTGGGCGGTTGGGTGCTGGTGGAGTGGAGATTAAATTTCGTAATGAAGAGCAACGTGAGCGGGCAGAAACGCTCATCCACGATGAGTATTTCGATTTGTTGTTAGAATCGACAGAGGGGGAGCGATCTCCCCGTCTAGAAATTAAGCTAAGCGAAAAGGAGCAGAGGGAAATCCAGCGCTTGGCTTTACAGCAAAATATGACCACTTTACGCAATCGAATCAATGAGCTCGGCGTGGCGGAACCCACTATTCAGCAGCAAGGTGAGAACCGCATTGTGGTGCAGCTGCCGGGTGTTCAGGATACGGCTCGGGCCAAGGAGATTTTAGGGGCAACGGCAACTTTGGAATTTCGCCTAGTGGATACCAGCCACGATGTCCAGCGAGCGGTGGAAGGAAGAGTGCCAGTAGGATCACGCCTGTATTATGAGCGTGGTGGAGCTCCTATCTTGCTGAAGAAGCGAGTAATATTGACGGGTGATCATGTTACTGATGCCTCCTCGGGGATTGAGCAGCAAGGCGGTAGTCCAGCGGTGTTTGTCTCCCTAGATGGGCAAGGAGCCCGCCATTTCAGTCAAGTGACGGGAGAGAATATTGGCAAGCCCATGGCAGTGGTCTTTATAGAGACCAAGTCCGAGACCCGGATGGAGGGGGGGGAGCCAGTCAAGGTTCGCCGCCGGGTACCCGAGGTGATTAATGTAGCCACCATTCGGGATCAACTCAGTAAACGTTTCCAGATTACGGGTCTTGATTCTACCGAGGAAGCCCGTAATTTAGCTTTGTTATTGCGGGCAGGCGCACTGGCGGCGCCCATTGATATCGTTGAGGAACGGACCATCGGCCCAAGCCTGGGGCAGGATAATATCGACAAGGGTTTTCAGTCCGTACTGATAGGGTTTGCCCTAGTACTGGTGTTTATGGCGCTTTATTATAGAGTTTTCGGGCTCGTTGCTGATTTGGCTTTGACCGCGAATCTAGTGCTGTTGGTCTCCCTTCTCTCTATGCTGCAAGCGACTCTGACTTTACCAGGCATTGCCGGTATTGTACTCACAGTGGGTATGGCAGTTGATGCTAACGTATTGATTTTTGAGCGTATTCGCGAGGAACTTCGAAATGGTAGTAGCCCTCAGGCAAGTATCGAGGCAGGTTATGCCAATGCCTTATCGACCATTGTAGACGCCAATATCACTACCCTGATAACCGCGGTTGTCCTGTTTGGGTTTGGGACAGGTCCTATTAAGGGATTTGCGGTTACCTTATCCTTGGGTATTCTGACTTCCATGTTTACCGCTATTATGGGCACCCGAGCCGTGATTAATTTGATTTATGGGAAGCGGCGTAAGGTAAGGCTGGCTATCTAAGGCACGGATATGAAGTTACTTAAGAAAGATTTCCGTATTGATTTTATGGGCAAGCGCCGCCTTGCCTTTGCGTTTTCCCTGGCGTTGCTTCTTATCTCTATAAGCTCGCTGATTTTTCAGGGACTTAATTTTGGCATTGACTTTACCGGCGGAACTTTGTTGGAAGTGGGTTATGAGCAGCCGGTAGATCTATCGGATGTGCGCCGGGATTTGGAAGAAGCAGAGTTCGGTAGTGCCATTGTGCAGCATTTTGGTACTACGCGGGACGTTTTGATTCGTTTGGCGCCGGAAGCTGAGCGCAATAGTGCTAAATTTAGTAATAAAGTATTAGCTGCCTTACAGGAAAGTAGTGATAATCCAGCGACTATGCGGCGAGTGGAGTTTGTGGGCCCCAAGGTCGGGGAACATCTCGTCGAGCAGGGAGGGCTAGCGGTGCTCTATGCGTTGATTGGCATTTTAATTTACGTTGCCTTGCGCTTCGAGTACCGGCTTGCCGTTGGTTCGGTGATCGCTTTGGTACATGATGTGATTATTGTGCTGGGCTTTTTCTCCCTCTTGCGGCTTGAGTTTGATCTTACTGTATTAGCAGCCATTCTTGCCGTCATTGGTTATTCCCTTAACGATACCATTGTAGTGTCGGATCGGATCCGGGAGAATTTCCGCAAAATACGCAAGGGGACGGCAAAGCAGATAATTAATACCTCTATAAACCAGACATTGTCCCGTACCATAATGACGTCTTTGACCACTTTACTCGTTCTCTTTGCTCTGTTTTTATTTGGCGGTGAAACAATCCATAGTTTTTCTACCGCTCTTATTGCAGGTATTATAGTAGGTACTTATTCTTCAATTTATGTTGCTAGCCCTATGGCCTTGGCTTTGGGAATCAGTAAAGCGGATCTGGCCTCTACTCCTAAGGAAGGAAAAAAGCTGGATGAGCGGCCTTAAGGGAGGATAAGATTTCGTCTACTATTGCTGGGTAGATAGTAAGACTGCTACGTTTTGTTTTCTTCTTTGAAGAGAGAGTTTCTCCGGGATGCTGAGGTATTTCATAGCCTTGTGCTTACTGCGTGCTGGTCCTGCTGATGCTCCCCCATCGTCAGGCTTGCTAACTCAGACTCTGTTAGCGTATCTGGGCATCGGCTGGTTGATTTCCATGCTTCATTTGGAATTTGCTAACGGCTTGCTGTCCAGTCTCGTAGATACTGTTCTATTAATTGGTATGACTGGAGGGTTGCTGGCAGTACGAGGTTACAAATCCCGTTTGCAGCAAACCTTAATTGCCCTAATGGGCGCCGGGATTATTCTTGGAATTTTAGCCTTTCCCCTGCTGCTATGGCTAGAGGCGGCGCAGCAGGCCGAGATCCCACCAGGGCTAGTCTCGTTATTGCTACTGAGTTTGATGATCTGGAGCTTGGCGGTAACTGCCCACATTATGCGCCAAGCATTATCGGTCTCCTTTACAGTAGGAATACTAGTGGCAGTCATTTATGCGCTAGTTTCCATTCGAGTCATGGATTTTCTTTTTCCCCCTATGTAAACGGGGTTCTGTTAATGCATCTCCACATTCTCGGGATTTGCGGCACGTTTATGGCTGGACTGGCACTTTTAGCCCGAGAGCGCGGATTTCATGTCAGTGGCTCAGACGCCAATGTTTATCCTCCCATGAGCGAGCAACTGCAGGCAGCCGGTATTGCGATTCGGGAAGGTTATAGCGCGGCGGCTTTAGATCCTCCGCCAAATTTAGTGGTGATAGGTAATGCGCTTTCCCGCGGTAATCCTGCTGTCGAACATGTCCTTGCCCAGGGATTATCTTATATTTCGGGACCCCAGTGGCTAGCCGAACAGATTTTGCAAGGGCGATGGGTGTTAGCAGTGGCGGGCACCCATGGCAAAACGACGACTAGCAGCCTTCTGGCTTGGATACTGGAATATGCAGGCCATAGACCAGGGTATCTTATCGGCGGGGTTCCGCAAAATTTTGGTATTTCGGCCCGTTTGGGCCGGAGTCCCTATTTTGTTGTTGAAGCGGATGAATATGATACGGCATTTTTCGATAAACGCTCTAAGTTTATTCATTATCGTCCCCGCACTCTCATTCTAAATAATCTAGAATACGATCATGCCGATATTTTTCCCCACTTAGAGGCTATCCAACAGCAATTCCATTATCTGGTGCGTACGGTACCTAATAATGGCCTTATCCTTGTTCCATCCGGGGATAAGGCTTTAGCAACCGTACTAAATATGGGATGCTGGACTCCGGTTATGAATATGGATATAGCTGGAGGGATTAGCTCCGCTTTGGCTGCGAGCGCCGTGGCTGATGACGGTAGTGACTTCGAGGTTTGGTATGAGAATTCTTGCCAAGGCCGAGTCCGTTGGCCGTTGCTTGGCCACCATAATGTGGCGAATGGCTTGGCGGCTATTGGTGCTGCCCACCACTCGGGGGTGCCTATTGACCAGGCCTGCCAAGCGCTGGAACGATTCCAAGGGGTACGACGGCGTTTGGAAATATACGGTAAGGTCAATGGAGTCACCATCTATGATGATTTTGCGCACCATCCAACCGCTATTTCTAAGACATTGGCAGGGTTACGGGCACGGGTTGGCAAAGCTCGTATTATTGCCGTATTGGAGCCTCGTTCTAATACCATGAAGCTGGGTATTCATAAGGACAGTTTGGCGCCAGCATTAGCATTAGCGGATCGGGTGCTTATTTACCAACCTTTTAATATTAAATGGTCCTTGACCCCCATAGTACAAGCTCTTGGCCCTAATAAGGCATCGGTGTTTTTTGGTATTCAGGCTATCCTGGATAGTTTGTGCGCCTATGTTCAAGGGGGTGATCATATTGTGCTGATGAGTAACGGGGATTTTGGCCATATTCATCCACAATTATTAAAGTCTCTGCGAGAGAAGAGGGAGGGGGGGGGTGAACCCTAGCGAGATAGCGGTGGCTATGACCGGTGCTTCCGGGATTGCCTACGGACTGCGGTTATTGGAATGTTTGCTTAAGGCAGAGATTTCTGTACACCTTTTGGTTTCTAGTGCTGCCCAGACGGTGGTGGCAATGGAGACTAATTTACGCTTTCCTCCGCGCCCCCGGGATTTGCAGAGATACTTAGCGGATCATTTCTCGGTAGCCCCTAAACTACTTCACTGCTATAGTGAGATTCAGTGGACCGCTCCGCTAGCAAGCGGCTCTCACCGCATTCAAACAATGGTGATTTGCCCCTGCACGGTAGGGGCGGTTTCGGCCATTGCGCGTGGTGCTAATGATAATCTTATCGAGCGAGCGGCCGATGTTATGTTAAAGGAGCAGCGCAAGTTGATACTAGTACCTCGGGAAGCTCCATTTTCTGTAATCCATTTGGAAAATATGCTGAGTCTGGCTCGGCTTGGCACGGTTATTCTTCCCGCCAATCCTGGTTTTTACCATCAGCCTCTACGGATTGAAGACCTGGTCGACTTTATCGTAGCGCGGATTCTTGATCACGCAGGGGTAGAACATCATTTACTGGCTCGGTGGGGTGAAGCTGCTGCATATTAGGTAGAGGTTTGTGATGTCTAGGGCATAGCTATTATTAAGTGAGTCTCCCTTGTTTCAACCTGAACATCATGGTTAGTGCTCCTCTATTTTAATTTCGTTCTAAACGCCAAGCCGCAATAATGAGTATGAACCCTATGCCCGCTGATAGCCAACTGAGAAGAGGTACTCCTGCCACCATGATCGGGGTATAGTTGCTGAGGCTATAAATAGTAGCTGCTCCTACTAGAAGCGCTGCGCCCGCTACAGCAGCTGTGGTGCGCAAGCTAGCATGGCGTATTTCTCGGTGCAATTCTCTTAAATCATCAGGAGAGAGTCGTACCTGTAAACGTCCTTTACTGGTTTGTTTTGCTACCTCGTGGATGAGTAAGGGAAGTTCAGGTAAAGCGGCTGCCCATTGGGGAGCATTAAGCCGCAGGCTATTGTAGGCTGCGCGGGGACCTGCCTGATCGCTCATCCAACGCTCTAAGATCGGTTTGGCCGTTTGCCATAAATCCAAATCCGGGTAGAGAACGCGTCCTAGGCCCTCAATATTCAGTAAGGTTTTTTGTAATAAAACCAACTGAGGCTGTATCTCCATATGGAAGCGGCGAGCAGTTTGAAAGAGCCGTATGAGTAATTGGCCAAAGGAGATTTCCTTTAGGGGACGGTCAAAAATAGGCTCGCAGACACTGCGAATGGCAGACTCAAATTCATCCACTCGGGTACCTGCGGGTACCCAGCCGGCATCCACATGAAGCTCGGCCACGCGTCGATAATCATGATTAAAGAAGGCCAGAAAGTTTTCTGCTAGGTAACGCTGGTCCTCCGGGCCTAAAGTTCCCATAATGCCAAAATCAAGAGCAATATAATGGGGATTTTGGGGGTTTTCGGTGGAGACTAGGATATTTCCTGGATGCATATCGGCGTGGAAGAAATTGTGACGAAAAACCTGGGTAAAGAAAATTTCCACGCCGGTTTCGGCTAGTTGCTTGAAATTTGTCCCATAACGCTGAAGTTCATCGATATTATTGATAGGAACGCCTTGAACTCGCTCCATGACGAGTACATTGGGGCGAGTATAATGCCAATGAACGAGTGGGACGTAGAGTTTATTGGAACCGGTGAAATTACGCCGCAATTGAGAAGCAGAAGCTCCTTCTCGAAGCATGTCTAATTCGTCATAGAGATTTTTTTCTAGCTCTGCCACGATTTCACGAGGGTGTAGCCGAGGCCCTTCTGACCAATACCGTTCAGCAAGGTTGGCTAGCATGTAGAGAAGATCGACATCACCCTGGATGATCCGCTTAATCCCTGGCCGTACGACTTTAACAACCACCATGCTGCCGTCATGTAGTTGAGCAGCGTAAACTTGAGCAATAGAGGCTGATGCTAATGGTTTTTCGTCAAAAGAGGCAAATACCTCGGAAAGGCGCTGGCCGTAAGCTGTTTCAATAATCTCTTTTGCCTTTTCACTAGGAAAAGGAGCAACCTGATCTTGTAGTAAGGTTAATTCTTCAGCGATATCATCGGGTAATAGATCGCGGCGGGTGGATAGCAGTTGGCCAAACTTGACGAAAATAGGCCCAAGATCTTCCAGGGTACGACGGATTCGCACTCCCCGGGGTGCTGCAGCGGCTGTTTTACGCCAGTGTTCTGGATTGAGGTAAATCAAAAAGCGCAGGGGACGAAATAGGCGTGTGGCGAGGATAACTTCATCTAATCCGTGGCGCAACAGAGTCCAATTAATGTACCCCAAGCGCAGAAACTGGCTAATGATGTTCATAGCAGTCGCTGTAATCGTTGGATGCGTGCTTCCAGCCGGCCTGAATCAGCCCGAAGGCGGTCGATTTCATCAAGGAAGGTGGCGACTTTGGCGTGATCAGGTAATAATTGGATTTCTTCGCGTAAATATTCTGCGAGATTCTGGCCGAGAGTGCTTGCTGCCTTTCGGCTCCAAGCTTTAAAGCCGCGCATCCCGTTCCCAATTTGATGGGCGAGAAGGTTACCCGTATAGTGGGATAGGAGCTCTTCCAGATCCAGATCAAGCCTTTGGAGCAGGGTCCTAAGCTTTCGGCCAAGCTCTATATCGCCGTGAATTTGTACCTCACCGGTGAGCAAAGGGCTAGAATCGCTGGGAGCTATTGCCATCCGCAGGAGATTCAAAGGCGTACCTGATAGAGTCGCGACGGGGGGTGAGTCAGAGGAAGTAGCTAACAAGATGCCGCTGGCTGTAGGCTCGATAAAAACTTTCAAATCTAAGCCTCGTAACTCAACAGCAATGCACTGGCCTGATATAGCCGCCACCTGAGCCAAGGTATCAGGATCAAGCCGTAATGAAGCATTAACCAAGGCTTCAATGGGGGCCAATAATATAGAGGGCAGGTACACGATGCTAGGCGCCTTATAAATCCAAAAGGGCTAAAAAATTGTATTTTAAGAAAAGTTGAAGGTGTGTAAAATATGTCATGACATCCACATATACAGTGCTGGCAAGATACGCCACCTGGTGAGTAAGTACGAATAAAGCAGTAATTGCAGCATATAAGGGGCTAATCCCGGGTCAGTATTTATAGCCCCTATGCAGGGCAACGATGCCATGGTTTAGGTTATAAAAATTACAGCAGTCAAATCCAGCAGACTGCATCATGGCGCAGAGAGTTTCTTGATCAGGATGCTGTCGAATAGATTCTGCTAGGTAGCGGTAACTATCGGCATCTCCCGCTACTAATTTACCCAGTCGTGGTAAAACCCAGAAAGAATAGATATCGTAGGCGGAAGTTAGCCAGGGGGCAGGTTTGGAAAATTCCAATACTAGCAACTGGCCGCCAGGTTTCAGAGTTTGGTATATGGAATGTAAAGCAGTCTCTTTCTGGGTGATATTGCGCAGACCAAAAGCAATAGTGATCCGATCAAAGTAATCAGCGGGGAAGGGTAAGCATTCTGCGTTGGCTTGAACGTAGCTTAGATTACCCACCTTACCTAGGTTAATGAGCCTTTCTCGGCCTTTTTCCAGCATGCTTGAATTGATATCTGCTAGAACTACTTGGCCTTTACTACCGACGCGCTCAGAGAATATTTTAGCCAAATCCCCAGTGCCACCCGCCAAATCTAAGACTCGCATACCAGCACGGACGCCGCTGAGTTCAATTGCAAAACGTTTCCAAAGACGATGGATGCCGAGCGACATCAGATCGTTCATAAGATCATAGCGGTTAGCAACCGAGTGAAAAACTTCAGCAACTTTATGGGATTTCTCCTCTATAGGGACCTCTTGAAAACCAAAGTGGGTTGTTTTTCCTTGCGCCATTTTGCCTATATCCCGGGTGAACGCTAACCTTTAATTCTAGGCTCTTTGCGTGAATGGCCGACCTGCTGCAGCCGGTCTAAATATTTTTGCCATAGTTGGGTTTGTTTTTCTCCTAGTTCGTAGAGATATTCCCACGAATAAAGGCCCGTATCGTGCCCGTCATCAAAGCGTAGTTTAATAGCATAGTTACCGACTGGTTCAATTTCTTTAATACTGACCGCTTCTTTGTCGATGAGGAGGACCCCTTGTCCAGTTCCATGACCTCGTACCTCTGCTGATGGAGAGTATACTCGCAGAAATTCGTGGGGGAGCGCAAAATGGGCATTATTCTCGAAACTGATTTCAAGCACGCGGGAATTTCGGCGAAGTTTAATCTCTGTGGGTTGAGGGTGCTGTATTGGCATAGTCGAGATAGAAAAATTCACTAGAGGATATAACGTGATAGATCTTCATCCTGGGCCAAGTCGGCTAACTGAGCATCTACGTAGGCGGCGTCAATAATAACTTTTCTGCTAGCATGATTTTCCGCTTCAAAGGAGAGTCCTTCTAGAAGCCGCTCCATGACGGTATGCAATCGGCGAGCACCAATATTCTCGGTACGTTCGTTAACTTGCCAAGCGATCTGGGCGATACGTGCAATGCCTTCCTCGGTGAAATGTAAGGAGATTCCCTCGGTTTTTAATAATGCTATATATTGCGCGGTGAGAGAGGCATTCGGCTCAGTTAAGATACGTACAAAATCGTCAACGCTAAGGGCGTCTAGCTCAACTCGAATGGGTAACCGACCCTGCATTTCCGGGATGAGATCTGAAGGCTTAGCTAGATGAAAAGCCCCCGATGCAATAAATAGGATATGATCGGTTCGCACCATACCATACTTTGTGGAGACCGTGCTGCCTTCTACCAGAGGAAGTAAGTCGCGCTGCACGCCTTCACGGGAAACATCTGTACCAGAAAATTCAGAACGCTTGGCAATTTTGTCCATTTCGTCAAGAAACACGATACCATTTTGTTCCACGTTTTCAAGGGATTGTGCTTTTAAATCTTCATCATTGATGAGCTTTCCAGCTTCCTCTTCAGTCAGTAGTTTGAAGGCTTCTCGGACTCGTAGCCGGCGTGTCCGGGTACGGGTACCCCCTAGATTTTGGAACATATTTTGGAGCTGGCTGGTCATTTCTTCCATCCCTGGGGGGGCCATAATTTCAACCCCCATGGAAACGGCAGCTAACTCAATCTCGATTTCTCGGTCATCTAACTTTCCTTCTCGCAGCATTTTGCGAAATTTTTGCCGGGTGTTAGATTGTTCATCCATTGAACCATGGGGCGCAGCCCGTGCAGTGGGTAAGAGGGCGTCAAGGATTCGCTCCTCTGCTCTATCCTCCGCCTGGTTGCGAACCTTAGCCGTTTCCTGCTCGCGAGTTATTTTGATGGCAATATCCACGAGATCCCGGATAATAGATTCTACATCTCGGCCAACATAGCCTACTTCGGTAAACTTAGTTGCTTCGACTTTCATAAAGGGAGCATTAGCTAGTTTTGCAAGGCGCCGGGCAATCTCGGTTTTACCCACGCCGGTGGGACCAATCATGAGAATATTTTTGGGGGTAATTTCGTTGCGCAGTTCCTCGTTCACTTGGCGCCGGCGCCAGCGGTTACGGAGGGCAACGGCAACGGCCCGCTTAGCAGCGGTTTGGCCAATAATGTGTTTATTCAGCTCCTGAACGATTTGCCGAGGGGTCAATTCTTGTTGAGGGATTAATTCGGGCATGATTTCTTAGCTTAATAAAGTTTTAACCAGAGAGTTCTTCGATGGTCAAATGGGTGTTGGTGTAAATACAGATATCAGCAGCAATACTCAGGGCTTTTTCAACAATGGCGCGAGCGCTAAAATCTGTATTTTCAAGAAGTGCCCGGGCCGCTGCTTGAGCATAAGGACCGCCTGAACCAATGGCTATCAAACCATATTCCGGCTCAATAACATCGCCATTACCTGAAATTACGTAAGATGCTTTATGGTCAGCTACGGCTAGAAGAGCTTCAAGTCGTCTAAGAGAGCGATCGGAACGCCAATCCTTAGCCAATTCTACCGCAGCGCGAGTTAGGTTGCCTTGATGTTTTTCTAGCTTAGCCTCAAAACGCTCAAAGAGCGTAAAGGCGTCTGCCGTCCCTCCCGCAAAACCCGCAATCACTTGATCGTGAAACAGACGTCGCACTTTACGGGCATTGCCTTTCATGACGATACTATTCATACTGACTTGGCCATCACCGCCGATAACAACTTGCTCTTGGCGCCGTACTGAGAGAATAGTTGTGCCTCGAAAATGTTCCAAAGGCTTATGCTCCTTGTTTAACTTGTATTTTAGGCTTAGTGCCAAATTCTACACTAAGATGATTGTACTCTATACTTAATGTGTCAGTCAGAGGGTATTGGGTATTAAGGAGGAGGGGGTTCCCAATTTAAGTAAAAAAACTTATGGAAAAATTAGTTCCCGGCGTTTATCGTAGTTTGCCGATCGCGTGCGCGTGCTAGTAATTTATATTCCCAGTTTAGCGAAGTTTTGACGATAAAATCTAGATTATCGTATTTTGGTTGCCAGCCTAGTATGTCCCGCACTTGTTGAGCAGCAGCGACTAAGCGGGGTGGATCGCCGGGGCGGCGAGGATGCTTTACTATTTTAATAGGGTGGCCATGTGCCCGTTGGACTGCGTCAAGTACTTCGCGCACACTATAGCCATGTCCATAGCCGCAGTTTAAGGTCGTTGATTTTCCTCCCTGTTTAAGATAATCCAATGCTAGAATGTGAGCGTTTGCCAAGTCTTCTACATGAATATAATCACGGATTCCTGTGCCATCGGGGGTCGGGTAATCAGTACCAAAAATATATACTTGATCACGCTTTCCTACTGCGGCCTCACAGGCTACTTTGATAAGTAACGTGGCCTTGCGGGTTGATTGGCCAATACGCCCATTTGGATCGGAGCCGGCGACGTTAAAATAGCGAAGAGCTACATAATTAAGACTGCTTGCCTGAGATAGGTCACGCAGCATCCATTCGCTCATCAACTTGGAGGTACCATAAGGGTTTACGGGGATGGTAGGAGTATCCTCGGTAACCAAGGGTGTGGAGGGGATACCGTAGGTGGCCGCTGTGGAGGAAAAGATAAAGTGCTTTACCCCTGCTGTTTCGCAGCACTCTAGGAGATTGCGCGTGTGGCAAGTATTATTGGCGTAATATTTAAGAGGATCAGCAACAGACTCCGGGACAATAGTGTGAGCGGCAAAGTGCATCACGGTGTCTACGCTATGCTCTTTTAGAAGTGCTTCCACCAATACCTTGTCTTTGGTATCCCCGATGATGAGGTTAGCCTTGGGAACTGCACTGGCAAAACCTGTTGAGAGATTGTCTAGGATAATGACCCGATGGGATGCCGCCATCAGCTGCTGGACTACATGACTGCCGATATAGCCGGCACCGCCGGTGACAAGTATTCCTTTCTGTGCCATGGCCTTGAGTCTCCGATTTAGGTAAAATATTTATGCTAGGAGCGGTGTAATTGTAGAGAGGGTTTAATTTGGCAACAACCTTTAACCTCAATCTATTCGTAGGTTTTTAAAAAATGAACAGTCTCTAATATTGACATCGTTGCAAAGATAAAGGACAATTTTAAGTTTGCGTTTGGAGGGGTTCCCGAGCGGCCAAAGGGATCAGACTGTAAATCTGACGGCTCTGCCTTCGGAGGTTCGAATCCTCCCCCCTCCACCAGTTTTAAGCGATAAAGAAAATCTTTAAGAATAAATGCGCTTTGCTGGTGGTTGTTAAAAATATACGCTGGCGGGCGTAGTTCAATGGTAGAACCTCAGCCTTCCAAGCTGATGATGTGGGTTCGATTCCCATCGCCCGCTCCATAGGTTTATGGCGCTTGTTATTGAATTTGGCGATTTATGCTGTTTATGCCCATATAGCTCAGTCGGTAGAGCACTTCCTTGGTAAGGAAGAGGTCATCGGTTCAAATCCGATTATGGGCTCCAAAAGTTTAGAATTTTATAATAAAAGCTCATGGTTCGCGTAATTTACTGCGCTGCCAGGTTTATGTGACTCTTCAAAGATTAAGGGGTATATCCACCATGTCCAAGTCGAAATTTGAGCGGAAGAAGCCGCATATAAACGTAGGCACGATTGGTCACGTAGACCATGGTAAGACGACGTTAACGGCGGCGTTGACGCGGATATTATCGGAGCAGTATGGGGGTGAGTTCCGGGCCTACGACCAGATAGACAATGCGCCGGAGGAGCGAGAGAGGGGGATCACGATAGCGACGTCGCATGTAGAGTATGAGACGGAGAATCGCCACTATGCGCATGTGGATTGCCCGGGTCATGCGGATTATGTGAAGAACATGATTACGGGAGCGGCGCAGATGGATGGAGCGGTGCTGGTAGTATCGGCAGCGGATGGTCCGATGCCCCAGACGCGAGAGCATATATTGCTAGCGCGTCAGGTGGGAGTGCCATTTATATTGGTGTATTTAAACAAAGCGGATATGGTAGACGATCCGGAGCTATTGGAATTAGTGGAGATGGAAGTTCGGGAGTTGCTGGATAGTTATCAATTTCCGGGGGATGACACACCGATAGTGGTGGGTAGCGCGCTGAAGGCGTTGGAGGGAGATACGAGTGAGATAGGCGTTCCATCGATAGTGAAGTTGGTGGAGCATATGGATGCGTATATTCCTGAGCCCCAGCGGGCGGTAGACCAGCCGTTTTTGATGCCGATAGAAGATGTGTTTTCGATTTCGGGCCGAGGAACGGTAGTAACGGGTCGAGTGGAGCGGGGTATTATCAAGGTAGGGGAAGAGATAGAGATAGTTGGGATGCGGGAGACGCAGAAGACTATTTGCACGGGGGTTGAGATGTTCCGCAAGCTTTTGGATGAGGGGCGAGCGGGGGACAATGTGGGGGTTTTGTTGCGCGGTACCAAGCGCGAGGATGTGGAGCGTGGTCAAGTGTTGGCCAAGCCCAAGTCGATTACCCCGCATACGAAGTTTTATGCGGAAGTATATGTTCTTTCCAAGGATGAAGGGGGGCGGCATACGCCGTTTTTCACAGGCTATCGTCCGCAGTTTTATTTTCGGACCACGGATGTGACGGGAGCGATTGATTTACCCGATGGGGTGGAGATGGTGATGCCGGGGGATAATATTCAGATGACAGTCAGTTTGATTGCGCCTATTGCGATGGAGGAGGGGTTGCGTTTTGCCGTCCGTGAGGGGGGGCGTACGGTAGGGGCCGGCGTCGTCAGTAAAGTGATCGAGTAAGCTTAAGCTAAGGATGACGCTAGGGGCAAAGTTAAGTTATGTTAGCGGTCTTTAATATAGGTTAATTATTTATTTGGTGCCTATTATTATATGGGTGCTGTTAGTTTTGTTATTTGCTAGGCCAGTAGCTCAATCGGCAGAGCGGCGGTCTCCAAAACCGCAGGTTGGGGGTTCGATTCCCTCCTGGCCTGCCATCTAGTAAATATTTACGTTTGCATTTTTATACTAATTTTTTGTATATACCAATACCGTCTTAGGTTTCCGGGATCACTATGGCAGATACCATTAAACTTGCGGTTGCATTGCTATTATTGGGTACCGCAATCGGACTATTCTATTATTTTGGTGATCAATCTACGCTCTTACGCGTATTGGGATTACTTATAGCATTGGGTATTTCGTTAGCAATCTTGGCAAAGACCACGCGCGGTCAAGCTGCGCTGAGTTTTGCTGGGGAGACCCGACTAGAGTTTCGTAAAGTAGTTTGGCCAACACGACAAGAAACTATTCGAACCACGCTTCTTGTGCTGCTGATGGTCATGATAATGGCAAGCATACTATGGTTGTTTGATACATTACTAATGTGGGCTGTCCGTCTATTGACCGGGCAGGGGGGGTAAGGTGGCCAAGCGCTGGTATGTAGTCCAGGCTTTTTCTGGTTTTGAACAGCAAGTTAAGCGCTCCATGGAGGAGCGGGTTCGTCGCTATGGGTTGCAAGAGAAGTTTGGGGATATCTTAGTGCCCACCGAAGAAGTTGTTGAAATGCGCGAAGGACAGAAACGGAAAAGCGAGCGTAAATTTTTTCCTGGTTATGTCTTGGTTCAAATGGAAATGGATGATGAAACTTGGCATCTAGTTAAGGATGTTCCTCGGGTGTTGGGTTTTATTGGAGGAACAAGCGATAAACCTGCACCAATTACGGAAGCGGAAGCTGAAAAGATATTAGAGCGGATTCGGGAGGGGGCAGAACAGCCAAGGCCAAAAGTACTATTTGAGCCAGGTGAAATGGTGCGCGTGACTGAGGGGCCTTTTACTGACTTTAATGGCGTAGTTGAAGAAGTCAACTATGAAAAAAACAAACTCCGCGTAGCGGTGTTAATTTTTGGACGATCAACTCCGGTTGAACTCGATTTTGGGCAAGTGGAAAAAAGATAGCCCTGCAGCTTGCCACTAGAAATTTGGCTATTTTAATAAGGTACAAGATTCGGGTAGGCGAGAGCCGCTTGCACCCGTAAGGAGCAAACATGGCAAAGAAGATAGAAGCCTATATTAGACTACAAGTGCCTGCTGGGCAAGCCAATCCAAGCCCTCCTGTAGGCCCGGCTTTAGGGCAACGGGGCGTTAATATTATGGAGTTTTGTAAGGCATTTAATGCCCAAACTCAAGGATTGGAGCAAGGGATGCCTATACCAGTGGTGATTACGGTTTATTCTGACCGTAGTTTTACCTTTGTGACTAAAACGCCGCCGGCTTCGGTTTTGCTTAAAAAGGCGGCAGGCATTACGTCGGGGAGTAGCCGCCCTAATAGTGATAAGGTAGGCAAGGTTACCCGCGCTCAGCTTGAAGAAATTGCGGAAATAAAAATGCCTGATCTAAATGCGGCGGATAAGGCGGCGGCTGTTCGCACTATTGCTGGCAGCGCACGTAGTCTAGGCCTGGAAACAGAGGGCGTTTAAGTCATGGCTAAATTGGGTAAAAGGTTAGCTGGGATTAGAAAAAAACTAGAACCGGGAAAGCTTTATTCGGTAGATGAAGCCTTGAATCTGCTTAAGGAGGTTGCAAAGGTCAAATTTGAAGAGTCGGTGGATGTTGCTGTCAATCTTGGCGTAGATCCGCGCAAATCTGATCAAGTGGTGCGTGGCTCGACGGTGCTGCCTAATGGTATTGGTAAGACGGTGCGGGTAGGTGTATTTACCCAAAGTGCTAACGTTGAGGCGGCAAAAGAGGCGGGGGCTGATGCCGTTGGGCTTGAGGACTTGGCTGAGACGGTGAAATCTGGTCAGATCGATTTTGATGTAATTATTGCATCACCTGACGCCATGCGAGTAGTGGGGCAGTTGGGTCCAATTCTGGGCCCTCGGGGGCTGATGCCGAACCCTAAAGTGGGAACCGTGACCACTGATGTAGCAAGCGCCGTGACAAAAGCTAAAGCCGGGCAGGTTCGTTATCGGACTGATAAAGCAGGCATTATTCATTGCTCGATCGGCAAGATATCTTTTGATGTAGATGCGCTTAAACAGAATCTTCGGGCTTTAGTAGAAGATCTTGGAAAATTAAAGCCTGCCTCGGCAAAAGGCATATATCTGAAAAAGCTAACTTTATCTACTACCATGGGTCCTGGAGTAGCTGTGGATCAGGCTAGCCTTTCAGATTAGTTAGGAGGCGATGAGGTTCCCAGCTAATACATCAATATTTGTTGAAGGTGTTTTTAGGGCTGCCTACTAGATATATTGGTGGGCTGTCTAAGACCGTAGGTGTGCTAGCTTAATTGATCAACAGGATGCTGATCGGCCTGCGCAGACGGTAGGCTCTATTACTGCTACAGAATGTTGTGGCAATAGCTGCCGTGAAGAGAAACGGTGGAGGCTATTTTAAGTCTCTCACCCAAGAATTGTAAGTGTAAACAGGGATGTGATGGAAAACCATTACAAAGGAGGCAGTTAAGTTTGAGTCTTAATTTAGAAGCGAAAAAGGCTGTTGTTGCTGAAGTAGCGGCGGTTGCCTCTCAGTCTCATTCCGCTGTTGCGATTGAGTATCGCGGCTTGACCGTTGCTGAAATAACAGAGCTTAGGGTGGCTGCTCGCAAAGGGGATGTTTATCTCCGTGTGGTGCGTAATACATTAGCTTCTCGCGCTCTTGAAGGAACTGATTTTGATTGTATGCGCAAGGGTTTAACAGGACCTTTGATGCTGGCATTCTCTCGCGAGGAACCGAGTGCCGCAGCCCGTGTAGTTCGGGATTTTGGTAAGGACCATCCCAAACTTGTGGTTAAGATGGGATGTCTCGGAGGTAGATTGTTGCCTCCTGAGGGGGTAGAGAGTCTTGCGAAAATGCCCACTAAGGAGCAGGCAATTGCTATGCTTATGGGGGTTCTACAGGCTCCAATCGGGAAGTTTGCTCGTACTCTGGCCGAACCTACGGCAAAATTGGTGCGTACTGTTGCTGCTATACGAGATCAAAAGCAAGCGACTTAACCCACAATTATAATAGGGTATTTAAAGCTAAACAACATTTTGTATTTAAGCAAGGTTTACGGAGTTAGCAATGGCTGTAGCAAAAGAAGAAATCTTGGAAACGATTTCAAATATGACTGTCATGGATGTGGTTGAATTGATTGAGGCCATGGAAGAGAAGTTTGGTGTTAGTGCTGCCGCGCCGGTAGCTGCAGCAGCACCTGCAGCAGGCGCTGAGGCAGGTGCTGCTGCTGAAGAAAAAACGGAATTTGATGTTATACTAGCGAGTTTTGGTTCTAATAAGGTACAGGTTATTAAAGCTGTACGGAGCATTACGAGTCTTGGCCTCAAGGAAGCCAAGGAATTAGTGGAGGGCGCGCCTTCACCCATTAAGGAAGGGGTTCCCAAGGATGAAGCTGATGAGATCAAGAAACAATTGGAGGAGGCTGGCGCTAGTATAGAGGTTAAATAACGCGATTGTTTCTATTTAAGTTATACGTACGGAAATTGGTTAGCAGCATTAGGCTGCTAGCCTAGTTTCCGTTTTTTGATTTCTGCTGAGCTTGGATGGAGCTTGGAAGAAGCAATAACCCCTCTCTAAGAGAATGCCAGCAATGCGGTGCCAGCAGCACCGCTGCTGGTTTTTTATTAGCAAGTACTCGCGCCGAGGTGATAAGATGCCCTACTCGTTGACCGAGAAGAAGCGTATTCGTAAGGATTTTGGCAAGCTCCATAGTATACTGAAAACTCCTTTCTTGTTAACCATACAAATCGGCTCTTTCCTGGATTTTCTACAGATGGATGTGCCTCCTGGTAAGAGGAAAGATAAAGGGTTGCATGCTGCATTTAAGAGCGTTTTTCCTATTAAGAGCTATACAGAGTATGCTGAGCTACAGTATAGCAGTTATCATCTTGGTGTTCCCTCATTCGAGGTTAAGGAGTGCCAAGTACGCGGTTTAACTTATGCGGCCCCTCTGCGGGTTAAGTTGCGTCTTGTTATTTATGACAAAGAATCTCCTGCTAGCGAACAAGTAGTCAAGGATGTAAAAGAGCAGGAAGTATATATGGGCGAGATCCCCTTGATGACGCCAAAAGGGAATTTTGTTATTAATGGCACGGAGCGAGTTATCGTCTCTCAATTACATCGTTCTCCAGGGGTTATCTTTGAGCATGATAAGGGAAAGACCCATTCTTCAGGAAAGTTACTTTTTTCTGCTAGGATAATCCCCTATCGGGGATCTTGGCTCGATTTTGAATTCGATCCTAAGGATTGCATTTATGCCCGTATTGATCGTCGGCGTAAATTGCTAGCGACTATATTGTTACGCGCCCTCGGTTACAGCACCGAGGAAATTCTAATTATGTTCTTTGAAACGATTTCGGTTAAGCGCCAAGGTTCAAGCTATTTATTAGACTTGGTACCTCAGCGACTTCGGGGTGAGTCACTGCCTTTCGATATCGCTAGCCCAGATGGTGAAGTCATCGTTGAAGCTGGGCGGAGGGTTACGGCGCGCCATATCAAGCAGATGGAAAAGGCTGGAATGAAGACTTTATCCGTGCCTAAGGAGTTTTTAATAGGAAAAATTCTAACTCGGGATCTGATTGATACTGGTACCGGAGAAGTATTGGCTAAAGCGAATGATGAAATTACAGCGGAATTACTAGCGGTTATAGAAAACACTGATATACAAGCCTTTGATCTCATTTATACCAACGATTTGGACCGAGGTTCCTTTATCTCCGATAGTTTACGCTTAGATCCCACTACCACACCGCTAGAAGCCCAGATGGAAATCTATCGTGTAATGCGCCCTGGGGAACCGCCGACTAAGGAAGCAGCACAGAATTTGTTTCAAAATCTGTTTTTCAACCCAGAACGTTACGATCTCTCTCCGGTGGGTCGAATGAAATTTAATCGCCGTCTGGGGAAAGAAGATATTACCGGCCCAAGTATATTATCCAAAGAAGATATTGTCGATGTTATAAAGACCTTAGTTGATATCCGTAATGGTTACGGTAGTGTGGATGATGTTGACCATCTGGGCAATCGCCGGGTGCGCAGTGTTGGAGAAATGGCGGAAAATCAGTTTCGCGTAGGCTTGGTGCGAGTCGAGCGGGCGGTACGGGAGCGTTTGAGTTTAGCCGAGTCGGAGGGGTTAATGCCCCAGGAATTGATTAACGCGAAACCCGTATCGGCAGCGATTAAGGAGTTTTTTGGCTCTAGCCAGCTATCACAGTTTATGGATCAGAACAATCCTTTATCAGAGGTGACTCATAAACGACGGGTATCTGCACTAGGGCCAGGAGGATTAACTCGTGAGCGGGCTGGTTTTGAGGTACGTGATGTACATCCTACTCATTACGGGCGCGTCTGCCCCATCGAGACTCCGGAAGGTCCAAATATTGGTTTAATTAATTCCTTAGCGGTTTATGCCCGAATTAATCAATATGGTTTTATTGAAACACCATATCGAAAAGTAGTGGATGGCAGGGTGACTGCCGAAGTGGATTATCTTTCGGCCATTGAAGAAGGGCAGTATGTAATTGCTCAGGCGAATGCGGCTGCGGATGAGGAGGGACGCCTCATTGATATGTTAGTTTCTTGTCGTCACAAGAATGAATTTACTCTTCTGCCGCCTGAAAAAGTGCAGTACATTGATGTATCACCTAAACAGATCGTATCGGTAGCGGCATCTTTAATTCCTTTTTTAGAGCACGATGATGCCAACCGTGCATTGATGGGATCTAACATGCAGCGCCAGGCAGTGCCTACCTTGCGGGCGGAAACCCCTTTAGTAGGTACTGGTATGGAGCAATTCGTAGCTCGTGATTCAGGCGTGATGGTGGTTGCTCGCCGTGGGGGTATCGTGGATTCTGTGGATGCAGCCCGGGTTGTCGTGCGAGTTAATGACGAAGAGACGGCTTCCGATGAACCGGGGGTTGATATTTATAATCTCATTAAATACGCCCGCTCGAATCAAAACACCTGTATTAATCAGAGTCCGTTAGTAAAGCCAGGCGATACGGTAGCTATAGGTGATGTGTTGGCTGATGGTCCTTCGACAGATATGGGCGAATTAGCTTTGGGGCAGAATCTGCTCGTTGCCTTTATGCCTTGGAATGGCTATAACTTCGAGGATTCTATCCTTATTTCCGAGCGAGTGGTGGAAGAAGATCGTTTTACCTCCATTCATATTGAAGAACTGACTTGCTTTGCTCGAGATACTAAGTTAGGGCCAGAAGAGATTAGCAGCGATATTCCGAATGTAAGCGAGGCGGCGTTATCTAAGTTGGATGAGGCGGGTATTGTTTATATTGGCGCTGAGGTGAAACCTGGCGATATTTTGGTTGGCAAGGTAACTCCCAAAGGGGAGACTCAATTGACACCGGAGGAAAAGCTCTTACGAGCTATCTTTGGGGAAAAGGCTTCTGATGTAAAGGATACGTCTTTGCGGGTGTCTTCAGGTATGCAGGGCACCGTCATTGATGTCCAGGTTTTCACCCGTGATGGCGTGGAAAAGGATGCTCGGGCCTTAGAGATAGAGGAGATGGAGCTCGCTAAGATCAAAAAGGACTTGCGGGATGAATTTCGTATCGTGGAGACTGATATCTACCAACGTCTAGAGAAGGTGTTAGTAGGTAAGACGGTCGAAGGAGGGCCGGCAGAACTAAAAGCGGGCACTCAAATTACCCAAAGTTACCTTGCTGATTTACCTAGGGAACGATGGTTTGAGATTAGACTACGTAGCGAGGAGGCGGGTAAGCAGCTAGAATCGGTCGCTGGACAGCTTAAGGAACAACGGATTGCGATGGATGAAAAATTCCAGCAGCAACGTGCCAAGCTCACTTCTGGACATGATCTCCCTCCTGGTGTCCAGAAAATGGTGAAGGTCTATTTAGCCGTAAAACGCCGTGTTCAACCAGGTGATAAGATGGCAGGCCGGCATGGAAATAAGGGAGTAATTTCCACGATTGTGCCTATTGAAGACATGCCCTATATGGAAGATGGGACTCCAGTGGATATCGTGCTTAATCCTCTAGGGGTACCTTCCCGGATGAATATTGGGCAGATTCTAGAAACCCATTTAGGATGGGCGGCAAAGGGCCTAGGTCGAAAAATTGGTGCTCTCCTTGATTCAGGGCAACAGGTTTCTGAACTGCGTGTTTTTTTAGATCGAATATATAACGCTAGTGGCAAGAGAGAAGACTTGAACTCTCTGAGTGATAAAGAGGTATTAGAGCTTGCGAATAACCTGAGTGATGGGGTTCCTATGGCGACACCAGTATTCGATGGTGCTTCCGAGCAAGAGATTAAAGCTATGCTGGAGTTGGCTGATTTGCCTATAAATGGGCAGACAAATCTTTATGATGGCAGGAGTGGAAAAGCCTTTGCCCGCCCGATAACGGTAGGATATATGCATATGCTTAAATTGAACCATTTAGTTGATGACAAGATGCATGCCCGTTCAACGGGTCCTTATAGCTTGGTTACTCAGCAGCCTTTGGGTGGGAAGGCCCAGTTTGGCGGACAGCGTTTTGGTGAGATGGAGGTATGGGCGCTGGAATCCTATGGTGCAGCCTATACTTTGCAGGAAATGCTTACTGTGAAATCCGACGATGTGAGCGGGCGCACTAAGATGTATAAGAACATCGTAGATGGTGATTACCGTATGGAAGCGGGTATGCCGGAATCTTTTAATGTATTAACCAAAGAAATTCGTGCCCTCGGCATTGATATTGAACTGGAACAAGACTAATGGCCGTGGACATAGTAGGACGGGTTGATGGTCACAATAGATATATCTTGCCAGCTTGGCTATGGAGGAGCACATAAATGAGAGATTTGCTGAATTTGCTCAAGCAGCAAAACCAGATGGAGGAGTTCGATTCCATACGCATTGGCCTGGCGTCTCCCGATATGATCCGGGCTTGGTCATACGGCGAAGTCAAGAAGCCTGAAACCATTAATTATCGAACTTTTAAGCCAGAGCGGGATGGATTGTTTTGCGCTAAGATTTTTGGCCCAGTCAAAGACTATGAGTGCTTATGTGGTAAATATAAGCGTCTCAAACATCGTGGCGTGATTTGTGAGAAATGCGGGGTAGAGGTGACACTAGCGAAAGTTCGCCGGGAGCGCATGGGTCATATTGAGTTGGCGAGTCCGGTAGCTCATATTTGGTTTTTAAAATCGCTGCCTTCGCGGATTAGTCTACTGTTAGATATGACGCTCCGGGACATTGAGCGGGTACTCTACTTTGAGGCATCTGTGGTTATTGATCCGGGTATGACTTCGTTAGAGCGGGGGCAACTCCTAGCAGACGAGGCTTATCTTCAAGCCATTGAGGAATATGGTGACGAATTTGATGCTCGTATGGGAGCAGAAGCCGTTCAGAAAATGTTAAAAACCCTTGATCTTAAGGGAGAGGCGACCAGGCTGCGTGAGGAGATTACAGGCACCAACTCTGACACCAAAATCAAAAAATTTAGCAAGCGGCTTAAGCTTATCGAGGCTTTCATTGACTCAGGTAATCGTTCTGAGTGGATGATTTTGGAAGTCCTCCCCGTATTACCACCGGATTTACGGCCTTTAGTGCCGTTGGAAGGGGGGCGTTTTGCTACTTCCGATCTTAACGATCTGTACCGGCGGGTGATTAATCGTAATAATCGTCTCAAGCGGCTGTTAGATTTGAATGCGCCTGATATTATCGTGCGCAATGAAAAGCGTATGCTCCAAGAGTCCGTGGATGCCCTTTTGGATAACGGACGTCGTGGGCGGGCGATCACAGGCACCAATAAGTTACCTTTAAAGTCGCTGGCCGATATGATTAAAGGTAAGCAGGGCCGGTTTCGGCAAAACTTGCTGGGGAAACGGGTGGATTATTCAGGCCGCTCGGTGATTGTGGTGGGTCCGACTCTGAAGCTACACCAGTGTGGTTTGCCCAAAAAGATGGCGCTGGAGCTTTTTAAGCCTTTTATCTTTGGTAAGCTTGAGCGGGCTGGGCTTGCTACCACGATTAAAGCGGCGAAAAAATTAGTGGAACGGGAAGGCCCAGAGGTATGGGACGTGTTAGAAGAGGTGATCCGTGAGCATCCGGTGATGCTTAACCGTGCCCCCACCTTGCATCGTCTTGGCATCCAAGCCTTTGAGCCGGTGCTTATTGAAGGTAAGGCAATTCAACTCCACCCCTTAGTGTGCGTAGCCTTTAATGCTGACTTTGACGGTGACCAGATGGCGGTTCATGTGCCGCTATCCTTGGAGGCTCAGTTGGAAGCCCGTGCGCTAATGATGTCTACCAACAATATTTTGTCCCCAGCTAATGGAGAGCCCATTATTGTCCCTACCCAGGATGTTGTATTAGGGCTTTATTATATGACCTGCGAGCGGGTGAATGCTAAGGGTGAAGGAATGCTCTTTGCCGATATCGATGAGGTACGGCGCGCCTATGAGACAAATACGGCTGATCTCCATGCAAAAATCGCAGTGCGCATTACCGACATAGATCTCTCAAAGTCTGAAGGTAAAGGCGAGACGACCCGCCTTGTTAAGACCACAGTGGGGCGGGCCTTGCTCTCGGAACTTTTGCCCCCAGGGCTGCCTTTTGAGTTAGCTAATAAGAATATGACCAAGAAAGAAATTTCTAAGTTGGTTAATATTTGCTACCGGCGCCTTGGCCTTAAGACTTCGGTGGTGTTTGCTGATCGGCTGATGTACCTTGGATTCCGACAGGCGACTCTTAGCGGTATTTCCATTGGTGTTAATGACATGGTGGTGCCAAAGGAAAAGCAAGCGATCCTTACCGACGCGGAAGAAGAGGTTAAGGAAATAGAGGACCAGTATGCTTCGGGCTTGGTGACTAATGGCGAGCGCTACAATAAAGTCGTGGATATTTGGTCCCATACTAATGATCAAGTTGCTAAGGCGATGATGGAACGTCTAGGAAGCGAGGAGGTACGCGATGCAAAAGGTAATGTCGTCAAGCAACAGACTTTCAATTCTATCTATATGATGGCTGATTCCGGTGCTCGTGGATCGGCCGCCCAAATTCGCCAACTTGCCGGTATGCGTGGCTTGATGGCTAAACCGGACGGTTCAATTATTGAAACGCCGATTACCGCTAATTTTCGTGAAGGATTGGATGTCCTGCAGTATTTCATCTCTACCCATGGAGCCCGCAAGGGTCTGGCGGACACAGCGTTAAAAACCGCTAATTCAGGGTATTTGACTCGGCGCTTAGTGGATGTGGCTCAAGATTTAGTCGTTACAAAGGATGATTGCGGCACCACACGTGGAATTAATATGACCCCTTTTGTAGAGGGCGGCGATATTGTGGAGCCGTTACGAGAGCGTGTTCTAGGGCGAGTACTGGCGCTTAATGTTTATGTGCCAGGAAGTAATGAAGTCGCTATACCTGCTGGTACGTTACTGGATGAATCCTGGGTTGATTACCTTGAGACGCTAGGTATTGATGCAGTGAAGGTGCGTTCACCTATTACCTGCGAGACTCGGTATGGAATCTGTGCTGCTTGCTATGGTCGGGATTTGGGACGAGGTCACCGTATCAATATCGGTGAAGCTATTGGTGTTATTGCAGCGCAATCTATCGGTGAGCCAGGCACGCAGCTTACTATGCGCACTTTCCATATTGGAGGGGCAGCCTCTCGAGCAGTGACGACCGACAGGATTGAGGTTAAGTATAGAGGCAACATTCGGTTGCATAATGTTAAGATTGTTCAACATGATAGCGGTAAGTATGTTGCTGTCTCCCGCTCCGGTGAAGTCCATGTGGTCGATGAACAGGGGCGTGAGCGGGAACGTTATAAGATTCCTTATGGTGCCGAGCTTTCAGCAGGGGATGGTGATACAGTGGAATCGGGTCAAGTCATTGCTACTTGGGCTCCTCATACTCATCCAGTCATCACCGAGGTCGCGGGTAAGGTCAGACTTCAGGATTTTCTGGAAGGTACTACTGTGGAACGTCAGGCTGATGAAGTGACCGGCTTGACCAGCCTTACGGTGCTTGATCCCAAGCAGCGGGGTGCTGCTGTTAAAGAATTACGCCCAATGGTTAAATTGATTGATGAAGCGGGGAGTGATCTGTGCCTTGCAGGGACGGATATTCCAGCTCATTATTATTTGCCAGCAGGAGCGATTGTTTCTGTAGAAGATGGTGCTATGGTTGGTGTGGGTGATGTATTGGCGCGATTGCCCCAAGAATCTAGTAAGACCCGCGATATTACGGGTGGTTTGCCGAGAGTAGCAGACCTTTTCGAAGCCCGAAAACCAAAGGATCCAGCGGTGCTTGCCGAGATCTCAGGGACGGTAAGCTTTGGTAAGGAAACTAAAGGAAAGCAGCGGCTCATCATTACTGGCAGTGATAGCGAGCGGCATGAGGAATTGATTCCTAAGTGGCGTCAAGTGAATGTGTTTGAAGGCGAGCATGTTGAAAAAGGCGAAGCGATCGTCGATGGACCACCTGTACCGCATGATATTTTACGCCTAAGAGGTGTGGAGGAGTTAACTTATTATATTGTTAACGAAGTTCAGGAGGTATATCGCCTGCAAGGGGTAAAAATCAATGATAAGCACATTGAAGTCATTATCTGCCAAATGCTTCGCAAAGTGGAAATAATAGAACCTGGAGATACTAATTTTCTCAAGGGCGAGCAGATCGATAAGTCAAGATTGCTGGAAGAAAATGAAAAAATGGAGAAGGAAGGTAAATTACCTGCTCGTTTTGAGCCGGTGCTCCTGGGTATTACCAAGGCTTCTTTAGCCACGGAATCTTTCATTTCGGCTGCCTCTTTCCAAGAGACTACACGGGTGCTTACGGAGGCAGCGGTGACAGGCAAATGCGATGAGTTGCGGGGGTTAAAAGAAAATGTGATTGTGGGCCGTTTAATTCCCGCAGGGACAGGTTTAGCCTATCATTCTGAACGGCGTCGCAAGCGGCGGTTGCTGGAGCAGCCAGAATCCTTGACGGCTGATACAGGCGCTTCCCATTATGGTGAAGATGAGATTTCTGAGTCAGGCGCTGCTACCGCTTGACAGAAAATTTAATTCAGAATAAAATTGTTCGCTTTCTATGCAGATAGCATTCTCCTTTTAAGGGGAATGATGAGAATTTAGAAACCCGAATATACTGAAGCGTTCATTCTCCGAGAATAATCGGCGTTTGGGCGCTTAACTTTATTTTGTCTGGAGTATTTAGAGATCCATGGCCACCATTAACCAATTGGTTCGTAAGCCGCGGGTACGGCAGAAGCAGAAAAGCAATGTACCCGCGTTGCAGGCTTGTCCCCAAAAGCGAGGGGTCTGTACTCGAGTTTATACTACTACGCCAAAGAAGCCTAACTCGGCCATGCGTAAGGTGGCCCGTATACGTCTAACTAATGGTATGGAAGTTACCTCTTATATCGGAGGTGAAGGGCATAACTTGCAAGAACACTCGGTAGTTTTGATTCGTGGCGGTCGCGTCAAGGACTTACCTGGTGTGCGCTATCACATCGTACGAGGCTCTTTAGATACAGCAGGTGTGGGGGATCGTCGGCAAGGCCGCTCCAAGTATGGGGCTAAACGACCAAAGGGGTAGTGCTTACCTCATCTATAGATAGCGGTTAAATGTGATAGACGAGAATTGGACGGAAACGAAAAATGCCGAGAAAACGGGTTATAGCGAGACGAGAGGTTCTGCCAGATCCCAAATACGGGAGCGTACAGCTGGCTAAGTTTATTACTATTCTTATGCTGAGCGGCAAGAAATCTTTGGCAGAGAGAATAATTTATGGAGCTTTAGGTCGGGTATCGGAAAAAGCCAATCAGGATCCCATGGATGTTTTGGAAAAAGCGCTGGAAAATGTCCGTCCATTAGTTGAAGTTAAGTCACGCCGCGTAGGTGGGGCGACTTATCAAGTGCCCGTGGAGGTCCGTCCCGAACGGCGTTCCACGCTTGCTATGCGTTGGCTAGTGGAAGCGGCTCGCAAGCGGAGCGAGAAATCTATGGATTTGCGTCTAGCCGGGGAGCTTTTGGATGCCCATGAGGGTAAGGGAACCGCGGTCAAGAAGCGAGAAGATACCCACCGTATGGCAGAGGCGAATAAAGCCTTTGCGCATTATCGTTGGTAAATGTTCAGTGGTTTGGTTTGTTTTTTAAATTTAAGAAATTAAGGATTTGTTGTCGTGGCCCGGAAGACTCCTATCGAGCGCTATCGTAATATTGGCATTATGGCACATATTGATGCCGGCAAAACCACTACTACCGAGCGTATTCTATATTATACAGGTGTCTCCCATAAGCTGGGCGAGGTTCATGATGGTGCTGCCACTATGGATTGGATGGAGCAAGAGCAGGAGAGAGGTATTACGATTACTTCCGCAGCGACAACTTGCTTCTGGAGTGGAATGGCGAGGCAGTTTCCAGAGCATCGAATCAATATCATCGATACTCCCGGACATGTGGATTTTACGATTGAGGTAGAGCGCTCCTTGCGGGTATTAGATGGCGCCGTTGCTGTGTTCTGCGCGGTGGGGGGGGTAGAACCCCAATCTGAAACCGTATGGCGGCAAGCGAATAAATATAAGGTGCCCCGTTTAGCATTTGTTAATAAAATGGATCGGCAGGGTGCTGATTTTATTCGGGTAGTTGAGCAAATTCGCAGCAGATTAGGAGCTAATCCGATTCCTATTCAGATGCCTGTTGGCGCTGAAGAAAATTTTGAAGGGGTGATCGATCTTATTAAGATGAAGGCTATCCACTGGGATACAGCCAGTATGGGTATGGCTTTTGAAGAAAAAGAAATACCTAAAAATTTACAGGCTAGCTGCGATGAATACCGGGAAAAGATGATTGAGGCCGCTGCCGAAGCATCTGAAGAGTTGATGGAGAAATATCTAGAGGAAGGCGATCTACCGCTAGAAGATATCGTTAAGGGCCTTCGCATTCGAACTTTAAATGGAGAAATTGTCCCCGCTTTATGTGGTTCCGCCTTTAAAAATAAGGGAGTCCAGGCGATGCTGGATGCAGTGCTTGCTTATATGCCATCCCCAATCGAGGTTCCCCCTATTAAAGGGATACAAAAAGACGACACTGAGGGCGAGCGCCACGCCTCTGATGAAGAACCATTTGCCGCGCTAGCCTTTAAGATTGCTTCTGATCCTTACGTTGGAAATCTCACCTTCTTCCGGGTTTATTCTGGAGTATTAAGCTCGGGGGACACAGTTTATAACGCAGCTTCTGGGAATCGCGAACGTATTGGCCGTTTACTTCAGATGCACTCTAATAGCCGTGAAGAAATTAAGGATGTGATGGCTGGTGATATTGCCGCTGCGGTTGGTCTAAAAAACGTGACAACTGGTGATACTTTATGCGACACGAATCACATTATTTTATTGGAGCGTATGGAATTTCCGGATCCTGTGATCTCTGTTGCTATTGAGCCTAAAACCAAGGGTGATCAGGAAAGGATGTCTATAGCCCTTGGAAAGCTGGCTAGGGAGGATCCTTCATTTAGGGTCCGTACCGATGAAGAGTCTGGGCAGACTATCATCGCAGGGATGGGAGAGTTGCATTTAGATATTATTGTTGACCGCATGAGGCGAGAGTTTAAGGTTGAGGCTAATGTAGGTGCCCCCCAGGTAGCGTACCGGGAAACAATACGCCGTAGCATAGAACAGGAAGGTAAATTTGTGCGCCAGAGTGGCGGTCGAGGCCAATATGGTCATGTTTGGCTCAAATTGGAACCTCAAGAGCGCGGCAAGGGATATGAATTTGTTAATAAAATTGTAGGCGGTACCGTGCCTAAGGAGTTTATTCCTGCGGTTGATAAGGGGATAAAGGAACAAACCGAGAATGGAGTAATTGCTGGGTATCCTGTGGTTGATGTCAAGGTGACCTTATATGATGGTTCATATCACGATGTGGATTCTAGCGAGATGGCTTTTAAAATTGCAGGGTCTATGGCCTTCAAGGAAGGAGTGCAAAAAGCGGATCCTGTGTTGCTTGAGCCTATTATGAAAGTAGAGGTAGTGACTCCCGAGGAATATATGGGTGACGTAATGGGTGATCTCAATCGGCGCCGCGGCATGGTGCAAGGGATGGAGGACTCCCTTAGCGGCAAAATTATTCGAGCAGAAGTACCATTAGCGGAAATGTTTGGATATGCCACTGATCTCCGTTCGGCTACGCAGGGGCGAGCTAATTATACAATGGAGTTCTCAAAGTACAATGAAGCGCCCTCTAACATCGCCGGGGCGATCATTAAAAAGTCTCAATGAGATAGATAAACAGTTATCCTTGTGAGGTAAGCTACCATGTCCAAGTCGAAATTTGAGCGGAAGAAGCCGCATATAAACGTAGGCACGATTGGTCACGTAGACCATGGTAAGACGACGTTAACGGCGGCGTTGACGCGGATATTATCGGAGCAGTATGGGGGTGAGTTCCGGGCCTACGACCAGATAGACAATGCGCCGGAGGAGCGAGAGAGGGGGATCACGATAGCGACGTCGCATGTAGAGTATGAGACGGAGAATCGCCACTATGCGCATGTGGATTGCCCGGGTCATGCGGATTATGTGAAGAACATGATTACGGGAGCGGCGCAGATGGATGGAGCGGTGCTGGTAGTATCGGCAGCGGATGGTCCGATGCCCCAGACGCGAGAGCATATATTGCTAGCGCGTCAGGTGGGAGTGCCATTTATATTGGTGTATTTAAACAAAGCGGATATGGTAGACGATCCGGAGCTATTGGAATTAGTGGAGATGGAAGTTCGGGAGTTGCTGGATAGTTATCAATTTCCGGGGGATGACACACCGATAGTGGTGGGTAGCGCGCTGAAGGCGTTGGAGGGAGATACGAGTGAGATAGGCGTTCCATCGATAGTGAAGTTGGTGGAGCATATGGATGCGTATATTCCTGAGCCCCAGCGGGCGGTAGACCAGCCGTTTTTGATGCCGATAGAAGATGTGTTTTCGATTTCGGGCCGAGGAACGGTAGTAACGGGTCGAGTGGAGCGGGGTATTATCAAGGTAGGGGAAGAGATAGAGATAGTTGGGATGCGGGAGACGCAGAAGACTATTTGCACGGGGGTTGAGATGTTCCGCAAGCTTTTGGATGAGGGGCGAGCGGGGGACAATGTGGGGGTTTTGTTGCGCGGTACCAAGCGCGAGGATGTGGAGCGTGGTCAAGTGTTGGCCAAGCCCAAGTCGATTACCCCGCATACGAAGTTTTATGCGGAAGTATATGTTCTTTCCAAGGATGAAGGGGGGCGGCATACGCCGTTTTTCACAGGCTATCGTCCGCAGTTTTATTTTCGGACCACGGATGTGACGGGAGCGATTGATTTACCCGATGGGGTGGAGATGGTGATGCCGGGGGATAATATTCAGATGACAGTCAGTTTGATTGCGCCTATTGCGATGGAGGAGGGGTTGCGTTTTGCCGTCCGTGAGGGGGGGCGTACGGTAGGGGCCGGCGTCGTCAGTAAAGTGATCGAGTAAGCTTAAGCTAAGGATGACGCTAGGGGCAAAGTTAAGTTATGTTAGCGGTCTTTAATATAGGTTAATTATTTATTTGGTGCCTATTATTATATGGGTGCTGTTAGTTTTGTTATTTGCTAGGCCAGTAGCTCAATCGGCAGAGCGGCGGTCTCCAAAACCGCAGGTTGGGGGTTCGATTCCCTCCTGGCCTGCCATCTAGTAAATATTTACGTTTGCATTTTTATACTAATTTTTTGTATATACCAATACCGTCTTAGGTTTCCGGGATCACTATGGCAGATACCATTAAACTTGCGGTTGCATTGCTATTATTGGGTACCGCAATCGGACTATTCTATTATTTTGGTGATCAATCTACGCTCTTACGCGTATTGGGATTACTTATAGCATTGGGTATTTCGTTAGCAATCTTGGCAAAGACCACGCGCGGTCAAGCTGCGCTGAGTTTTGCTGGGGAGACCCGACTAGAGTTTCGTAAAGTAGTTTGGCCAACACGACAAGAAACTATTCGAACCACGCTTCTTGTGCTGCTGATGGTCATGATAATGGCAAGCATACTATGGTTGTTTGATACATTACTAATGTGGGCTGTCCGTCTATTGACCGGGCAGGGGGGGTAAGGTGGCCAAGCGCTGGTATGTAGTCCAGGCTTTTTCTGGTTTTGAACAGCAAGTTAAGCGCTCCATGGAGGAGCGGGTTCGTCGCTATGGGTTGCAAGAGAAGTTTGGGGATATCTTAGTGCCCACCGAAGAAGTTGTTGAAATGCGCGAAGGACAGAAACGGAAAAGCGAGCGTAAATTTTTTCCTGGTTATGTCTTGGTTCAAATGGAAATGGATGATGAAACTTGGCATCTAGTTAAGGATGTTCCTCGGGTGTTGGGTTTTATTGGAGGAACAAGCGATAAACCTGCACCAATTACGGAAGCGGAAGCTGAAAAGATATTAGAGCGGATTCGGGAGGGGGCAGAACAGCCAAGGCCAAAAGTACTATTTGAGCCAGGTGAAATGGTGCGCGTGACTGAGGGGCCTTTTACTGACTTTAATGGCGTAGTTGAAGAAGTCAACTATGAAAAAAACAAACTCCGCGTAGCGGTGTTAATTTTTGGACGATCAACTCCGGTTGAACTCGATTTTGGGCAAGTGGAAAAAAGATAGCCCTGCAGCTTGCCACTAGAAATTTGGCTATTTTAATAAGGTACAAGATTCGGGTAGGCGAGAGCCGCTTGCACCCGTAAGGAGCAAACATGGCAAAGAAGATAGAAGCCTATATTAGACTACAAGTGCCTGCTGGGCAAGCCAATCCAAGCCCTCCTGTAGGCCCGGCTTTAGGGCAACGGGGCGTTAATATTATGGAGTTTTGTAAGGCATTTAATGCCCAAACTCAAGGATTGGAGCAAGGGATGCCTATACCAGTGGTGATTACGGTTTATTCTGACCGTAGTTTTACCTTTGTGACTAAAACGCCGCCGGCTTCGGTTTTGCTTAAAAAGGCGGCAGGCATTACGTCGGGGAGTAGCCGCCCTAATAGTGATAAGGTAGGCAAGGTTACCCGCGCTCAGCTTGAAGAAATTGCGGAAATAAAAATGCCTGATCTAAATGCGGCGGATAAGGCGGCGGCTGTTCGCACTATTGCTGGCAGCGCACGTAGTCTAGGCCTGGAAACAGAGGGCGTTTAAGTCATGGCTAAATTGGGTAAAAGGTTAGCTGGGATTAGAAAAAAACTAGAACCGGGAAAGCTTTATTCGGTAGATGAAGCCTTGAATCTGCTTAAGGAGGTTGCAAAGGTCAAATTTGAAGAGTCGGTGGATGTTGCTGTCAATCTTGGCGTAGATCCGCGCAAATCTGATCAAGTGGTGCGTGGCTCGACGGTGCTGCCTAATGGTATTGGTAAGACGGTGCGGGTAGGTGTATTTACCCAAAGTGCTAACGTTGAGGCGGCAAAAGAGGCGGGGGCTGATGCCGTTGGGCTTGAGGACTTGGCTGAGACGGTGAAATCTGGTCAGATCGATTTTGATGTAATTATTGCATCACCTGACGCCATGCGAGTAGTGGGGCAGTTGGGTCCAATTCTGGGCCCTCGGGGGCTGATGCCGAACCCTAAAGTGGGAACCGTGACCACTGATGTAGCAAGCGCCGTGACAAAAGCTAAAGCCGGGCAGGTTCGTTATCGGACTGATAAAGCAGGCATTATTCATTGCTCGATCGGCAAGATATCTTTTGATGTAGATGCGCTTAAACAGAATCTTCGGGCTTTAGTAGAAGATCTTGGAAAATTAAAGCCTGCCTCGGCAAAAGGCATATATCTGAAAAAGCTAACTTTATCTACTACCATGGGTCCTGGAGTAGCTGTGGATCAGGCTAGCCTTTCAGATTAGTTAGGAGGCGATGAGGTTCCCAGCTAATACATCAATATTTGTTGAAGGTGTTTTTAGGGCTGCCTACTAGATATATTGGTGGGCTGTCTAAGACCGTAGGTGTGCTAGCTTAATTGATCAACAGGATGCTGATCGGCCTGCGCAGACGGTAGGCTCTATTACTGCTACAGAATGTTGTGGCAATAGCTGCCGTGAAGAGAAACGGTGGAGGCTATTTTAAGTCTCTCACCCAAGAATTGTAAGTGTAAACAGGGATGTGATGGAAAACCATTACAAAGGAGGCAGTTAAGTTTGAGTCTTAATTTAGAAGCGAAAAAGGCTGTTGTTGCTGAAGTAGCGGCGGTTGCCTCTCAGTCTCATTCCGCTGTTGCGATTGAGTATCGCGGCTTGACCGTTGCTGAAATAACAGAGCTTAGGGTGGCTGCTCGCAAAGGGGATGTTTATCTCCGTGTGGTGCGTAATACATTAGCTTCTCGCGCTCTTGAAGGAACTGATTTTGATTGTATGCGCAAGGGTTTAACAGGACCTTTGATGCTGGCATTCTCTCGCGAGGAACCGAGTGCCGCAGCCCGTGTAGTTCGGGATTTTGGTAAGGACCATCCCAAACTTGTGGTTAAGATGGGATGTCTCGGAGGTAGATTGTTGCCTCCTGAGGGGGTAGAGAGTCTTGCGAAAATGCCCACTAAGGAGCAGGCAATTGCTATGCTTATGGGGGTTCTACAGGCTCCAATCGGGAAGTTTGCTCGTACTCTGGCCGAACCTACGGCAAAATTGGTGCGTACTGTTGCTGCTATACGAGATCAAAAGCAAGCGACTTAACCCACAATTATAATAGGGTATTTAAAGCTAAACAACATTTTGTATTTAAGCAAGGTTTACGGAGTTAGCAATGGCTGTAGCAAAAGAAGAAATCTTGGAAACGATTTCAAATATGACTGTCATGGATGTGGTTGAATTGATTGAGGCCATGGAAGAGAAGTTTGGTGTTAGTGCTGCCGCGCCGGTAGCTGCAGCAGCACCTGCAGCAGGCGCTGAGGCAGGTGCTGCTGCTGAAGAAAAAACGGAATTTGATGTTATACTAGCGAGTTTTGGTTCTAATAAGGTACAGGTTATTAAAGCTGTACGGAGCATTACGAGTCTTGGCCTCAAGGAAGCCAAGGAATTAGTGGAGGGCGCGCCTTCACCCATTAAGGAAGGGGTTCCCAAGGATGAAGCTGATGAGATCAAGAAACAATTGGAGGAGGCTGGCGCTAGTATAGAGGTTAAATAACGCGATTGTTTCTATTTAAGTTATACGTACGGAAATTGGTTAGCAGCATTAGGCTGCTAGCCTAGTTTCCGTTTTTTGATTTCTGCTGAGCTTGGATGGAGCTTGGAAGAAGCAATAACCCCTCTCTAAGAGAATGCCAGCAATGCGGTGCCAGCAGCACCGCTGCTGGTTTTTTATTAGCAAGTACTCGCGCCGAGGTGATAAGATGCCCTACTCGTTGACCGAGAAGAAGCGTATTCGTAAGGATTTTGGCAAGCTCCATAGTATACTGAAAACTCCTTTCTTGTTAACCATACAAATCGGCTCTTTCCTGGATTTTCTACAGATGGATGTGCCTCCTGGTAAGAGGAAAGATAAAGGGTTGCATGCTGCATTTAAGAGCGTTTTTCCTATTAAGAGCTATACAGAGTATGCTGAGCTACAGTATAGCAGTTATCATCTTGGTGTTCCCTCATTCGAGGTTAAGGAGTGCCAAGTACGCGGTTTAACTTATGCGGCCCCTCTGCGGGTTAAGTTGCGTCTTGTTATTTATGACAAAGAATCTCCTGCTAGCGAACAAGTAGTCAAGGATGTAAAAGAGCAGGAAGTATATATGGGCGAGATCCCCTTGATGACGCCAAAAGGGAATTTTGTTATTAATGGCACGGAGCGAGTTATCGTCTCTCAATTACATCGTTCTCCAGGGGTTATCTTTGAGCATGATAAGGGAAAGACCCATTCTTCAGGAAAGTTACTTTTTTCTGCTAGGATAATCCCCTATCGGGGATCTTGGCTCGATTTTGAATTCGATCCTAAGGATTGCATTTATGCCCGTATTGATCGTCGGCGTAAATTGCTAGCGACTATATTGTTACGCGCCCTCGGTTACAGCACCGAGGAAATTCTAATTATGTTCTTTGAAACGATTTCGGTTAAGCGCCAAGGTTCAAGCTATTTATTAGACTTGGTACCTCAGCGACTTCGGGGTGAGTCACTGCCTTTCGATATCGCTAGCCCAGATGGTGAAGTCATCGTTGAAGCTGGGCGGAGGGTTACGGCGCGCCATATCAAGCAGATGGAAAAGGCTGGAATGAAGACTTTATCCGTGCCTAAGGAGTTTTTAATAGGAAAAATTCTAACTCGGGATCTGATTGATACTGGTACCGGAGAAGTATTGGCTAAAGCGAATGATGAAATTACAGCGGAATTACTAGCGGTTATAGAAAACACTGATATACAAGCCTTTGATCTCATTTATACCAACGATTTGGACCGAGGTTCCTTTATCTCCGATAGTTTACGCTTAGATCCCACTACCACACCGCTAGAAGCCCAGATGGAAATCTATCGTGTAATGCGCCCTGGGGAACCGCCGACTAAGGAAGCAGCACAGAATTTGTTTCAAAATCTGTTTTTCAACCCAGAACGTTACGATCTCTCTCCGGTGGGTCGAATGAAATTTAATCGCCGTCTGGGGAAAGAAGATATTACCGGCCCAAGTATATTATCCAAAGAAGATATTGTCGATGTTATAAAGACCTTAGTTGATATCCGTAATGGTTACGGTAGTGTGGATGATGTTGACCATCTGGGCAATCGCCGGGTGCGCAGTGTTGGAGAAATGGCGGAAAATCAGTTTCGCGTAGGCTTGGTGCGAGTCGAGCGGGCGGTACGGGAGCGTTTGAGTTTAGCCGAGTCGGAGGGGTTAATGCCCCAGGAATTGATTAACGCGAAACCCGTATCGGCAGCGATTAAGGAGTTTTTTGGCTCTAGCCAGCTATCACAGTTTATGGATCAGAACAATCCTTTATCAGAGGTGACTCATAAACGACGGGTATCTGCACTAGGGCCAGGAGGATTAACTCGTGAGCGGGCTGGTTTTGAGGTACGTGATGTACATCCTACTCATTACGGGCGCGTCTGCCCCATCGAGACTCCGGAAGGTCCAAATATTGGTTTAATTAATTCCTTAGCGGTTTATGCCCGAATTAATCAATATGGTTTTATTGAAACACCATATCGAAAAGTAGTGGATGGCAGGGTGACTGCCGAAGTGGATTATCTTTCGGCCATTGAAGAAGGGCAGTATGTAATTGCTCAGGCGAATGCGGCTGCGGATGAGGAGGGACGCCTCATTGATATGTTAGTTTCTTGTCGTCACAAGAATGAATTTACTCTTCTGCCGCCTGAAAAAGTGCAGTACATTGATGTATCACCTAAACAGATCGTATCGGTAGCGGCATCTTTAATTCCTTTTTTAGAGCACGATGATGCCAACCGTGCATTGATGGGATCTAACATGCAGCGCCAGGCAGTGCCTACCTTGCGGGCGGAAACCCCTTTAGTAGGTACTGGTATGGAGCAATTCGTAGCTCGTGATTCAGGCGTGATGGTGGTTGCTCGCCGTGGGGGTATCGTGGATTCTGTGGATGCAGCCCGGGTTGTCGTGCGAGTTAATGACGAAGAGACGGCTTCCGATGAACCGGGGGTTGATATTTATAATCTCATTAAATACGCCCGCTCGAATCAAAACACCTGTATTAATCAGAGTCCGTTAGTAAAGCCAGGCGATACGGTAGCTATAGGTGATGTGTTGGCTGATGGTCCTTCGACAGATATGGGCGAATTAGCTTTGGGGCAGAATCTGCTCGTTGCCTTTATGCCTTGGAATGGCTATAACTTCGAGGATTCTATCCTTATTTCCGAGCGAGTGGTGGAAGAAGATCGTTTTACCTCCATTCATATTGAAGAACTGACTTGCTTTGCTCGAGATACTAAGTTAGGGCCAGAAGAGATTAGCAGCGATATTCCGAATGTAAGCGAGGCGGCGTTATCTAAGTTGGATGAGGCGGGTATTGTTTATATTGGCGCTGAGGTGAAACCTGGCGATATTTTGGTTGGCAAGGTAACTCCCAAAGGGGAGACTCAATTGACACCGGAGGAAAAGCTCTTACGAGCTATCTTTGGGGAAAAGGCTTCTGATGTAAAGGATACGTCTTTGCGGGTGTCTTCAGGTATGCAGGGCACCGTCATTGATGTCCAGGTTTTCACCCGTGATGGCGTGGAAAAGGATGCTCGGGCCTTAGAGATAGAGGAGATGGAGCTCGCTAAGATCAAAAAGGACTTGCGGGATGAATTTCGTATCGTGGAGACTGATATCTACCAACGTCTAGAGAAGGTGTTAGTAGGTAAGACGGTCGAAGGAGGGCCGGCAGAACTAAAAGCGGGCACTCAAATTACCCAAAGTTACCTTGCTGATTTACCTAGGGAACGATGGTTTGAGATTAGACTACGTAGCGAGGAGGCGGGTAAGCAGCTAGAATCGGTCGCTGGACAGCTTAAGGAACAACGGATTGCGATGGATGAAAAATTCCAGCAGCAACGTGCCAAGCTCACTTCTGGACATGATCTCCCTCCTGGTGTCCAGAAAATGGTGAAGGTCTATTTAGCCGTAAAACGCCGTGTTCAACCAGGTGATAAGATGGCAGGCCGGCATGGAAATAAGGGAGTAATTTCCACGATTGTGCCTATTGAAGACATGCCCTATATGGAAGATGGGACTCCAGTGGATATCGTGCTTAATCCTCTAGGGGTACCTTCCCGGATGAATATTGGGCAGATTCTAGAAACCCATTTAGGATGGGCGGCAAAGGGCCTAGGTCGAAAAATTGGTGCTCTCCTTGATTCAGGGCAACAGGTTTCTGAACTGCGTGTTTTTTTAGATCGAATATATAACGCTAGTGGCAAGAGAGAAGACTTGAACTCTCTGAGTGATAAAGAGGTATTAGAGCTTGCGAATAACCTGAGTGATGGGGTTCCTATGGCGACACCAGTATTCGATGGTGCTTCCGAGCAAGAGATTAAAGCTATGCTGGAGTTGGCTGATTTGCCTATAAATGGGCAGACAAATCTTTATGATGGCAGGAGTGGAAAAGCCTTTGCCCGCCCGATAACGGTAGGATATATGCATATGCTTAAATTGAACCATTTAGTTGATGACAAGATGCATGCCCGTTCAACGGGTCCTTATAGCTTGGTTACTCAGCAGCCTTTGGGTGGGAAGGCCCAGTTTGGCGGACAGCGTTTTGGTGAGATGGAGGTATGGGCGCTGGAATCCTATGGTGCAGCCTATACTTTGCAGGAAATGCTTACTGTGAAATCCGACGATGTGAGCGGGCGCACTAAGATGTATAAGAACATCGTAGATGGTGATTACCGTATGGAAGCGGGTATGCCGGAATCTTTTAATGTATTAACCAAAGAAATTCGTGCCCTCGGCATTGATATTGAACTGGAACAAGACTAATGGCCGTGGACATAGTAGGACGGGTTGATGGTCACAATAGATATATCTTGCCAGCTTGGCTATGGAGGAGCACATAAATGAGAGATTTGCTGAATTTGCTCAAGCAGCAAAACCAGATGGAGGAGTTCGATTCCATACGCATTGGCCTGGCGTCTCCCGATATGATCCGGGCTTGGTCATACGGCGAAGTCAAGAAGCCTGAAACCATTAATTATCGAACTTTTAAGCCAGAGCGGGATGGATTGTTTTGCGCTAAGATTTTTGGCCCAGTCAAAGACTATGAGTGCTTATGTGGTAAATATAAGCGTCTCAAACATCGTGGCGTGATTTGTGAGAAATGCGGGGTAGAGGTGACACTAGCGAAAGTTCGCCGGGAGCGCATGGGTCATATTGAGTTGGCGAGTCCGGTAGCTCATATTTGGTTTTTAAAATCGCTGCCTTCGCGGATTAGTCTACTGTTAGATATGACGCTCCGGGACATTGAGCGGGTACTCTACTTTGAGGCATCTGTGGTTATTGATCCGGGTATGACTTCGTTAGAGCGGGGGCAACTCCTAGCAGACGAGGCTTATCTTCAAGCCATTGAGGAATATGGTGACGAATTTGATGCTCGTATGGGAGCAGAAGCCGTTCAGAAAATGTTAAAAACCCTTGATCTTAAGGGAGAGGCGACCAGGCTGCGTGAGGAGATTACAGGCACCAACTCTGACACCAAAATCAAAAAATTTAGCAAGCGGCTTAAGCTTATCGAGGCTTTCATTGACTCAGGTAATCGTTCTGAGTGGATGATTTTGGAAGTCCTCCCCGTATTACCACCGGATTTACGGCCTTTAGTGCCGTTGGAAGGGGGGCGTTTTGCTACTTCCGATCTTAACGATCTGTACCGGCGGGTGATTAATCGTAATAATCGTCTCAAGCGGCTGTTAGATTTGAATGCGCCTGATATTATCGTGCGCAATGAAAAGCGTATGCTCCAAGAGTCCGTGGATGCCCTTTTGGATAACGGACGTCGTGGGCGGGCGATCACAGGCACCAATAAGTTACCTTTAAAGTCGCTGGCCGATATGATTAAAGGTAAGCAGGGCCGGTTTCGGCAAAACTTGCTGGGGAAACGGGTGGATTATTCAGGCCGCTCGGTGATTGTGGTGGGTCCGACTCTGAAGCTACACCAGTGTGGTTTGCCCAAAAAGATGGCGCTGGAGCTTTTTAAGCCTTTTATCTTTGGTAAGCTTGAGCGGGCTGGGCTTGCTACCACGATTAAAGCGGCGAAAAAATTAGTGGAACGGGAAGGCCCAGAGGTATGGGACGTGTTAGAAGAGGTGATCCGTGAGCATCCGGTGATGCTTAACCGTGCCCCCACCTTGCATCGTCTTGGCATCCAAGCCTTTGAGCCGGTGCTTATTGAAGGTAAGGCAATTCAACTCCACCCCTTAGTGTGCGTAGCCTTTAATGCTGACTTTGACGGTGACCAGATGGCGGTTCATGTGCCGCTATCCTTGGAGGCTCAGTTGGAAGCCCGTGCGCTAATGATGTCTACCAACAATATTTTGTCCCCAGCTAATGGAGAGCCCATTATTGTCCCTACCCAGGATGTTGTATTAGGGCTTTATTATATGACCTGCGAGCGGGTGAATGCTAAGGGTGAAGGAATGCTCTTTGCCGATATCGATGAGGTACGGCGCGCCTATGAGACAAATACGGCTGATCTCCATGCAAAAATCGCAGTGCGCATTACCGACATAGATCTCTCAAAGTCTGAAGGTAAAGGCGAGACGACCCGCCTTGTTAAGACCACAGTGGGGCGGGCCTTGCTCTCGGAACTTTTGCCCCCAGGGCTGCCTTTTGAGTTAGCTAATAAGAATATGACCAAGAAAGAAATTTCTAAGTTGGTTAATATTTGCTACCGGCGCCTTGGCCTTAAGACTTCGGTGGTGTTTGCTGATCGGCTGATGTACCTTGGATTCCGACAGGCGACTCTTAGCGGTATTTCCATTGGTGTTAATGACATGGTGGTGCCAAAGGAAAAGCAAGCGATCCTTACCGACGCGGAAGAAGAGGTTAAGGAAATAGAGGACCAGTATGCTTCGGGCTTGGTGACTAATGGCGAGCGCTACAATAAAGTCGTGGATATTTGGTCCCATACTAATGATCAAGTTGCTAAGGCGATGATGGAACGTCTAGGAAGCGAGGAGGTACGCGATGCAAAAGGTAATGTCGTCAAGCAACAGACTTTCAATTCTATCTATATGATGGCTGATTCCGGTGCTCGTGGATCGGCCGCCCAAATTCGCCAACTTGCCGGTATGCGTGGCTTGATGGCTAAACCGGACGGTTCAATTATTGAAACGCCGATTACCGCTAATTTTCGTGAAGGATTGGATGTCCTGCAGTATTTCATCTCTACCCATGGAGCCCGCAAGGGTCTGGCGGACACAGCGTTAAAAACCGCTAATTCAGGGTATTTGACTCGGCGCTTAGTGGATGTGGCTCAAGATTTAGTCGTTACAAAGGATGATTGCGGCACCACACGTGGAATTAATATGACCCCTTTTGTAGAGGGCGGCGATATTGTGGAGCCGTTACGAGAGCGTGTTCTAGGGCGAGTACTGGCGCTTAATGTTTATGTGCCAGGAAGTAATGAAGTCGCTATACCTGCTGGTACGTTACTGGATGAATCCTGGGTTGATTACCTTGAGACGCTAGGTATTGATGCAGTGAAGGTGCGTTCACCTATTACCTGCGAGACTCGGTATGGAATCTGTGCTGCTTGCTATGGTCGGGATTTGGGACGAGGTCACCGTATCAATATCGGTGAAGCTATTGGTGTTATTGCAGCGCAATCTATCGGTGAGCCAGGCACGCAGCTTACTATGCGCACTTTCCATATTGGAGGGGCAGCCTCTCGAGCAGTGACGACCGACAGGATTGAGGTTAAGTATAGAGGCAACATTCGGTTGCATAATGTTAAGATTGTTCAACATGATAGCGGTAAGTATGTTGCTGTCTCCCGCTCCGGTGAAGTCCATGTGGTCGATGAACAGGGGCGTGAGCGGGAACGTTATAAGATTCCTTATGGTGCCGAGCTTTCAGCAGGGGATGGTGATACAGTGGAATCGGGTCAAGTCATTGCTACTTGGGCTCCTCATACTCATCCAGTCATCACCGAGGTCGCGGGTAAGGTCAGACTTCAGGATTTTCTGGAAGGTACTACTGTGGAACGTCAGGCTGATGAAGTGACCGGCTTGACCAGCCTTACGGTGCTTGATCCCAAGCAGCGGGGTGCTGCTGTTAAAGAATTACGCCCAATGGTTAAATTGATTGATGAAGCGGGGAGTGATCTGTGCCTTGCAGGGACGGATATTCCAGCTCATTATTATTTGCCAGCAGGAGCGATTGTTTCTGTAGAAGATGGTGCTATGGTTGGTGTGGGTGATGTATTGGCGCGATTGCCCCAAGAATCTAGTAAGACCCGCGATATTACGGGTGGTTTGCCGAGAGTAGCAGACCTTTTCGAAGCCCGAAAACCAAAGGATCCAGCGGTGCTTGCCGAGATCTCAGGGACGGTAAGCTTTGGTAAGGAAACTAAAGGAAAGCAGCGGCTCATCATTACTGGCAGTGATAGCGAGCGGCATGAGGAATTGATTCCTAAGTGGCGTCAAGTGAATGTGTTTGAAGGCGAGCATGTTGAAAAAGGCGAAGCGATCGTCGATGGACCACCTGTACCGCATGATATTTTACGCCTAAGAGGTGTGGAGGAGTTAACTTATTATATTGTTAACGAAGTTCAGGAGGTATATCGCCTGCAAGGGGTAAAAATCAATGATAAGCACATTGAAGTCATTATCTGCCAAATGCTTCGCAAAGTGGAAATAATAGAACCTGGAGATACTAATTTTCTCAAGGGCGAGCAGATCGATAAGTCAAGATTGCTGGAAGAAAATGAAAAAATGGAGAAGGAAGGTAAATTACCTGCTCGTTTTGAGCCGGTGCTCCTGGGTATTACCAAGGCTTCTTTAGCCACGGAATCTTTCATTTCGGCTGCCTCTTTCCAAGAGACTACACGGGTGCTTACGGAGGCAGCGGTGACAGGCAAATGCGATGAGTTGCGGGGGTTAAAAGAAAATGTGATTGTGGGCCGTTTAATTCCCGCAGGGACAGGTTTAGCCTATCATTCTGAACGGCGTCGCAAGCGGCGGTTGCTGGAGCAGCCAGAATCCTTGACGGCTGATACAGGCGCTTCCCATTATGGTGAAGATGAGATTTCTGAGTCAGGCGCTGCTACCGCTTGACAGAAAATTTAATTCAGAATAAAATTGTTCGCTTTCTATGCAGATAGCATTCTCCTTTTAAGGGGAATGATGAGAATTTAGAAACCCGAATATACTGAAGCGTTCATTCTCCGAGAATAATCGGCGTTTGGGCGCTTAACTTTATTTTGTCTGGAGTATTTAGAGATCCATGGCCACCATTAACCAATTGGTTCGTAAGCCGCGGGTACGGCAGAAGCAGAAAAGCAATGTACCCGCGTTGCAGGCTTGTCCCCAAAAGCGAGGGGTCTGTACTCGAGTTTATACTACTACGCCAAAGAAGCCTAACTCGGCCATGCGTAAGGTGGCCCGTATACGTCTAACTAATGGTATGGAAGTTACCTCTTATATCGGAGGTGAAGGGCATAACTTGCAAGAACACTCGGTAGTTTTGATTCGTGGCGGTCGCGTCAAGGACTTACCTGGTGTGCGCTATCACATCGTACGAGGCTCTTTAGATACAGCAGGTGTGGGGGATCGTCGGCAAGGCCGCTCCAAGTATGGGGCTAAACGACCAAAGGGGTAGTGCTTACCTCATCTATAGATAGCGGTTAAATGTGATAGACGAGAATTGGACGGAAACGAAAAATGCCGAGAAAACGGGTTATAGCGAGACGAGAGGTTCTGCCAGATCCCAAATACGGGAGCGTACAGCTGGCTAAGTTTATTACTATTCTTATGCTGAGCGGCAAGAAATCTTTGGCAGAGAGAATAATTTATGGAGCTTTAGGTCGGGTATCGGAAAAAGCCAATCAGGATCCCATGGATGTTTTGGAAAAAGCGCTGGAAAATGTCCGTCCATTAGTTGAAGTTAAGTCACGCCGCGTAGGTGGGGCGACTTATCAAGTGCCCGTGGAGGTCCGTCCCGAACGGCGTTCCACGCTTGCTATGCGTTGGCTAGTGGAAGCGGCTCGCAAGCGGAGCGAGAAATCTATGGATTTGCGTCTAGCCGGGGAGCTTTTGGATGCCCATGAGGGTAAGGGAACCGCGGTCAAGAAGCGAGAAGATACCCACCGTATGGCAGAGGCGAATAAAGCCTTTGCGCATTATCGTTGGTAAATGTTCAGTGGTTTGGTTTGTTTTTTAAATTTAAGAAATTAAGGATTTGTTGTCGTGGCCCGGAAGACTCCTATCGAGCGCTATCGTAATATTGGCATTATGGCACATATTGATGCCGGCAAAACCACTACTACCGAGCGTATTCTATATTATACAGGTGTCTCCCATAAGCTGGGCGAGGTTCATGATGGTGCTGCCACTATGGATTGGATGGAGCAAGAGCAGGAGAGAGGTATTACGATTACTTCCGCAGCGACAACTTGCTTCTGGAGTGGAATGGCGAGGCAGTTTCCAGAGCATCGAATCAATATCATCGATACTCCCGGACATGTGGATTTTACGATTGAGGTAGAGCGCTCCTTGCGGGTATTAGATGGCGCCGTTGCTGTGTTCTGCGCGGTGGGGGGGGTAGAACCCCAATCTGAAACCGTATGGCGGCAAGCGAATAAATATAAGGTGCCCCGTTTAGCATTTGTTAATAAAATGGATCGGCAGGGTGCTGATTTTATTCGGGTAGTTGAGCAAATTCGCAGCAGATTAGGAGCTAATCCGATTCCTATTCAGATGCCTGTTGGCGCTGAAGAAAATTTTGAAGGGGTGATCGATCTTATTAAGATGAAGGCTATCCACTGGGATACAGCCAGTATGGGTATGGCTTTTGAAGAAAAAGAAATACCTAAAAATTTACAGGCTAGCTGCGATGAATACCGGGAAAAGATGATTGAGGCCGCTGCCGAAGCATCTGAAGAGTTGATGGAGAAATATCTAGAGGAAGGCGATCTACCGCTAGAAGATATCGTTAAGGGCCTTCGCATTCGAACTTTAAATGGAGAAATTGTCCCCGCTTTATGTGGTTCCGCCTTTAAAAATAAGGGAGTCCAGGCGATGCTGGATGCAGTGCTTGCTTATATGCCATCCCCAATCGAGGTTCCCCCTATTAAAGGGATACAAAAAGACGACACTGAGGGCGAGCGCCACGCCTCTGATGAAGAACCATTTGCCGCGCTAGCCTTTAAGATTGCTTCTGATCCTTACGTTGGAAATCTCACCTTCTTCCGGGTTTATTCTGGAGTATTAAGCTCGGGGGACACAGTTTATAACGCAGCTTCTGGGAATCGCGAACGTATTGGCCGTTTACTTCAGATGCACTCTAATAGCCGTGAAGAAATTAAGGATGTGATGGCTGGTGATATTGCCGCTGCGGTTGGTCTAAAAAACGTGACAACTGGTGATACTTTATGCGACACGAATCACATTATTTTATTGGAGCGTATGGAATTTCCGGATCCTGTGATCTCTGTTGCTATTGAGCCTAAAACCAAGGGTGATCAGGAAAGGATGTCTATAGCCCTTGGAAAGCTGGCTAGGGAGGATCCTTCATTTAGGGTCCGTACCGATGAAGAGTCTGGGCAGACTATCATCGCAGGGATGGGAGAGTTGCATTTAGATATTATTGTTGACCGCATGAGGCGAGAGTTTAAGGTTGAGGCTAATGTAGGTGCCCCCCAGGTAGCGTACCGGGAAACAATACGCCGTAGCATAGAACAGGAAGGTAAATTTGTGCGCCAGAGTGGCGGTCGAGGCCAATATGGTCATGTTTGGCTCAAATTGGAACCTCAAGAGCGCGGCAAGGGATATGAATTTGTTAATAAAATTGTAGGCGGTACCGTGCCTAAGGAGTTTATTCCTGCGGTTGATAAGGGGATAAAGGAACAAACCGAGAATGGAGTAATTGCTGGGTATCCTGTGGTTGATGTCAAGGTGACCTTATATGATGGTTCATATCACGATGTGGATTCTAGCGAGATGGCTTTTAAAATTGCAGGGTCTATGGCCTTCAAGGAAGGAGTGCAAAAAGCGGATCCTGTGTTGCTTGAGCCTATTATGAAAGTAGAGGTAGTGACTCCCGAGGAATATATGGGTGACGTAATGGGTGATCTCAATCGGCGCCGCGGCATGGTGCAAGGGATGGAGGACTCCCTTAGCGGCAAAATTATTCGAGCAGAAGTACCATTAGCGGAAATGTTTGGATATGCCACTGATCTCCGTTCGGCTACGCAGGGGCGAGCTAATTATACAATGGAGTTCTCAAAGTACAATGAAGCGCCCTCTAACATCGCCGGGGCGATCATTAAAAAGTCTCAATGAGATAGATAAACAGTTATCCTTGTGAGGTAAGCTACCATGTCCAAGTCGAAATTTGAGCGGAAGAAGCCGCATATAAACGTAGGCACGATTGGTCACGTAGACCATGGTAAGACGACGTTAACGGCGGCGTTGACGCGGATATTATCGGAGCAGTATGGGGGTGAGTTCCGGGCCTACGACCAGATAGACAATGCGCCGGAGGAGCGAGAGAGGGGGATCACGATAGCGACGTCGCATGTAGAGTATGAGACGGAGAATCGCCACTATGCGCATGTGGATTGCCCGGGTCATGCGGATTATGTGAAGAACATGATTACGGGAGCGGCGCAGATGGATGGAGCGGTGCTGGTAGTATCGGCAGCGGATGGTCCGATGCCCCAGACGCGAGAGCATATATTGCTAGCGCGTCAGGTGGGAGTGCCATTTATATTGGTGTATTTAAACAAAGCGGATATGGTAGACGATCCGGAGCTATTGGAATTAGTGGAGATGGAAGTTCGGGAGTTGCTGGATAGTTATCAATTTCCGGGGGATGACACACCGATAGTGGTGGGTAGCGCGCTGAAGGCGTTGGAGGGAGATACGAGTGAGATAGGCGTTCCATCGATAGTGAAGTTGGTGGAGCATATGGATGCGTATATTCCTGAGCCCCAGCGGGCGGTAGACCAGCCGTTTTTGATGCCGATAGAAGATGTGTTTTCGATTTCGGGCCGAGGAACGGTAGTAACGGGTCGAGTGGAGCGGGGTATTATCAAGGTAGGGGAAGAGATAGAGATAGTTGGGATGCGGGAGACGCAGAAGACTATTTGCACGGGGGTTGAGATGTTCCGCAAGCTTTTGGATGAGGGGCGAGCGGGGGACAATGTGGGGGTTTTGTTGCGCGGTACCAAGCGCGAGGATGTGGAGCGTGGTCAAGTGTTGGCCAAGCCCAAGTCGATTACCCCGCATACGAAGTTTTATGCGGAAGTATATGTTCTTTCCAAGGATGAAGGGGGGCGGCATACGCCGTTTTTCACAGGCTATCGTCCGCAGTTTTATTTTCGGACCACGGATGTGACGGGAGCGATTGATTTACCCGATGGGGTGGAGATGGTGATGCCGGGGGATAATATTCAGATGACAGTCAGTTTGATTGCGCCTATTGCGATGGAGGAGGGGTTGCGTTTTGCCGTCCGTGAGGGGGGGCGTACGGTAGGGGCCGGCGTCGTCAGTAAAGTGATCGAGTAGCAGCGATATGGCCAAGCAACAAATCATTAGAATCCGACTAAAGGCGTTTGACCATCGTCTGATTGACCAATCGGCTCGAGAAATCGTGGGTACTGCTAAGCGCACAGGAGCTCACGTACGTGGGCCAATTCCATTGCCTACTCGCAAGGAAAGGTTCACGATACTGATATCTCCCCATGTCAACAAGGACGCGCGAGATCAGTATGAGATTCGTACCCATAAGCGATTAATGGATATTGTAGATCCGACAGAAAAGACCGTTGATGCCTTGATGAAGCTAGATTTGGCTGCGGGCGTTGATGTCCAGATTAAATTAACCTGACAAGTGTGTATACAGTGGCAGGCGCGAGGATAGACGAATGGCAATCGGACTAATCGGCCGGAAGATAGGGATGACCCGTGTTTTTACGGATGAAGGAGCGTCAATACCGGTAACGGTGATTGAGGCAACTCCGAATCGGATTTCCCAGGTTAAGACTCTAGAGCGAGATGGTTACCAGGCGGCGCAAGTAACGGTAGGTGAGAGACGCCCTGCTCGAGTCACTAAGCCGCTCAAGGGGCACTTTGCAAAGGCGAAGGTAGAGCCTGGCCGAAAGCTGCGGGAATTTCGTTTTGAAATCCAGAAAGAAAAGAATATTGAGGTTGGCGATGAGCTTAAAGTAAGCTTGTTTGAGGTCGGACAAAGAGTTGATGTTATCGGCGTTACTCGAGGACGTGGTTTTGCTGGTGTAGTTCGCCGCTATCATTTCGGCGGTGGAGATGCCAGCCATGGTAATTCATTATCCCACCGTGCTCCAGGCTCTATTGGTCAATGCCAAACTCCAGGCCGCGTGTTTAAAGGAAAAAAAATGGCTGGGCAAATGGGAAATGTGCGGCGTACCGTCCAAAACCTTGAGTTAGTGCGGGTTGATGAAGAGCGCCAATTGTTATTGATAAAAGGAGCTATACCTGGCGCGCCAGGAGGCGATGTGATAGTTAAACCGGCAGTCAAGTCCGTTTAAGATAGATATAAGGAGGAAAGGGTGATGGAGCTCCCAGTGCAGTCGCTCTCAAAAAATTCTGAAACGGGTACAGTGCAGCTGTCCGATGCCGTGTTTGCTCAACATTTTAATGAGTCTCTTATCCATCAAGTGATTACTGCCTATTTGGCTAAAGCTCGAGCGGGCACGCGTGCCCATAAAACGCGCTCGGAGGTTCGAGGGGGTGGCGCTAAGCCTTTTCGGCAGAAGGGGACGGGCCGTGCTCGGGCGGGTACCATTCGAAGCCCGCTATGGCGGGGTGGCGGCAAGGTTTTTGCTGCCAAGCCGGGAGATTACTCGCAAAAGGTAAATAAAAAAATGTACCGAGCGGCTATGCGCTCGATTTTATCAGAGCTTGTGCGTCAAGACAGGTTAAGGATGGTAGATAAAATTATACTTTCTAAACCGAAAACAAAGGATTTGGCTAAGTTATTAAAGTCTATTACTTGGCGCAATGTATTGGTTGTGGTCGCTGAAGATGATCGTAATCTTGAATTGTCTGCCCGCAATATTCCAACAGTTGCTATAAGTAATGTGGGTAGAGTTAGTCCTGTTGAATTAATTCGGTTTGATGGGGTTCTGATAACGGAGGATGCGATCCGTTGTTTCGAGGGGGGCCTCACATGAATGAGGAGCACTTGACTAAGGTTATTTTGGCGCCTGTGGTTTCGGAAAAAAGCACGTTAGTAGGGGAAAAGCATAATCAGGTGGTTTTTAAAGTCTTGCCTAATGCTGACAAGCGAGAAGTTAAACGGGCGGTTGAACTTTTATTTGATGTCAAAGTTAATAAAGTGCATACAGCGCTAGTTAAGGGAAAGCGTAAGCGTTCGGGACGGTATATCGGTCGCCGCAGCGATTGGAAAAAAGCCTACGTGGTGCTGCAAGCGGGCTATGAAATTGATTTCGTAAGTGTTGAATAACAGCTGGTTGTTATTTGGATAAATTAAGGAAATAGCTATGCCGATTGTAAAAGCCAAACCTACATCCGCTGGCCGCCGGTTTGTGGTTCAGGTGGTTTCCCCCGAATTATATAAGGGTAGACCCCATCCTGCTTTAACTAAGAAACTAAGCAAGAGCGGGGGCCGGAATAATCAGGGTAGAATAACCGTTCGCCATTGTGGTGGCGGGCATAAGCGGCTCTACCGAATTATTGATTTTAGGCGCAATAAAACCGGCGTCTCTGGACGCGTGAAGAGGATAGAATACGATCCAAATCGTAGTGCTCATATTGCGTTAATTAGCTATTCTGATGGGGAAAAGCGTTATATCATTGCACCCAAGGCGGTTAAGGTTGGTGATATCATAACTTCTGGACGGGAAGCTCCGATTCGAGATGGAAATTGTCTTCCGCTACGGAATATTCCAGTTGGTACGCTTGTGCATTGTATTGAGCTAAAGCCAGGTAAAGGTGCTCAATTAGCACGAAGCGCGGGTTCTTCCTGTCAGTTGGTTGCACGTGAGGGTGATTATGCGATGTTGCGTTTGCGCTCAGGTGAGATACGAAAAGTACCACTTGAGTGCCGAGCAGCAATTGGAGAAGTAGGCAATGATGGGCATGCTCTCCGGTCTTTAGGTAAGGCGGGAGCTAAGCGCTGGCGAGGGAAACGGCCCACCGTGCGCGGGGTTGCGATGAACCCTGTAGATCATCCCCATGGGGGTGGTGAGGGTCGCACTTCAGGTGGCCGCCACCCTGTTAGCCCTTGGGGGGTACCCACTAAGGGGTATAAGACTCGCCGTAACAAGCGTACGGGAAAGTTTATTGTACGCCGACGTAAAAAATAAATAACTTAGAGTGAGAGGATGAAGCATGCCGCGTTCGATTAAAAAAGGCCCATTTGTGGACCCCCATCTACAAAAAAAGGTGCTGGAGGCGAGCGCATCCCAGAGTCGGCGTCCGATTAAGACCTGGTCGCGTCGCTCTATGGTTGTCCCGGAAATGATTGGATTGACGATTGCTGTCCATAATGGACGACAGCATATTCCTATTTTAGTCACGGAAAATATGGTTGGTCATAAATTGGGTGAATTTGCCCCGACACGTACCTTTAAAGGCCATGTGGCTAATAAAAAATCTAGGTAGTAACGGAGCGGGAAATGGCAACTACGGCAATATTAAAAAATGCGCGGCTATCGGCTCAAAAAGGTCGGCTAGTTGCAGATCAGGTTCGCGGGCTGCCTGTAGATAAGGCATTGGATGTTTTGAGCTTTAGCCCTAAAAAAGCAGCGGTTCTTATTAGAAAAGTGCTGGAGTCGGCTATTGCGAATGCTGAGCACAATGATGGAGCTGATATCGATGAGCTGCGCGTTGCTGCCATCATGGTTAACGAAGGACCTACTATAAAGCGAATCCGCGCAAGGGCTAGAGGGCGTGCTAGTCGAGTTTTTAAGCGCTCTTGCCATATTAAGGTGATGGTTGCAGAGGATTAGGGGAGCACAGATAGCTAATGGGGCAAAAAGTACATCCTATTGGGATCCGTTTAGGTATTGTTAAGGATTGGAACTCTAAATGGTATGCAGATAGCGGTCAATTTAGTGAATTGCTGAATAATGATTTAGCAGTTCGTAGCTACCTTACCAAGAAGCTATCCCATGCGCTAGTGAGTAATATTCAGATCGATCGGCCCGCGCGTAATGCCAGAATTACCATTCATACTGCGCGTCCAGGTATTGTCATCGGAAAGAAGGGTGAGGATATCAACAACCTGCGGCAAGAAGTCTCAGGAATGATGGGTATACCCGTTCATATTAATATTCAAGAGATACGCAAGCCTGAATTGGACGCAACGCTTGTTGCTGTAAATGTGGCTCAGCAGCTTGAGCGGCGAATCATGTTTCGTCGAGCGATGAAGCGTGCGGTTACCAACGCTATGCGTGTAGGTGCGCAAGGTATTAGGATAAAAGTCTCTGGGCGCTTAAATGGGGCAGAGATTGCGCGCAGCGAGTGGTATCGGGAAGGTCGGGTACCATTGCACACGCTACGCGCTGATATAGACTATGGTTTTGCTGAGGCAAGGACTACCTATGGAATTCTTGGCGTTAAGGTATGGATATTTAAGGGCGAAGTATTTGAGCAGCCGGAGCCGCAGGTTGCCACGGGAAGCTCAGCGATAAGCTAGGGTAATAAATATGTTACAGCCGAAAAGAACTAAGTTCCGTAAACAGCAAAAAGGCAGAAATCGTGGACAAGCCCTCCGAGGTAGCCAGATAGATTTTGGCGAATATGGCTTGAAGGCTATAGGTAGAGGGCAGATTACCGCTCGCCAAATCGAGGCTGCGCGGCGCGCTATGACCAGGCATGTTAAGCGGGGCGGAAAAATTTGGATTCGGATTTTTCCGGATAAACCAATTACTCAAAAACCTCTTGAAGTACGTCAAGGAAAAGGTAAGGGGAGCGTAGAATTTTGGGCTGCCAATATACAGCCTGGCCGCGTCCTTTATGAGATGGAAGGTGTGCCGGAGGGAGTAGCACGGAGGGCTTTTGAATTAGCGGCAGCTAAATTGCCTATTAAAACGGTATTTGTTACCCGGGCGATTATGTGATGAAAGTTCAAGAATTGCGAACAAAGACGGAAGATGAATTGCAGAAGGAGCTCTTGGAGCTCTCTCGAGAGCGGTTTAAGCTGCGGATGCAAATGGGTACTGGGCAGTTGGTGCGAAATAGCGAGTTGAAGCGAGTTCGACGTAGCATTGCTCGGGTTAAAACGGTACTCACTGAAAAACAACGGCAGGCGCAGTAGGCTATGAGCGATCAGGAGAAAATTTCACACACCATTATCGGCCGCGTAGTGAGTGACAAGATGGATAAGACGATTACGGTGCTTATAGAGCGTAAAGTTGCTCACTCGCTCTACAAAAAATATGTAAGGCGTTTTACTAAGTTGCATGCCCATGATGAAAATAATGAGTGCCGGATAGGCGATATTGTAGCGATTGCAGGGGCACGTCCGCTATCTAAGACTAAGGCCTGGAAATTGGTTGATATCCTTGAGCGCGCACGTTGAATAATGCTTGATTCCCTGATGAGATTAAGTGGAGGGCAGGAATGATTCAAATGCAGACTAGCCTAGAGGCGGCAGATAATAGCGGTGCTCGTCGGCTTTTGTGTATAAAGGTATTAGGCGGGTCACAGCGGCGCTATGCGGGAATTGGCGATATTATTAAGGTTGCAGTCAAGGAAGCGATTCCGCGCGGTAAAGTGAAAAAAGGTGAAGTTTATAATGCGGTGATCGTGCGGACCAGAAAAGGGGTTCGCCGGGCGGATGGGTCACTTATTCGGTTTGATAATAATGCCGTTGTATTATTGAATAACCAGTTACAGCCTATAGGTACTCGAATCTTTGGCCCCGTGACAAGGGAGCTGCGCGTTGAGAACTTTATGAGGATTGTTTCTTTGGCCCCGGAAGTATTATAGGGAGGATAGTGATGCGCAGAGTAAGGGTAGGCGATGAGGTTATCGTTACCGCCGGGAGGAGTAGAGGGAAGCAAGGAAAAGTTCTACGCATATTAGGCGATGAGCGTGTGATCGTACAAGATGTTAACATGGTAAAACGGCATACCCGGCCTAACCCGACCGCTAATAAGCCTGGGGGAATTATTGAGCGGGAGGCATCGATACATATCTCTAATATTATGCTTTACAACCCGACTACGGAGAAAGGTGATCGGGTTGGTTTTAGGAAATTGGAAGATGGTCGTAAGGTGCGTTATTTCAAATCAAACGATGAAATCATTGACGCTTAGAGAAGCGTCCAGGGTTGTTTGAACTTATTCCAGAGCTCAGTGGTAGATTAGTATGGCAAGGTTGCAAAGACATTATCGGGATACAGTGGTTAACCAGCTACGGGAGCGTCTTGGTTATCAGTCGGTTATGGCGGTGCCTCGGATCGAAAAAATCACCTTGAATATAGGGGCTGGAGAAGCGGTCGGAGATAAAAAAATCTTGGAGCGAGTTATGGGTGATATGGCTAGGATTTCTGGCCAGAAACCGATGCTCACTCGTGCGCGAAAGTCGGTAGCCGGATTTAAGATCCGTGAGGGTTGGCCTATCGGCTGTAAAGTTACCTTGCGTCGTAAGCAGATGTACGAATTTTTAGACCGGCTAATTAATATAGCGATTCCTCGAATTCGGGACTTCCGTGGGCTTAGTCCTAAGTCTTTTGATGGGAGGGGTAACTATAATATGGGTATTCGTGAGCAGATTATTTTCCCAGAGATCGACTATGACCAGATTGATGCTATAAGGGGAATGAATATCACGATAACAACCACAGCAAAAACGGATGAGGAAGGTCAAGCATTGCTTAGGGCATTTAATTTTCCGTTTAGAACTCATACTTAGCAGGGCTAGAGGTTTAGCGATGTCAAAAAGATGCATGATTAATAGGGAGCTGAAGCGGATACGCGTAGCGCGTAAATATGCGGCTAGACGTGTAGAGTTAAAAACGCAGATGCGGGATGAAAGTCTTAGTCCAGAAGAACGTCAAAGGGTAATGCTTAAATTTCATAGTTTGCCTAGAGACTCTTCGCCCGTACGCCAACGGAGACGTTGCCGCTTAACGGGGCGGCCTCGAGGTTATATACGTAAGTTCGGTCTATCCCGTAATAGGCTCCGTGAGGTGGCTATGCGTGGAGATGTTCCAGGCCTAGTTAAGGCTAGTTGGTAAAGCCTCTATAATTTTTAATATTATTAATACCTTAATTTTATAAAAGGGGCTAAAAAATATATGAGTATGACCGATCCGATCTCGGACATGCTGACACGAGTCCGTAATGGTCAGAATGCGAGCAAGGTGGAAATCAGTATGCCTTCTTCCAAATTGAAGGTGAATATTGCTCGCGTGCTAAGAGAAGAAGGTTACATTGAAGATTGTAAGATGATAGCTGGTGTAAAGCCTACATTAGTAATACGCCTAAAGTATCATGGAGGCAAACCGGTGATTGAGGATATCCACCGGGCGAGTCGCCCAGGGCTGCGTATGTATAAAAGCAGAGATAAACTGCCTAGAATCCGTGGCGGGTTAGGTATTGCTATTGTCTCCACATCTCGCGGTGTTATGACGGATAAAGCCGCGAGATCCATTGGAGAAGGCGGCGAAGTATTGTGCTACGTTGCCTAAAAGAGGTAGGGAAGCATGTCAAGAATTGCTGATAACCCCGTGCCGATCCCGAAGGGGGTCGAAGTCACGCTTTCTGGGGATAATAACATTGAGGTAAAGGGCGCAAAGGGTTCTCTTACGTTTGCTTTTCACCCTTTGATACAGGTAAACCAAGAAGGGGAAATACTGCGCTTTTCGGCGAAGAATGCGGATAAGCGAGTAAATGCGCTTAGGGGCACAACCCGTGCCCTAGTAAATAATATGATACAGGGAGTTAGCCAAGGTTTTGAGCGGCGTTTGCAACTAGTTGGGGTAGGTTACCGGGCGCAGATGCAAGAGCGAAGGCTTGTGCTTAATTTAGGCTATTCTCATCCCGTCGAATTTACTGCGCCAGAGGGTCTTACTATTGAAGTGCCTAGTCCGACTGAAATCATCATCAAAGGATATGATAAGCAGCAGGTTGGACAGGCTGCGGCGAACATTCGCGGATTCAGGCCGCCCGAACCTTATAAAGGAAAAGGTGTTCGCTATGCAGACGAAATAGTTGTGCGCAAGGAAGCGAAGAAAAAATAGAAGTCATAGGTAGGAATGTAATGTGGATAAAAAAACAGCAAGATTACGACGCGCGGCTAAAACACGACATAAAATTCATGAGCTAGGGATGGTGCGATTAACGGTTCACCGCACGCCTAAGCATATTTATGTGCAAATAATCAAGCCAGCGGATGGAAATGTCGTTGCGAGTGCCTCAACGGTTGAGTCAATGCTGAAGCAACAGCTTAAGAGTACCGGTAATAAAGAAGCAGCAATTACCGTTGGTAAGACGATTGCCGAGCGGGCTAGGGCGAAGGGCATTGCCAAGGTTGCCTTTGATCGCTCTGGCTACAAATACCATGGTCGGGTAAAAGCATTAGCAGATGCGGCCCGGGAAGGTGGATTACAGTTTTAAAGGTTGAAACTGATGGCACAGACAGATCGCCGGGTAACCGGAGATGGATTACTGGAGAAGTTGGTTGGCGTGAGACGTGTTGCTAAGGTTGTGAAAGGCGGGCGTCAATTTGGTTTTTCGGCCTTAACGGTGGTAGGTGACGGGAAGGGACGTGTCGGATTTGGCCGAGGTAAAGCTCGCGAAGTACCCGTTGCTATTCAAAAGGCTATGGAAAATGCGAGAAAGAATATGATTTCAGTCCCCTTAGAAGGAGATACGTTGCAGCATCCAATTACTGCTCGCCATGGTGCCGCCAAGGTTCATATGCAACCTGCTTCTGAGGGAACGGGGATTATTGCTGGAGGCGCAATGCGTGCCGTTTTTGAAGTTGTGGGTGTTCATAACGTTCTGGCAAAATGTATAGGTTCTGCGAATCCTGTGAACGTTGTGCAAGCTACCGTTAAGGGGCTTGTGCAGATGTCAAGCCCGGAAACCATTGCGGCTAAGCGGGGCAAAAATCTCGAAGAGATCGTGGGTGGTGGATGATGGCAGCGCAAAAGAGGACGCTTAGGGTAACGCTAGTAAGAAGCACTATTGGGCGATTAGCGCGACATAAGGCGTGTGTTGCTGGTTTAGGGCTTCGCAAGATTGGCCAAACGGTTGAGATTATTGATACCCCTGAAAATCGAGGAATGATCCAAAAGGTATCTTACCTTTTGAAGTTAGAGGAAGGCTAAAATGCGATTAAATACGATCTCGTCAGCCCCCGGTGCCAAGCAGGCAGAAAAGCGTGTTGGCCGCGGCATTGGATCGGGCTGGGGCAAAACTTGTGGTCGTGGGCATAAGGGCCAGAAATCGCGATCGGGGGGCTTTCGTAAGGTTGGCTTTGAAGGTGGTCAGATGCCCTTACAAAGGCGCGTTCCTAAAATAGGTTTTAGCTCCCGTAAGGCTCGTTTCGGAGTTGAGGTGCGCTTAGACCAGCTTGCAAAGGTAAAAGCTGATACGGTAGATATTGCTGCTCTCGTGAAAGCCAGATTAATTCCAAGATGGGCCAAACGAGTTAAAGTTATTGCATCGGGTAAGCTTGATAAGTCGATAAGCTTGCAGGGAATTATGGTATCTGCAGGCGCACGCAGAGCTATTGAAGCGGCGGGCGGCCGCATCGGAGAGTAACTGTGGCGAAACGCGCCTCCAAAAAGTCATTCGATCGAAATTCCTCTGGCAAATTAGTTGAACTCCGACAAAGGCTACTATTTGTTATAGGCGCTTTGCTAGTCTATCGGGTTGGCACATTCATTCCTGTGCCAGGGATTGATCCGGTAACGCTGGCTACTTTGTTTGAGCAGCAGCGCGGCACTATTCTGGACATGTTTAACATGTTTTCTGGAGGAGCGTTAGAGCGTTTATCAGTTTTCGCATTAGGAATTATGCCGTATATTTCCGCTTCTATCATTATGCAACTGCTAACGGCGGTTCATCCAAAACTAGAGCAGCTTCGAAAAGAGGGCGCCTCGGGGCGGCGAAAGATCACCCAATATACACGCTATGGCACGTTGGTATTGTCTACCATACAAGCAGTGGGAGTAACTATTGCGTTGGAGTCTCAGCAAGTTGGGGGCGCTTCCGTCGTTATCGAGCCAGGCTTGATTTTCAGGGTAACAGCGGTAATAACGTTGGTGACCGGGGCTTTGTTTCTAATGTGGTTAGGCGAGCAAATCACTGAGCGTGGTATAGGAAACGGAATTTCGCTGATTATTTTTGCAGCTATTGTTGCTGGGTTGCCTTCGGCGCTTGGCGGAACATTGGAGTTAGCTCGAACCGGTGAATTACATACTTTTACAGTATTAGTGCTTTTGACGTTAGCACTATTGGTTACGGCTTTCGTGGTGTTTATGGAGCGTGCTCAGCGGCGTATCTTAGTGCATTATGCTAAACAGCAACACGGAAGAAAGGTTTTCGGGGGGCAGGTAAGTCATTTGCCGTTAAAAATTAATATGTCGGGTGTTATTCCCCCTATTTTTGCATCAAGTATTATTTTATTCCCGGCAACGGTATCAAGTTGGTTTGGCGCTAGCGAAGGGATGGGTTGGCTCAGAGATTTATCTGCTACCCTTTCCCCGGGGCAGCCTATTTATGTACTCTTGTATGCTATAGCTATTATCTTCTTTTGTTTCTTTTATACAGCGTTGGTATTCAATCCGAAAGAGACAGCGGATAATTTAAAAAAATCGGGAGCGTTTATTCCTGGAGTACGACCGGGAGTGCAGACTACTCGCTATATCGATACTGTTATGGGTCGGCTTACCTTGGGTGGTGCGATCTATGTCACCGCAGTATGCCTTTTGCCTGAGTTCTTGATTCTGTATTGGAATGTTCCGTTTTATTTTGGGGGTACCTCCTTACTGATTATCGTGGTTGTTGTTATGGATTTTGTCGCTCAGGTGCAGGCGCATTTGATGTCCCATCAATACGAGAGCTTACTTAAGAAATCGCAGTTAAAGGGAAGCGGGGCGACTACTGGGAGCCTATTACATTGATTAATAAAGGGCCAGGAGAAAGATAATGAAGGTTCGTGCTTCGGTAAAAAAAGTTTGCCGCCATTGCAAGGTTGTGCGCCGGAAAGGCGTAGTGCGGGTTATATGCAAAGATGCCCGGCATAAACAACGCCAAGGGTAAAATTACTCCCTAGAGTAACCAAGATAGTAGTTGTCAGTATATCGACTTATAAGATAAAATAACAGGTTATGCGTAGCATAACTAACGACTTCTTTGTGGAGACGGTGAATGGCCCGTATCGCTGGAATTAATATCCCGGTGCATAAGCACACGGTAATCGCACTCAGCTCTATTTATGGAATAGGGCTAAGCCGTGCTCGTAAGATCTGCAAGGCGGTTGGCGTACCTTCTGATAAAAAGGTTAGGGATCTTTCTGATAACGAATTAGAGGGATTACGCGCTGAGGTTGCTAAGTATCCCGTGGAGGGGGACCTGCGGCGTGGAATAAGCATGGATATTAAACGACTAATGGACTTGGGCTGTTATCGGGGACACCGCCATCGCAGGGGACTTCCAGTGCGAGGACAGCGCACTCAGACGAATGCAAGGACGCGCAAGGGCCCGCGGCGGTTGGCTAGGAAATAAAAAAGCAGGGTACTACGCACATGGCGAAAGCAAGTACAAAAAAACGAGTGAAAAGGGTCGTAGCTGATGGTATCGCCCATATTCATGCCTCTTTTAACAACACGATCGTGACGATCACTGACCGCCAGGGAAATACCTTGGCGTGGGCGACTTCGGGAGGCAGCGGTTTTCGAGGCTCGCGGAAAAGTACACCGTTTGCTGCTCAAGTAGCTGCTGAGAAAGCCGGCCGGATAGTCCAAGAGATGGGTATGAAAAATTTAGAAGTCCGAGTTAAAGGGCCGGGGCCAGGGCGTGAATCTGCTGCACGATCTTTGAATAATGCGGGGTTTAAGGTTACAAATATCGCAGATATTACACCCATTCCCCACAATGGATGCCGTCCCCCTAAAAAGCGAAGGGTTTAATTAAGGAGAGTTAAAGTTGGCTAAATATACAGGTCCTAAGCTCAAGCAGGCGCGGCGGGAAGGTACGGATTTATTTTTAAAAAGTGGTGTTCGCCCCATTGATTCCAAGTGTAAGATTGAGCAGGTGCCCGGCCAGCATGGAGCAGGGACAAGACGCGCCCGCATGTCAGATTATGCTCTGCAGCTACGCGAGAAACAGAAGCTGCGCCGTATGTATGGGGTATTAGAGAGACAATTTCGGCGCTATTACAAGGAAGCGGCCCGGCGAAAGGGGTCTACGGGTGAAAATTTACTTAAACTGCTTGAGTCGCGCCTTGATAATGTAGTTTATAGAATGGGATTCGGAAGCACCCGCGCCGAGGCACGGCAGCTTATTAACCATAAGGGGATTCTTGTTAATGGACAAGGAATTAATATTCCCTCATATCAGGTACGGGCTGAGGATGTGGTGGCCGTTAGAGAAAAAGCTAAGAAGCAAGATCGAATAAAATTTGCACTTGAGCTAGCCCAGGCACGAACAGAAGCCGAGTGGATGGAAATTAACGCGGGTAAGTTAGAAGGTGTATTTAAAAGGGTACCGGAGCGTAGCGAGCTTGCCCCCGATATTCAGGAAAATTTGGTCGTTGAACTTTATTCGAAGTAAGGAAATAAAATACCTATATCCTATAGAGGGCGCGCTCGCGTCTTAACATACTTCCGGTGCGATATTAATTCCTAGAGGGGAAGTGTGCTACCCATGCAAGTATCTAATTTTCTTAAGCCCAGGATAGTAGATGTCCAGCGTATTAACGATTACGCAACTAAAGTTACTTTAGAACCGCTAGAACGTGGATTTGGGCATACCCTGGGTAATGCTCTGCGCCGAATCCTGCTATCTTCGATGCCAGGATGCGCCATTATTGAAGCGCAAATTGATGGTGTGCTACATGAGTATACCACCAAGGAAGGGGTGCAGGAAGACATGACAGAGATCCTGCTTAATCTTAAAGGAGTTGCAATCAAGCTGCATGGTCGTGATGAAGTTACCTTGAGTCTGAGCAGTAAAGGGCCGGTAACGGTCACTGCAGGAGATATTCAACTGGAGCATGATGTAGAGGTTATCAATCCTAAGCATGTTATTGCTCATCTCACTAAATCTGGTGAGCTTAATCTCACTATGAAGGTTGTCCGTGGGCGAGGTTATCAACCAGCTTCCGTGCGAATACCTAAGGAAGAGGATGAACGCTCTATCGGGCACCTAATTCTTGATGCTTCGTTTAGCCCTATCCGAAGAGTGACTTATGAAGTGGATAGTGCCCGTGTTGAGCAGCGAACTGATTTAGATAAGCTGATTATAGAGATCGAAACGAATGGTACTATCGCTCCGGATGAAGCAGTACGAAAGGCTGCAACTATTCTGCAAGATCAGTTAACGGCTTTCGTTGAGTTGGAAGGTAGAATTGAAACGGCTAAAGAGAAAAAGGCGGCTGAGATTGATCCTGTGCTATTACAACCAATAGACGATCTGGAATTGACAGTACGCTCAGCAAATTGCCTTAAAGCAGAAAATATTTACTATATTGGCGATCTTATTCAGAAGACGGAGGTTGAGTTATTAAAAACTCCTAATTTGGGTAAGAAATCGCTAACGGAAATTAAGGATGTATTGACGTTACGGGGGCTATCTTTAGGTATACGTCTAGAAAATTGGCCGCCGGCGGGGCTACGTGAAGAAGAAACTAAAGTTACTGCTTGAGATAATGGTCTAGAATGAATAGAGGGACAATTTCATGCGCCATCGCTATAGTGGAAGAAAATTAAACCGAACTAGTGCCCACCGAAGGGCGATGTTCCGTAATATGGCTGTGTCACTCATTGAACATGAAATGATCAACACAACCCTGCCTAAAGCAAAGGAGATTCGCCGTGTCGCAGAGCCATTAATTACTCTGGCTAAAAAAGATTCTGTCGCTAATCGGCGGTTAGTATTTTCGCGCTTGCGTGATAGAAAGGCAGTGACCAAATTATTTAATGAATTAGGTCCTCGCTATCAAGCCCGTCCTGGCGGGTATCTCCGGATTTTAAAAAGAGGATTTCGGGTGGGAGATAACGCACCGATGGCAATTGTGGAATTACTTGAGCGCCCGCTCCCCGATTCGCAGGAGGAGTGAAGATATTTTTGAGAGAAAAATTCCCAAAAGTAAAAGTAAGCTAAGCGGGCAACTTATCCTATTATTTGCTTTATATTTTCTCTTTCCTAAAAGTAGTAAATACGGATCTCCAACGCGAAATAAAGTTCTTAAGTTTTTTTAGGGTACACATTTATAGAGGATGTGCTTAAGTTTGCTACGAAATATTTAAATGATCGGGCTTTTCACCGATTTTGGAGTTTTGGGCCCCTATCTTGGCCAGGTGCGGATCGTACTTCAACAGCAGGCACCAAATATTCCGGTCGTTAATCTCATGGCTGATGCCCCCCGATTTTCCCCCCATGCATCGGCACATTTATTAGCAGCCTTGGGACAACATTTGCCTGCTGGTATCGTAGTCTTTGCGGTAGTAGATCCCGGCGTAGGTTCTAGTGATCGAGAACCAGTTATAGTTTGTGCGGATGATCGTTGGTATGTTGGTCCAGGAAATGGGTTATTCGATGTTGTTATGGGGCGCTCGGTAACCGCAGCTTTGTGGCGTATTACTTGGCGTCCTCCATCACTCTCTGCAACCTTCCATGGCCGGGATTTATTTGCGCCGGTTGCGGCTAGGTTAGCCAAGGCTGAAAATCCCCTGGATAAAGAACTTTTAGGTCAGCGTTGGGATAAAGCTGTGGTTACTGAAGACCCAGGAAATCTTGAAGAAATCATCTATATCGATCATTATGGGAATGCTATGACAGGGATTTGTGGAACTAAATTCAGGCAAGGCCAGCTTCAATTGCCTAGTGGGGATTTAGTCTCTGCAGCGCAGACTTTCAGTGATGTGGATTTGGGAGAAGCTTTCTGGTATGTGAATTCCCTAGGCCTTATAGAGATCGCGGTTAACCAGGGGTGCGCAGCTGAATTTTTTAAGTTAGATGTGGGGGTTCCGGTTAAATTTATATGAATTTTAGATGTTAAAAGACGCTCTGTTTTCTAATTAAAAGCGAAATGCACTGTCTGAGCGTTCCATTAAAGTCTCCAAAGTAGCTTGTTTTTGTTTATTTACCCACACTCCGATGGCGTGGCCCTATTGGAGTAAGGGAGTCTCATAAGTTTTCTTAAAAAAAACAAAACTCATCGCACTCAATGGTTAAATGTCCTTTGGGCTTTTTTTATCCCTGCTCGCCGGGTGTATGCGTATGTTTATCATTCGCATAATATTGTAATTTTGGTTCCAAGGTCTCCATTACTCAGACAATATCCACCAGCGGAATTCTCTCGAAGATACCAAGGCGCCTTGAGGAAAGGGTACTGAGCGATTGAAAGGCAGGACTTTGGTCTTGCGTTTACCAACTTCGATGGATAATGCTCACGCATGCCGTTTTTTCCCGCTCGTGCCTCCAGTGCCTTGATATTAGGTTGAAAATCCGTGAAAAGAATTAGGCTTGGCTATTGGCTACAAACTCCAGGATTTTAAATTTCGTAAAGTTTGATTTATCCATATTTAACAATATTGCTATTTTTTTTAATGCCGTAGGCAAGGTAATTGACATTGATATCCTTGCCGAGTCGATAGTGCTGGGTCAAGGGATTGTAGTGTAAGCCCGTTAAGTTTTGGAGTCCTATGCCTCCTTTTCGGCACCAGGTTTCTAATTCAGCAGGCCGGATAAATCGATGATAATCATGCGTGCCCTTTGGAAGTAAACGAAGCGCGTATTCAGCACCGATAACGGCAAATAAATAAGCTTTTGGTGTACGGTTGAGAGTAGAAAAAAATGCCTTTCCACCTGGTCTAAGGAGTTGACCGCAGGCAGCGACGATACTAGCGGGATCGGGAACATGCTCCAACATCTCTAGATTAGTGATAATATCGAAGGATTCGGCTTTCGTTTCCGCAAGCTGCTCCACGCTTATTTGTTGATAGTCGATTTCTAAGCCTTCTTCTAGGGCATGCAAACGTGCTACTGACAAAGGAGCCTTGCCTAAATCTATGCCTGTTACCTTAGCTCCAAGGCGAGTTAGTTCTTCCGTTAAGATACCGCCGCCGCAACCTACGTCTAGCACCCGTTTGCTTGCTAGGGAAGAGTAATTGCGAATATATTCTAGGCGTAACGGATTGATATCATGGAGGGGCTTAAATTCTCCTTCCTGGTCCCACCAGCGATGCGCTAGCTGCTCAAATTTAGCGATTTCATTAGGATCAACATTAATTCGTTTGTCGTTCATATGGATTTCCTTGATTCTTTTATTTTTTCCGCCCATGCTTGGCTTCGGGATAGGAGCAATTGTTCATCCAAAGTTGTGAACTGGCGTCTCCTAAGGACCTGTCGGCCGGCTATCCAAACATCGCTAACCTTATCGCGGCCTGCCGTATAGACTAACTGGGAAATGGGATCATAGAGCGGCTGTGTTTCTAGCCCACTCAGATCGACAGCAACTATGTCAGCTATCTTGCCGATTTCCAGGGATCCAATTTCTTGCTCCAAACCTAGTGCTTGGGCACCATTTAAGGTAGCCATGCGAAGCGCCTGCCTTGCGGGAATAGCGCTAGCGTCGCTAACCAATGCTTTAGCCAGCAAAGCGGTAAGGCGCATTTCCATAAACATATCTAAGTCGTTATTGCTCGCTGCGCTATCAGTACCTAGAGCAACATTAACTCCCGCTTGGTATAGTTTAGCGACTGGACAAAAGCCGCTGGCGAGTTTGAGATTAGATTCTGGGCAATGGACAATATGAACTCCATGCTCCGTTGTCGTCTGAATCTCTTGGTCAGTAAGTTGAGTCATATGGACGGCTAAGAGACGGGATGAAAGTAGCCCTAAGCGTTGTAGCCGTTCTAGGGGCCGCATGCCATATTGAGCTACGCTTCCATTGATTTCCTCCACTGTCTCATGGATATGCATATGAACTGGAATATTGAGTTCCTTAGATAAAGTAGCGACTTGCGTTAAGGATTCATCGCTGACAGTATAGGGGGCATGGGGAGCAAAGGCCGTTTTGATAAGAGAATGATCTTGATAATTATCATTTAACTCTAGCCCTTTACGAAGATAGTCCTCGGGAGTTTTTGCCCATTTACTCGGAAAATCAATGATAATCATGCCAATAACAGCGCGTATGTTAACTTCAACTGCCGCCTGTGCCACAATTTCGGGGAAAAAATACATATCGTTAAAACAAGTAATGCCTCCACGGAGCATTTCAGCAATCGCCAGGAGCGCACCATCGCGCACAAAGGTTTCGCTTACCCATTTGGTTTCGGCTGGCCAGATATGCCTCTCGAGCCACTCCATCAGGGGGAGATCGTCAGCGAGGCCGCGTAGGAGAGACATGGGACTATGGGTATGGGTATTAATAAGGCCGGGGATAAGCGCATGCTGGGCAAGTTTGATTTGGTGAGCACCTTGGTAGCGAGTTTCCGCTTCTATTCTAGGGAGACAGTCCACAATACGGCCTTGGTGGATGGCAAGGCTATGGTTTTCCAGTATTTGGTCTTCTGGAATAACTGGAATAATCCAGCGGGCATGAATTAATGTATTAATAGTCTGCATGGCAAAGACAAAATTATAACCTTTAATAATAAAACAACCGGCAATAGCAGTGTGGTCTAATTATGTTTGATGATGGAATGATAATTGTATTAGTAATGCGGCTGCTGGGGCCGTTGATCATATTTCGGTGGCCTCTTTTTGGCAGTCTTGTCTCAGAGTTTGTATTTGATGCCCTTGATATTGTGATTTGGGCTGCGTTGGGACCGACAGACATAAATTATACTGCTTATGATAAACCCCTTGATGTTTATCAGCTAACCATTATGGCGATTGTGGCCAGTCGGTGGGAACATAAAACAGTCCGTAACACCGCGCTCTTTCTCTATGGCTATCGATTATTGGGCTATGGGCTTTATTTAGCGACTGATTTAAGAGTAATGTTTTTCTTTTTTCCCAATATATTCTTTTATTTTTTTGTTGCCTATTTAGCGGCGAAAAAAATAGGTTTGCCTGAATTATTTGAGGATAAACGGCAGCTTGCTGTCATGATGGGGATTATTATTTTGGTAAAACTTCCCCAAGAGTATATTCTCCACTGGCCCCATTGAATGATAGGAGGAGAAATAGCTCAAAATATCTGCTGTTAGAAGTTTTTTTAATTTGGCTCGTGAATATTATGAGTGCTGAGCACGATAGGATTCGGGCGGTGGCTTGGACTGAGGCGGGTGTGCGATTACTTGATCAGCGCCGCCTCCCTCAGGAAGAAATCTACTGGACGCTTACCTGCTCATCCGAGGTGGCTCAAGCCATTACTAAAATGGTGGTACGGGGCGCACCTGCAATTGGTATTGCTGCTGCTTATGGGGTAGTGCTTGCGGCAAGGACGTGTTTTTCCGGGACAGGTTCTGGTTGGAAGCGGCTCCTTGAAGCGGATCTGTGTAATTTAGAAGCAGCCCGCCCTACTGCCATTAATCTTGCTTGGGCTTTGACGCGGATGCGAGCCATTGTTCATGATCTTCCTGATCATCATGATCCAGAAATTGCTTTGCTTGCTGAGGCCCGACGTATTCATAAGGAAGATATCGCGGCTAATCGCCGTATGGGTGAGCTAGGTACTGCTCTTATTGAGGGAGCGGCAGGGGTTCTGACTCATTGTAATACCGGTTCTTTAGCGACGGGTGGTTTTGGAACCGCACTTGGAGTGATTCGCCATGCTTATAGCAAGGGGCGAATTGCAAAAGTGTTTGCGGATGAAACCCGGCCTTGGTTGCAAGGTGCACGCCTTACCGCCTGGGAGTTAGTGCAGGATGGCATACCCGTCGTGCTTATCGCCGATAGTGCTGCTCCTTATTTGCTGAGACAAGGAGAAGTACAGTGGGTGATTATTGGCGCTGATCGGATCGCAGCTAATGGTGATACTGCTAATAAGATTGGTTCTTATGGTTTAGCCGTGGCGGCACGTTATCATGGTGTGCATTTTATGGTGGTAGCCCCTACTTCAACCATTGATTGGCATTTGTCTGATGGAACGAGCATTCCCATCGAACAAAGGCCTCCGGAGGAAGTCCTAACTTTAGGGGGAAAAGCCATCGCTGCGGCTGGAGCTGAAGCCTACAATCCCGCTTTTGATGTCATCCCTGCCCACTTCATTGATGCCATCGTGACGGAAAGGGGCGTGGTTTGCCAGCCTACCCATGAACGGATGAAGGTTCTTCTTGGTTAGGCATGCACGGCTGCATCGACTATTTGACGGGTAAGCCGTGGAGAAAATAGTTCTATAAAGGCATAAATGTACCCTCGCAGATAGGCGCCTCGTCGGATTCCAAGATGGGTAGTGCTAGGCTCGAATAAGTGGCTAGCATTGATAGCTTTGAGTGGTGCATCCTGGTCAGGATCAAAAGCCATGCTAGCGATAATTCCAATCCCTAATCCCAAATGGAGATAGGTTTTGATAACGTCGGCATCGGTGGCGGTAAGAATTACATTTGGAACAAGATTTTTACTGGTAAATGCGTTATCGAGCTTAGAACGGCCTGTAAAGCCAAACACATAAGTGACGATAGGGTATTCTGCCACGGCTTCCAGAGTCAGGGGCTGGCATGCTAACAAAGGATGAGTGGGCGGAACCACTACGCTTCGGTTCCACTCATAGCAAGGCAGCATGATCAAATCTTCAAATAGCTCAATAGCCTCAGTAGCGATAGCAAGATCCACAGTGCCTGCAGCCGCCATTTCAGCGATTTGGCGGGGCGTGCCTTGAAACATTCTGAGCCGGACTTGAGGGTAACGGTCTCTAAAGGCTTTGATTACCGGCGGTAGGACGTAACGGGCTTGGGTGTGGGTTGTGGCAATAGAGAGTATCCCTTGATGTTCATCGGTAGCTTCTGCGCTCACCTGTTTGATATTTTCCACTTCACGCAAGATTCGCTCAATCATTTTTAAAATGGCGCTACCGGCAGGGGTCATGCCGGTGAGGCGTTTGCCATGGCGCTCGAAGATAGGTACGCCGAGTTCCTGTTCTAGCTGATGAATCCGGTTACTAACTCCTGGCTGCGTGGCGTGAAGTGCCTCGGCGGCAGCGGATACATTATATCCCTGCCGGCTGACTTCGTATACAAAATACAGTTGCTGTAATTTCATGGCCGTTTTCATATAAAAAAAAATTATATCAATAAAGAATAATATATTTTGATATGATATCTATCGGAGGCTACAATTTCATCCACTTTCCCAAATCTTGGGGAATCTAACTATAGGTTCGAAGCGGATGGAGCTGGGGTATATACTGGCCGGACTAGTTGTTGGTTTCATGGTGGGGCTGACCGGAGTCGGTGGCGGCTCGTTAATGACGCCGCTTTTGATTTTTGGCTTTGGTATTCCGCCTCTGGCAGCAGTGGGAACCGATCTGCTATTTGCGGCGCTTACTAAAATGGGCGGCATTTGGGCGCATTGGCGTCATCATACCATCCAATGGCGGGTGGTAGGCTTGTTGGCTTTGGGAAGTATTCCTTCTACTCTTATTGCTCTGCAAATATTGAAGTTGTTTCAGGCCCGGGGCCTTCAATTAGAGGGCATCATTAATACGGCATTGGGAACTGCCTTGGTTTTGACGGCAGTCGCATTGCCCATGAAGAGTTGGTTGCAGCGAATGGCAGCTAGGAGGGCATTGCCTAAAATAATGCAGCCTGCTTATTCCTTGCGTTGTAATCCGCGTTTTACTACGGTAAGCACCCTTGTGATGGGGGGAGTGTTGGGGTTTTTGGTGACTCTATCCTCTATTGGTGCAGGCGCTTTGGGGGCCGTGGTATTACTGTTCCTTTATCCTGGTCTGCGGACAGTGCAGGTAGTTGCTACAGACATTACTCATGCTGTGCCTTTGACGGCTATTGCGGGCATTGGGCATTGGTATTTAGGATCTGTGGATATGGCCCTCTTGGGCAATTTGCTTCTGGGATCTTTGCCCGGGATTTACGTGGCTAGCCATATAGGGGTGAATATTCCGGAGCGGACTATGCAGACAGTGTTAGCGACCCTGCTTATGTTGGTAGGTATCAAATTTATTTTCTAGCGGGGAAGTAGGGTGATATGGACACGTTGATGAAAGAGGATTTGTTAGCAGATAAGATTGAAGCGGTTTCTTCGCTGTTGATCTCCATTGAACTCAGCTATGTCCCCGCTTGTTTTGCCTGCAGCTTTGGGATAGAAGATATGGTGCTGCTCGATCTTATCTACAAGCATGCGCCAAAGATAGAGATATTTACTTTAGATACGGGCCGTCTACCCCAGGAAACCTATGAGCTGATGCAAAAGGTTAAGGAACGCTATGCGCGGCCTGTGAATATTTATTTCCCTGAAACCCAAAAGGTGGAAGCTTATGTGGAAAAGTACGGACCTAATGGCTTTTATGAGAGCGTAGCGCTGCGTAAAGAATGTTGTAGAATTCGCAAGGTTGAACCCCTGAAACGAGCGCTTGCAGGAAAAAAAGCTTGGATTACGGGGGTGCGGCGGGGGCAATCGGTAACCCGCAAAGATCTATTACTTTCGAAATGGGATACAGATCATAAATTACAGAAATTCAATCCTCTCATTGAGTGGAGCGAGGATGAGATTTGGGATTATGTGCGCCGGTTCGACCTTCCTTATAATACGTTATACAATCAAGGCTATGCTAGCATTGGATGCGCTCCCTGTACGCGGGCGATTACTATAGGTGAAGATATCCGGGCGGGAAGGTGGTGGTGGGAAGATGCTGCTACAAAAGAATGTGGACTGCATTTAAAACGATTGTCCATTGGGTAATATTTCCCCCAAAATTTTTATAAGTTTCTGGGATTTGTCAATGAGTAGGAGATCATGAAGTCATACAGTCTGACTCATCTTAAGCAGCTTGAGGCGGAAGCTATATTTATCATGCGTGAAGTCGCAGCTACTTTCGAGCGGCCTGTACTGCTATTCTCTGGGGGCAAAGATTCTATCGTCATGGTGCGGTTAGCTCAAAAAGCCTTTTGGCCTGCTAAGCCGCCGTTTCCCTTGCTCCATATCGATACCGGGCATAATTTCCCTGAAACTTTGGCCTTTAGGGATCAACTTGTAGAGCAGATAGAGGCAAGACTCATAGTTCGAACGGTACAAGAATCCATTGACAAGGGCCGGGTGGTGGAAGAGAAAGGTCCTAATGCAAGTCGTAATAAGCTGCAAACCAACACTTTGCTTGATGCCATTGAGGAACTCAAAATCGATGCTGCTTTTGGGGGTGGCCGTCGTGATGAGGAAAAGGCCCGAGCCAAAGAAAGAATATTTTCCCACCGGGATGAGTTTGGCCAGTGGGATCCTAAAAATCAACGCCCCGAGCTATGGAGTCTATTTAATGGCCGCAAACATATGGGCGAGCATTTCCGGGTTTTTCCTTTGAGTAATTGGACCGAAATGGATGTGTGGCAATACATTGCTCAAGAGAATGTAGATATTCCCAACATCTACTTTAGCCATGAAAGGGAGATTATTCAGCGAGATGGAATGCTGCTGGCGAATTCCTCTTATCTTGTTTTAATGAGGGGAGAGACTCCGGAGCGGCGGCAGGTTCGCTGCCGAACGGTAGGAGACATGACCTGCACTGGGGTTGTCGAGTCTGAAGCGGCTACGATCGAGGATATTATCCAGGAAGTGGCTGCAGCTAGAGTAACTGAGCGTGGTGGCAGAGCTGATGATAAACGGTCGGAAGCGGCGATGGAAGATCGTAAAAGGCAAGGTTATTTTTAATATTGTAAAATTATGAGTGGATCTTCGCAGTCAAAATACCTAGAGATGGATCTGTTGCGTCTTACCACTGCTGGGAGTGTGGATGATGGTAAGAGTACGCTTATTGGTCGTCTGCTCTATGATTCCAAATCTATCTTTGAAGATCAGTTGGAGTCTATTCAAAAAAGCAGCCAGCAGCGTGGCGAGAGTCAGGTCAATTTAGCATTGCTTACCGATGGCCTGCGGGCTGAGCGGGAGCAAGGCATTACCATTGATGTGGCTTACCGTTATTTTGCTACGCCTAAACGTAAATTTATCATTGCGGATACTCCGGGGCATGTACAATATACCCGCAATATGGTTACGGGCGCCTCGACCGCTAATTTAGCGATTGTATTAGCCGATGCTCGCCATGGGGTCATTGAGCAGACTTGTCGTCATGCCTCTATTGCCTCCCTCTTAGAGCTTCCTCACCTTGTGTTGTGCATCAATAAGATGGATTTGGTGGATTATCAAGAGGAGCGATTTGAGAAAATAAAAAAAGAGTTCGAGAATTTCGCGGCCAAGCTAGATATTCCTGATATCCATTATATTCCTATTAGCGCCTTGCGAGGAGATAATGTCGTAGCAAAGTCGGAAAACATGCCATGGTACCAAGGAGGAACTTTGCTCCATACCTTGGAGAATGTGCATATTGGCAGCGATTATAATCATATTGATGGTCGTTTTCCGGTGCAATATGTAATTCGCCCCCAGTCGGATCAATACCATGATTATCGCGGCTATGCTGGGCGGATAGAGGGAGGCATCTTTCGGCCGGGGGATGAAATTACTGCGCTCCCTTCAGGGTTTTCAACCCGTATTAAATCTATTGATACCTTGGAGGGTCCAGTGGATGAGGCTTTTGCTCCAATGGCGGTGGCCTTTACCCTAGAAGATGATGTCGATATTAGCCGGGGAGATATGATTGTCAAACCTGCTAACCAACCTCAATTTACCCAAGATATTGAATTGATGGTTTGCTGGCTCAATGAGGCTCCGCTGACGCCTGGCGCCAAGTACGCTATTAAACACACGACTAAGGAGGCCCGCTGCGTAGTCAAAGAAGTGCGCTATAAGGTGGATATTACGACCTTAAGCCGGCTTGAGGACGGAGCGACGATTGGGCTCAATGATATCGGCCGAATCAAGATTAGAACGACGAGTCCGCTGTTTTTTGATAGCTACCGCAAGAACCGAGGAACGGGAAGCTTGATTCTTATCAATGAATTTACCAATGAGACTGTAGGCGCAGGAATGATTATCTAATTATTTAGGCCAGAGAAGAGCCTATGGGTTATGGATAACGGCCTTAGTAAAGTTTACGCCCTTGCGGTGTGCTTTTCTTCCCTGTTGTTGTGCAGTGCCATTACGTTAGGATTTTTCCTCTACAATATGGTTACAATCATCGCACCAAGGGTGACTATCGATCCAGTCGTAATGCACTATTACAGATCAAATGAGGCATTTCGCATCTCGCCATTTTATCCCGCCGGAGATAATAGACCAGCGCCCATTGTTATCGGACCTGGTAGTGCAATGTTGTCTCCTGCGCCAAATACAGATGAAGCCGGCAGCAGATCAGAACTAACTGATAAGGAAATCGAAACACTCCGGTCAAAGCGATTCGAGGCAAGGTTATTTAGCCACCGGGAAAAAGCTAAACAAGATATTATTCTGCAAGCAATTATTATATTGATTTCATCGAGTTTATTCATAGTGCACTGGAAGCTAGCAAAGAAATATCCATCATAAACCGCTAATTCGCAAGACAGTAACCTGGAATCCGGCAAATAAAACGTTATGAAGAGCTTGGCGGTCGCATTCTCTCCATCAGGTAGCAGAGACAGTCCTGGCGGATGATACGGATATCGCGGGTTAGCATTGAAGGCATGACGGGGCGGCGAGTCCGAAGCTCAGTACCCTTCAGATAAAAATAACGTTCGCTTATTTCTTGATCCTGCTCGTTAGTGACTGTAAGCAAGATATTACCATTCGAGGGCTGCCAACCCAAGAGTGTGTCGGCGGGCAATTCCTGAAAATTTAGCTGGTCTAGATCATCGATTAGGCGCAAATCCAAGCCATTATCATGAAAGCCAACGCGCAGTCCAGGCGGGATTCGGACTACGGCTACGGTATGGAAAAGTTCAATATCCTGTTTGAGAACGGAATGGGAGGGAAATTTAGCTAGATGCAAACAAGCAGTTAAGTATTCGTGCGCGTGAGCTACGCCTTGGGAGCTGCCCGGCTGGCCACATTCAAGCGTCACGGCCGGCCCTAGCTCCGCAAAAGCCAGAGATTGCACCCCTTGGGGGCGCACAAAGTAAATAATGGTCCGGCCAAACAGGGCCGCTAAATGGAGAAAGGGAGGAGTGAGCTTATTAACGCAGGCATAGTGAGGGTTAAGGCCAGTATTATTATGGATATCGATACTGGCAAACAAGCCAATTTTAGCCATCTCTTCATAGACTTGAGTTGCCATGGCATGTTCCGGAGTATTACCTGAAGTCCAAATTCGGTTGTAATCAGGCTGGCCGTCAAGGCGCCGGAGTCCATATCGAGCAGCGGTGATATTGCCAACGAAAAGGGATAGCGCTCGTGGTAATTCTCGATTTTGATACTGGGATAAAAGACGGCGTACCGCCTCCCAGCCGACAGGTTCATTGCCATGGAGCAACACTGAGACGAAGAGAGGAGGCTTCCGTTGCCCAGCCAGGTGAAACAGAGTTGGCCCTTCTAGTTTCTGGTAAAGTTCGTGGGCTTCCAAGTCTAATAACCCTGCGGGTATTTCATATCTTATTGTCAACATAGGTGGGTTCTTAGGCGCCTTGTCTAAACTGTCCAATCATGTACTGGATTTTCCCCTTGTTGCCGCTCCACATAAGCAGCGGTGAGGGCATCCATATCATGCCCATGAGTGGCTACATAGAGGCGCTGCCAGCGGGAACCAGTTTGGCCTGTTATAAGGCGTTGCTGGATGATTCCCAAGTAATGTTGAATATCGCTTGCATTGATCTCAAGTCGCTCAAGTCCAGAGCGGGCCAGGGGAAGCAGGTGCTCGATAAGTAATGTAGAAGCTTTTCCCCGGCTACCATCGAACCAGTGGAACTCAGCTTCTAGGCCCTGCCTGGCAGCAGCATAGAAATTGTGTCGCGCCAGAGAAAAAGCAATATTTTCCTCGGGGGGATCTTCCTTCTCTATTAAGGCGCTCATCATACCGATAAATAAGGCTGCATTAGCAATAGTATCCAGGATGCTGGGACCTGCGGGAATTACGCGGTGCTCAAGTCTCAGATGTGGCCTACTCTGAGCATCGAAGCCAATGAGTGGCCGATTCCAACGCCAGATGGTGCCGTTGTGAAGGCACAGATGGGCAAGTTTCTCCGGGGGTTCATCGAACAAAACGGGCAAGATCACGGGGAAGTGATTTTGGTTTTCCTGAAAGCATTCTAGCAGAGATTCCCTGATATATCCGGATCCGAAAGATACTCGCTTAAGATTGTCCTTCTCGGAGCCCTTATGATCTCCTACAGAGACGGATTGTTCAAACAAAGGGATGCGGGTTTCTTCCCATAGATCTTTGCCAAATAAGAAGGGGGAATTACTGGAGACGGCCACCATGGGGCCTGAAAGGATGGCGGCTGCGTTAAAATAGCGAGCGGCATTGCGGGCGGGTAACTGAAGATGGAGCTGAAAAGATGTGGTTGCTGCTTCTAACATCACGTTATTGTGGGCAGTACGTAGGTGATCTTTCCCCTTAATATCGATACATAGCGGGCGATGGTGGCGCAGCCGCAAGACTTGCTCATTGAGGGCTCGATAGCGAGAGAGATTGGACATCTGCTGAAGGGATAGATCCGCTTCTCTAAGGCTAGGTAATATTCCAATCATCATCAGTTCGCAGCCTAATAAACGGGCCTGGTTGCGGCACTGGCGGCAGATTTGTTTCAGATCTTCTTCCAGGCGTTTAAAGACATCGCCGGATAAGCTTTCAGGAGGACTATTCAGCTCCACATTAAAACTGGCTAGCTCAGGCACGACCAAGGGATTATCAAGTGCCTGCAAAAAACGCTCATTGATGGGAGCAGGCCGAAAGTTATTATCGACTAGCCACGCTTCAAGCTCGTATCCGATTCTCCGTTCATAAGCAAAATGATCTTGCGTCAGCCAGTGACCTACGAGCTGGGTTTCTGTATTAAGGTGTTCGGTAAATTTTTTAAAGTCCTCTGGACTAAAGTGGCTGGAAGGGATTTCGCTGCCCATGATATCGCTGCCCATGAGATAAAGGAAGAATAGTTAACTTTAGCTTAAACTCGGCCGGTGATCATCATAATGAATAGAGACCTTATAGCAGAGTTGCCTAAATTGGAGTGGATAGTGGCTTTGTTTTCCATGGACGAAGCAGAATCGGATGAAGATAATTATAGGATATGTTGTTGGTAAAGATCTCTTGGAGAGCGTAAATTATGTGGCAAAAATTCGCTTGGATAGCTTTAGCCGGGGCTGGAGGCACTCTTTCCCGCTATGCCCTTTCGGGGCTAGTACAGAAACTATGGGGCGCAAGCTTTCCTTGGGGAACGTGGGTAGTGAATGGGCTAGGTTGCTTTCTGTTCGGTATGGTTTGGGCGCTGGCGGAGGATCGGTTGCTTATTACGGGTGAAATTCGTTTTATTGTGCTGACTGGTTTTATGGGGGCATTTACCACGTTTTCCACCTTTGCTTTTGAGACGAGTCAGTTTTTGCGGGATTCTGAGTGGCTATTAGCGGCCGTCCACCTCATTGGCCAAAATAGTTTGGGCCTGGTGTGCGTGTTTCTCGGTTTTGCTATAAGTCAAAACATTTAGGGAGGCAGCAGTGAAGCAACCATCGGAAGCCGAGTTGCTCCGCGTTTTCATTGGAGAAAGCGATAAATATCAGGGGCGGCCATTATATGAAATTGTTGTGGAAGAGGCGCGCCGTTGTGGCTTGGCCGGAGCCACTGTTCTGCGTGGAACCTTAGGATTTGGCGCCAGTAGCCGCATCCATACGGCAAAAATCCTCCGCCTTTCGGAAGACTTGCCCATGGTGATTGAGATCGTGGATCAGCCGGAGCGAATCGCCAGATTCTTGCCTGAATTGGATAGCCTTATTGAGGAGGGGCTGGTAACCCTAGAACCAGTGCAAGTGATTGTCTATCGTCATAGCCATCCAGAATAAGGTAAGGTAATGAGATCGTTGAGTAGCTCTTGGGGTTGTGGCTGGCCAGTAAAAATGGTTTCTGCCCTTTCCGGGTAATGTGAAAATAAAATAAATGGATAAATAATCCTATCTTAACTAAAGATAGGAGGAATTTATATGCAAAAAGTATGAGTGGAAATTATAATGCCGCCGCGATAGAAGTACTGACGGGCTTGGACCCGGTACGCAAGCGGCCAGGAATGTATACCGATACCCAACGGCCTAATCATTTAGCCCAGGAGGTCATTGATAATAGCGTCGATGAGGCCATTGCGGGGTTTGCTACCCATATCGATGTCGTGCTTCAATCAGATGGCTCCTTAACGGTGCGCGATGATGGCCGGGGAATGCCGGTGGATCTGCATCCAGAGGAGCGGTTGCCAGGGATAGAAGTGATTCTTTCCCGGCTCCATGCGGGCGGTAAATTCTCTTCTAAGAGTTATCGCTTTGCGGGGGGGTTGCATGGGGTAGGGGTTTCAGTGGTGAACGCCCTTTCCTCGCGCCTGGAGGTTTGGGTACGGCGCGATAGTTGCGAATATCATATCGCTTTTGCTAATGGCGAACGGGTTTCGGCTTTAAGGGCGATCAATAAGGTAGGTAAGCGTAGCACCGGTACCGTACTGCGTTTTTGGCCAGATCCGGCGTTTTTTGACACGCCCAAGTTCTCCGTAGCACGGCTTAAGCATATTTTGCGTGCCAAGGCGGTGCTGTGTCCTGGCCTTCAGGTAACTTTTAGCGATGTTGTTACCGGTGAGGCGGCCAATTGGCGCTATCAAGAGGGACTTTTAGCTTATCTCAGAGATGAGCTAGGAGCGCTATCGTACTTGCCTGACCCTCCTTTTACCGGAGAAATGCAAGGTAATACTGAAGAAGTCTGCTGGGCGTTTACTTGGTTGCCTGAGGGGGGTGAGGTGGTGGCGGAAAGCTACGTTAATTTGATTCCAACGCCCCAAGGAGGTACTCATGTCAATGGCTTGCGGGGGGGGGTATTGGAGGCCGTGCGAGAGTTTTGTGAGTTTCGGAATCTTCTGCCAAAGGGTGTAAAACTGGCCCCTGATGATGTTTGGGAGCGAGTGAGTTATGTACTTTCGGTGAAACTTCTCGACCCTCAGTTTTCCGGGCAAACTAAAGAACGCCTATCTTCCCGGGAATGCGCTAGCTTTGTTGCTGGAGTCGTCAAGGATTCTTTTAGCCTGTGGCTTAACCAGCATGTGGCCATTGGAGAAGCGATTGCAGAATTAGCAATTGACAATGCCCAGCGGCGTTTACGCCAGGCTAAAAAGGTGGTTCGCAAGCGTATCCAAGCCGGTCCTGCACTGCCAGGAAAATTAGCGGACTGCACCAGTCAAGAGGTAAGCCTTACGGAGCTTTTTCTGGTGGAGGGAGATTCTGCTGGCGGCAGTGCGAAGCAGGGGCGGGATAGGGAGTTTCAAGCCATCATGCCCCTTCGTGGGAAAATCCTCAATACCTGGGAGATAGATTCAGCCCAGGTGTTAGCTTCCCAGGAAGTGCATAATATTGCGGTTGCGCTGGGGGTAGATCCCGGCTCGGATAAGCTTGATAGTTTACGCTACGGTAAAATCTGTATTCTTGCCGATGCCGATTCCGATGGCGCTCATATTGCTGCCTTGCTTTCGGCGTTATTCTTACGGCATTTTCGGCCGCTGGTTGAGGCAGGCCACATTTATGTGGCGATGCCGCCCCTTTATCGCATCGATGTCGGCAAGCGCGTTTTCTATGCCCTTGACGGGGCGGAACGGCAAGGAGTGCTCGATCGGATTGCCGCCGAAAAAATTAAAGGAAAAATTAATATCCAGCGTTTTAAAGGGTTGGGGGAGATGAACCCCATGCAGTTGCGGGAGACTACCATGGCGCCAGAGACGCGGCGATTAGTGCGTTTGACGGTGACTCCCGAGGATGATCCGGAGCCGTTGCTGGATCGGTTGTTAGCCAAGCGCCGTGCCGCGGATCGCAGGCGATGGCTGGAAGAAAGCGGTAATTTGGCCGAGCTATGAATATTTCCACCAATCTCGATATTGAAGAACGGCCACTGGGAGAGTTTGCCGAAAAAGCGTACCTGGATTATTCCATGTACGTCATTTTGGACCGAGCGCTCCCCCATCTTGGAGATGGGTTAAAGCCGGTACAACGCCGTATCATTTACGCCATGTCTGAACTGGGATTGTCAGCCAGCGCTAAATATAAAAAATCGGCCCGTACCGTTGGAGATGTGCTAGGGAAATATCATCCCCATGGAGATAGTGCTTGTTACGAAGCCATGGTACTGATGGCCCAACAATTCTCCTATCGTTATCCCCTGATAGCAGGGCAGGGCAATTGGGGCTCGCCGGATGATCCTAAATCCTTTGCCGCCATGCGCTACACGGAGGCGCGCTTAGCGCCCTTCGCCGAGTTATTGTTAGCGGAAGTTGGGCAAGGAACCGTCAATTGGACGCCGAACTTCGATGGCACCTTGCAGGAACCGCGCCTGCTCCCGGCACGAGTTCCCCATGTATTGCTTAATGGCACTATGGGGATTGCGGTAGGGATGGCCACGGATATTCCTCCCCATAATCTCCATGAAGTAGCTGCTGCTTGCCTGCATTTATTGCAATGTCCGAATGCAACTGTAGCGGAATTGTGCGAGTACCTCCCAGGGCCGGACTATCCCACGGAGGCGGAAATCATTACGCCATCGGCAGCCCTGGTTAAGATGTATGAGACAGGACAGGGAAGCGTGCGCTTACGCGCCCGATATAGGGTGGAGCAGGGCAATATTGTGGTTAATGCTTTGCCGCATCAAGTTTCAGGGGCACGCGTTTTAGAGCAAATTGCTCAGCAAATGCAGGCTAAAAAACTGCCGATGCTGGCAGACCTGCGGGATGAATCCGATCATGAAAATCCCACTCGTTTGGTTTTGGTACCCCATGCTCGCCGAATAGAAGTGGAGACGGTAATGTCCCATCTATTTGCGACCACGGATCTGGAACGCAGCTACCGGGTCAACTTCAATGTCATCGGCCTAGATGGTCGACCCCAGGTGAAAAACCTTCGTGATCTGTTGGGGGAATGGTTCCATTTTCGAATTGGAACCCTGCGCCGCCGTTTCCAGTATCGTTTAGAGAAGGTAGAGGATCGCCTGCAAGTTTTAGCAGGCTTGCTGATTGCTTATCTAAATATTGATGAAGTGGTTGCTATCATTCGGAATGAAGAGGTGCCAAAGCCGGTTTTGATAGCACGATTTAAACTCTCGGATCGCCAAGCAGAGGCTATTTTAGAACTTAAACTCCGTTATTTAGCTCGATTGGAAGAGACCAAAATTCAAGCTGAAAATAAGGCGCTGGCGGCGGAACGCAAGCGGCTCGAGAAAATGTTAGGTTCAGAGTCCCGGATAAAAGATTTATTGCGCCAGGAATTACTAGCGGATACGGAAAAATTTGGTGATGCCCGCCGCTCACCCATTGTTGAACGGCCCTCTGCCACGGCGTTAGATCAGCAAAGCTTACTGCCGGCAGAGCTTATTACTGTGGTTTTATCTGAGAAGGGCTGGGTGCGGGCGGCCAAAAGCCAGGATGTCAATCCCGCAGCGCTTAGCTACCGCACCGGTGATAGCTACCGAGCTTCTGCTCGTGGCCGCAGCAATCAGCCGGCGGTATTTTTAGACTCCACCGGTCGTAGCTATACTTTACCTGCACATGGCTTACCTTCGGCTCGAGGACAAGGAGAACCCTTGAGTGGGCACCTCCAGGTTGCTCCAGGGGCGGAATTCGTTGCCATATTATTAGCTGAGCCAGAAGAGTTCTACCTCATGGCCAGTAATATGGGCTATGGTTTTCTGTGCCAAGCACGGCATTTATACACCAAAAACCGAGCGGGCAAGGCGGTGTTAAATGTATCTGCGGGGGCAAAAGCCCTTCCTCCGGTACCAGTGGTAGATAGAGAGCTCGATCAAGTGGCGGTTGCGACGAATGTTGGCCGGCTGCTATTGTTTCCACTTCGAGATCTTCCTTTTATCGCTCGTGGCAAGGGGGTAAAACTGATCAACATTTCATCGACCCGCTTTGCCCAGGGGCAGGAGGCAGTGCGTGCCTTGGCTGTTATCTCCCAGGGGGGAGCGCTGCAAGTTTTTGCGGGGCGTCGGCATTTAACGCTCAAGTCAGAGGATTTGGAACCCTATCAGGGGGAACGGGCACGGCGTGGCCTTACTTTGCCGCGAGGCTTCCAACAGGTGGAGCGAATGGTCCCAATAGGGTGATTTTCCCCCATGAGAAAGTGAGGGGTTAAGCTGTGCCAAAGCGTGGAATCGGCCCTTTTTTGCAGGCCCAAAAGCGGCGGGCCGTGGTTATTGTGCATGATGTTACTGCCGTCTGTTTGGCCTGGGTGCTAAGCTATCTTATTCGTTACAATTTGTCGCCTTATTGGGTGGACTGGGAGACTTGTCTCAGTACCTTGCCGGTGATCGTGGTGGTCCAAAGCATCGTTTTGATTTGGATAGGGCTTTATCGGGGCTTGTGGCGTTTTGCAAGTATTCCTGATTTATTAAATATCATTCGCGCCGTAGGTTACGGGGCCCTTTTAGTTGCGCTAACGCTTTTTCTTATCAACCGTCTTAACGGTGTACCCCGCAGTGTATTGATGCTTTATCCTGTCTTTTCTTTGCTTTTGCTAGCCGGTCCCCGGCTTGCTTATCGGGTGTGGAAAGATCGCCGTCTTACCTTGGCCTCAAATCCTCACCGAAAACGAGTCCTGATTTTAGGGGCTGGTCGTGCCGGTGATTTGCTGGTCCGCGATATGCTTGTGGAGGGTCACTACTTGCCGGTGGCTTTTCTAGATGATCGGCCTGATCTGATAGGCCGGCAAGTGCGAGGAATTCCGGTCGTGGGGTTGTTAGCACAATTGCCTGCCAAGGTGGGGGAGATGGCCGCAGATGTGGTAGTGATTGCGATGCCTTCTGCTAATAATCGGCAGATGCGTCGTGCTGTTTCGCTCTGCGAGCAGGCACAGGTATCTTATCGGACTTTACCCCGCCTGCAAGATTTGGTTGCGGGTCGGGCAAGCATCAAGGAGCTTCGAGAGGTTGCTATTGATGATTTGCTGGGGCGGGATGAAATATTTTTGGATTGGGATTATATCCGCCAGGATTTGGAAGCCAAATCCCTGCTAGTCAGCGGCGGAGGAGGATCGATCGGCTCCGAGCTTTGCCGGCAATTAGGGCGCCTTGGGCCAGCTTCTCTTGTTGTCATCGATAATAGCGAGTATAAGCTCTATCGTCTCGAGCAGGAGTTGCGGCGGAAACTTCCGGCTCTCAATCTCCATGCTTATTTATGTGATGTGCGTGATGAAGCTGGCGTGAAGGAGATCCTGGCGTGTCATTCACCAGAGGTGGTGTTTCATGCAGCAGCTTATAAGCATGTACCTCTCCTAGAGAGGCAGATACGGCAGGCCGTGCGGAACAATGTTTTTGGAACCCGCTGTTTAGCCGAGGCGGCAAGGCAAGCAGGTTGTGGAACTTTCGTCCTGATTTCAACCGACAAAGCGGTTAATCCAACCAGTGTGATGGGCGCCAGCAAGCGGGTTGCGGAACTTCTCTGCCAAGATCTTAATCGACACAGCCAAACTCGGTTTATCGTTGTGCGTTTTGGCAATGTGCTTGGATCAGCAGGGAGCGTAGTGCCGTTATTTCAGGCCCAAATTGCCGCCGGTGGGCCGGTCACGGTGACCCATCCTGAAATGACCCGCTATTTTATGACTATTCCCGAAGCATGCCACCTGATTACCCAAGCCGCTATGATAGGCAAGGGAGGGGAAATATTCGTCTTGGATATGGGCGAGTCGGTTAAAATTATCGAGCTTGCTGAGCAAATGATCCGTCTTTCTGGCCAGGAACCGGAGGTGGAGATCATTTATACGGGGCTGAGACCAGGGGAAAAGCTTCATGAGGAATTATTTTATGCCCATGAATCTCCCGTCCCTACCCCATCGCCGAAGATACTGCTAGCGCGGCATGGTGCTACTGACTGGAGGCGATTGGAAAGCGGATTGGATGAGTTAGAAAAAGCCTGTGAGCTGGGAGAGGAATGGCAGGTGAAGCAGGTGTTAGGGCGCCTATTGCCGGAGGTGAGGGTAGAGGCTGAATTGCAACAGGTGGGTTCTAAAGCAATCGCAATCAACAGGAGTTAATGATGACAAAACCCATTACTAAGGTTGTATTCCCTGTGGCGGGGCTGGGGACTCGTTTCCTTCCCGCGACCAAAGCAAATCCGAAAGAGATGCTGCCAATCGTCGATAAGCCGCTCATTCAGTATGCGGTTGAAGAGGCGGTTGAGGCAGGGATTAAGGTGATGGTTTTTGTGACCGGGCGAAATAAGCGCCCGATCCCTGATCATTTCGATATGGCTTATGAACTTGAAGCAGAATTGGAAAGACGCGGCAAAAACAAGCTACTCAAATTGGTGCAAGACATTATTCCTAAGGATGTGACCTGCGTTTATATTCGTCAGGAGGAGACGTTGGGGTTGGGGCATGCGGTGCTCTGTGCCGCACCAGTCGTAGGCGAGGAGCCCTTTGCGGTGATCCTTGCCGACGATCTGATTGATGCCGGGACGGAGGGATGCCTCTCCCAAATGGTAAAGCAATTTAGTAAGCACCGTTGCAGCCTCGTGGGAGTAGAAGAGGTGGCTTCTGATAGCACCGATCAATACGGTATTATTCAGCCTGGCTTGGCGGAGGGCCGGGAGTACAAGGTGGAAGGAATTGTCGAGAAGCCTAAACCGGCAGAGGCGCCTTCATCTCTAGCGGTGGTGGGCCGTTATATTTTAACCCCCCGCATTTTTAGTCTCTTAGAGGCTACCCCTCACGGAGTTGGAGGCGAAATTCAATTGACTGATGCCCTTGCCACTTTATTGAGCGAGGAGTATATGTTTGCTTATCGCTTTGAAGGTAAGCGCTATGATTGTGGCAGTAAATTGGGCTACCTTCAGGCCACGGTGGAGTATGGCCTCAAGCATGCGGAGCTAGGTGATTCCTTCAGAGACTATTTGCGCCATCTGGTTGCTCAGGCCCAGTCCCCGCTTTGATTGAATTGTCATAACTTAGGGAAAGGCCGCTGTTTGCTATAAGCGGATAGGCAGCGGCTGAGTGACTTGAATACCTTGGGGCGTTACTTGGCAGGCATAGGCCAGTATTTCGACTCCTTGCTTGATTGCGGAGCGGAGTTTAGCGCCATAGCGGGGATCAATATCATCAGCGGGGGTAAAGCAGTGGCAGTCCTCCCGCTGCACGAGATAGAAGATGACCGCTCGCTGGCGGGGGGAACATACAGTAGCGGTCAAGTCATCTAGGTGCTTGGCGCCACGGGTAGTGACAGCATCAGGGAAGCAGGCCGCCCCATCGCGTTCCCTGAGGGTGACGCTTTTGACTTCCACGTAACAGCACTGCTGGGTAGAAGGATCTTCCAGGAGAAGATCGATCCGGGAGTTTTTACTGTAGCGGACTTCCTGGCGGATTTTTCCATAGCCTAAGAGTCGGGATATCTTCCCTGTCGCGAGGGCTTCTTTTGTCAAAATGTTAGCGCGGCCCGTATGCACGCCCACCAGGCTGGTATCAGCGTCCACTAGCTCTAGCGTGTAAGCAAGTTTGCGGCGGGGGTTGCTGGCGCGGGAGACGTAAACTTTCAGCCCCGGTTCGGCTAATCCTCGCATTGATCCCGTATTGGGGCAGTGGGCTACGATGAGTTCGCCGGCCTCAAGCTCTACTTCAGCAAAAAATCGCTGGTAGCGGCGGCGTAATGTACCGGGCAACAATGGTTGCTCAAAGTTCATGGGATAAGCTTAAACAGTTTCGTTTAATGGCTGGCTTGGGTAGCTTCTATAAACTCTTTCACTGCGTCAGCAATATAATTTCGGAGGCGAGGTAGTGTCCCGCTTCTGAGAAAACCGCTGCGGCCCGTGGACGACCAGATGGTTACTGGAGCAAGGGGTCCATGGGGACCGGCTAATTGGAGTTTCTGAATTAGTTTAACCGAGAGGGCGTAGGAGTAACCCAAATAGGATCGCACCAGATCTAGCTTTACCCGCAATAAGGCAGTATCGGGAGAGTCCCCGATTTCTTCAACGGGCACTACCTTAAATCCCGCCTTTTTTAATTGCTGCGCGACATGTTGGGCGAGTGCCGTCTCATCTAAGCCATAACGCCTGTAGTCTTGATTAATCTCGCTAACCTCCACTCCCAGGGTTTGTATTCCGCGAGGCGGAGCGGATAAGCTTAAAACTTCGGCGGCATTAATATTCCCAAGAGCCGCAGTTAAAATGAGTAGTGTTAGAAGTTGTGACAAGGATTGAAGGGACATGGTGAAAATACTCTCTATGGCTATTTGGAAGGGATGGATTTAGCTACGCTCAATAAATTTAATTTAAGAAAAATTAAGCTGACTAGCTTCCTTTTTGCATGGGCGAGGCAGGATAACGCCGGTATAATCCCTTCAAAAGTCGTTTTTGAAAAAATAATGAATTGAATGGTTAAAAGTTAAACGTGGCGAAATATAAAGAGACTCTTAATCTCCCCAAGACCGCCTTTCCCATGAAGGCTAATTTGGCCCAGCGTGAACCCCAGGCACTCAAACGGTGGCAAGCAATGGAGCTTTATGGGAAGCTGCGGCATGCAGCGCGTGGCCGACCCCGCTTTATTCTCCATGATGGCCCTCCCTATGCCAATGGCGCTATTCATATTGGCCATGCCGTCAACAAAATATTAAAAGACATTATAGTGAAATCAAAGTCCCTGAGTGGCTTTGATGCCCCCTATGTTCCTGGCTGGGATTGTCATGGCCTGCCTATTGAATTGAATGTAGAAAAAAAAGTAGGTAAACCGGGGCGAAAAATCGATGCGGCCAGCTTCCGTCGAGCTTGTCGGGAGTATGCCCGCAAGCAGGTGAATGTTCAGCGCGAGGATTTTGAGCGTTTGGGAGTGCTGGGGGATTGGCGCCAGCCCTATCTTACTATGGATTATCAGTTCGAGGCGGATATTATCCGCGCCTTAGGTAAGATCATCGCGAAGGGGCATCTGCATGGGGGGGTGAAACCCGTTCATTGGTGCGTGGATTGTGGCTCTGCTCTAGCGGAAGCGGAAGTCGAGTATCAAGAAAAAACTTCACCGGCGATCGATGTCCGTTTCCCGGTAGCGGAGGAGACGGAATGGCTGGCCCGCTGCAAAGTGGAAAGTCCAGGCACCGGACCTATGAGTGTGGTGATTTGGACCACCACCCCTTGGACATTGCCAGCCAATCAGGCCGTCGCCTTACATCCTGCCTTGAAATATGTCTTGGTGGAATGCAACGCCGGCCAGGGCCGGGAGCGCCTCCTGCTGGCCGAAGGCTTATACCGGGAAGTATTGGCTCGCTATAGCGCGGAGTCCGCCGTGATTTTAGCGACTTGCCGGGGAGCCGAACTGGAAGGGCTGAAATTGCGGCATCCGTTTTATGAGCGGATGGTACCGGTCATTCTGGGGGAACATGTCAATTTGGAAGCAGGGACGGGGGCTGTCCATACGGCGCCGGGCCATGGCCAAGATGATTACGTGGTTGGCAATCGCTACCAGTTGCCCATAGATAACCCCGTGGACGGAAAGGGTTGTTTTTTACCAGAAACGCCTTTGTTTGCCGGCGAGCCGGTATTCAAAGCCAACGATCACATAATTCAGGTCCTCAAGGAGCGGGGCGCTTTGCTCTGCGAGCAGCCTCTTCAGCATAGCTATCCCCATTGCTGGCGTCACAAAACTCCCATTATTTTTCGGGCGACACCCCAATGGTTTATCAATATGGAGCGGGAAGGTTTGCGCAGCGCCGCTCTTGCGGAAATCAAAAAAACCCGCTGGCTTCCTGGCTGGGGCCAACAACGGATTGAGGGTATGGTGGAAAATCGCCCCGACTGGTGTATTTCTCGACAGCGGGCTTGGGGAACCCCCATCCCCTTGTTTGTCCATTGCCAAAGCGGCGAGCTGCACCCGGATACCTCCCGGCTCATGGAAGAAGTGGCCCGACGGGTAGAAGAGAAGGGGATAGAGGCTTGGTTTGAACTGGAGCCAAAGGAGTTGTTGGGCAGTCAGGCCCCGGCCTATGAGAAGGTCGGCGATACTCTGGATGTTTGGTTTGATTCCGGGGTGACTCATGCGTGTGTGCTGGAGGCGAGGAAAGAACTGGGTGTGCCTGCCGATCTCTATCTGGAGGGCTCAGATCAGCATCGGGGTTGGTTTCAGTCGTCCTTGCTGACCTCGGTGGCGATACGGGGTACGGCGCCTTACCGGACGGTGCTGACCCACGGCTTTACCGTGGATGCCAAGGGTAAGAAGATGTCTAAGTCCCAGGGTAATGTTGTGGCGCCGCAACAAGTCATGGAGAGCTTAGGTGCGGATATCCTTCGCCTGTGGGTGGCGGCTACCGACTACCGGGGCGAGATGAATGTTTCGGATGAAATCCTGAAGCGTATTGCTGATTCTTATCGCCGTATGCGCAACACTGCCCGCTATCTGTTGGCTAATTTAAATGGTTTTGATCCCGCCATCCATGGGGTGTCGGCTGAAAATATGCTGGCTCTGGATCGCTGGGCGCTGGATCGGGCTTCTTTGCTCCAGGCGGAGATTGTCCAAGCTTACGAGGATTATAACTTCCATCTTATTTATCAGCGGGTTCACAACTTCTGTGCCGTGGACATGGGAGCGATTTATCTTGATATCATCAAGGATCGCCAATACACGACCCAGGCCGATAGCCGCGCCCGGCGTTCGGCTCAGACCGCTATGTACCACATTGCCGAGGCCCTAGTGCGCTGGCTTGCCCCGGTATTGAGTTTTACCGCCGATGAAATCTGGCAATACCTGCCGGGCGAGCGGGGCGAATCGGTGTTTCTAACCACCTGGTATCAAGGCTTGCCCTCCTTGGGAGAAGAGGCTCCCTTGGGCCGTGTTTTTTGGGATGCAGTGCTAGCGGCGAGGGAAGCCATCGCCAAGGTGCTAGAGGGGGTTCGGGTAGAAGGACGAATTGGTTCTTCCCTGGATGCGGAGGTGGATCTCTATGCCGAAGAGTCCCTTTATCAGGCTTTGAGGAAACTCGGCGATGAACTCCGTTTTGTATTGATGACTTCCTATGCCCGGGTGCATCCGGCCCAAAAGCGGCCTGCTGAGGCCCTGGAAACTGAAATGCCTGGCCTGTGGGCGGCAATCACCCCATCGTCTTATCCCAAGTGCGTGCGTTGCTGGCATCACCGGGAGGAGGTGGGAAGCCAGGCAGATCATCCTGAATTGTGCAGCCGTTGTGTGGAGAATATCGAAGGCGGAGGAGAACAGCGGGCTTTCGCTTAGTATTATCCTCTTCTCTTCAAGGATTTTATTTTTTAATAACAGGTAAATTAATGCTGAAATGGTTATGGCTCTCTACGCTGGTGATTCTGTTGGATCAAGGGAGCAAATATCTGGCGGAAAATCAGTTACAGCCTTACGAGCCAGTCCCGGTGGTTCCTTTTTTTAATTTTACCCTGGCTTACAATACCGGCGCGGCGTTTAGTTTCCTGGCCGATGCGGGTGGTTGGCAGCGTTGGTTTTTTGTGGGACTGGCGTTCACCGTGAGTATAGGGCTGGTGTTTTGGCTGTACCGGTTAGGGTCCAACGCCCTGTGGGAAGCAGTGGCCGTGGCCCTGATTCTTGGCGGGGCCTTGGGTAATGTGCTTGATCGGCTCTGGCATGGTCATGTCATTGATTTTATTGATTTGTATTACCAAGGCTGGCATTGGCCCGCCTTTAATATTGCTGATTCCGCCATTACCGTGGGCGCAGCCGTTCTCATTCTACAAAGCCTGTTTGGAAAACCAGCTAGCTGAGGGATAGTAGAGGTTGCGTGAGTTTTTGTAAGGCAAGGGCGGGGGATGCGCTATGCTTTCCCGCCCTATTGCTTAAAACTCCTAGCCCCGTTTCCAATTCCCTTCGCTAGTTTCAATTGTGCCGTTGTTATTCTCATCCCATCTCCGAGCGCCGACGTTGGTCAGTTCTAGGTAGCCATCCCCTGCTTGGGCGTTTTTAGGGGTAGCCCGTAGAGTGTAGGTTATCCCGTTAGCTGATTGAATGGTCAGATCATAATATTTATCTGCTCCACTTAGAGGCGCTTCGGTGGGGAAGATGGCGGGTTTCCCGGTATCACCTTCCCCAATGGCAGCGCCTTTATAGGTATTGCTCTCCGTGAAATGGCGCTCCATGGTGGCGGCAAAGGCCGTCAGGGCACCTTGGGCGTCGCCCCGCCGGCTTTTTTTAATGCTGGCTTGGTAGCTCGGAAAGGCAACGCTAGCTAGGATAGCGACGATAGCCACCACAATCATGAGTTCTATTAAGGTAAAGCCTCCCTGCTTCTTTTGTGGCGCAGGCACTTTATGGTTATCATTAATTTTCATGCGTATTCCATCTTTAATCTATATATCAAAATGATTAACGTAACTGTATCCAGGACGTGCGGCCAAAATAGCCGGGTCCGGCATTTTCCACCGTGACCTCGATATTGCCGGTGGAACCACTGGCATAGTTGGCATCCCATCCAGAATTGGTTCCGTGCCCGGCGATAATGCCCGGCGTGGGGGTAATACCCACCTTCGACTTTTTGCCGCCGGGTGAGACATAATCATTGTTGCCATCACCGTCGGTATCGCCCAGGTTAACGTAATCAGCGCGCGTAAACGTCCCGTTATTATTGAGATCAAAGGGCGCGTAGGGCAAATGGCCGCCGTTGGCCGCATCCAATTCCATCAGCCAGCTGTCGCCACCAAAATCACAGAGATTGTCGGAGGGAAGTAGCGTGGTGAAAATGATACGGTTGTTGCGCAGCACCGAATCGCTAACTTGTTTCTCGCCATAATTATTGGTGTTGCCGTTCTCGGTGTTCACTAAATCCATATACCAACCCTCATGAGTTGACCAGTCAATGGGATTACTCGTGGTGACCCGTAGCTCGTAACCAGTGTCACCGGAGCCATCTTCATTAGTATCAAAGGCCTGAACCACTTCCTTGACGATTTTTTGCTGGAGTAAGTCGGATCGTTTTAGGACGGAGGCGCTAAAAATTGATGAAATGAGACAAGAAAGGAGGCTGGGGTCCTCGTTTTTATCCCGGATGCCATAGAAGGTTTGCGTTGTTTGTCCCGTTGAACTATCGTCATTGGTCTCAAGATATTTTCCTGTGCCGAAGTAAACCATTACGGAGCCGGGGTCCGTGGGATGGCGGCCCACTTGAGGACGGGTGGTAATAGGCTGGCGGCTGTTATCGGCAGCCCTGGCGGTAAAAAAGGGGCATAGGGTGCTGCCGCTCTTTAAGAGGATGCCCCACAAGCTGGGCGCACTGGCGGTAACATCAAATTTCCATAGGTTGCCGAATAAATCTCCGCCATAGATGTAGTCCACAATAAGATCCCCATCCACATCTACTGGAGCTACGGTGGCCAGCCCATTGGGGCGATTTCCAAGGCCCTGTAATACCTCTAGAAAGGTCAGCGGGGCCAGGGCGCTGATCTTTTTGATTAATGTGCCCGTTTCCGCATCCACAATATAAAGCACCGCTTTTCCGGTGAGGCCGGTATGACCGTCGCTTTCGGTGCTGTTATAGCCATTGCCAAACACCACCGCCCATCTGCCGTTGTGCATCCGGATGATATTTGGCTCGCTAAAGGTATAGCCCAGGTCGGGGTCATCAGCATCGGTAAATTCCCACAGCACCTTGGAAGCAATACTGCTTTCGCTGGTGCCGGTGGTAGTGATATCCAGGGCAAAAATTCCCTGGCCGCCGCCCCGCAGGCCTCCTACCAATAAAGTATGCCAGGCGCCACCGAAAAAGGCGTCTACTACGGTGGGCGTTCCATCCACATAGTAATGATGGTTGTAATTCGGATCGGTTAGCCGGTTAAGGTTTTTGATGACGGCGTTGGGTACATAGGCAAAGCGCTCCTGGCCAGTGGTGGCGTCGAAGGCGTGAAGCATACCGTCGTTGGCGCCCACATAAACCATGGCGTTCCGACTGGTGTTGCTTTTAAAAGTAGAATACTTATTGCTAGCTCCTTCCAGGTCATCCGGATAACGGTATTGCGGGGAAGAGTCCACATAGACGGGAGAGGAGTGCACCATATCGCCGAGCTTATGGGTTCTCTTCCGAAAGCCGGTAATCTCCTTACCTCGGATGTAGTCAAGGCGCTCGCTTCCTCTGCCATCGGCAGTGCCAGTGGCGGGATCGATATCCAGGGCCGTGGACTGGGGGACATCGAGCTCGGTGCTTCCAGGGGAGCTGGGGTCCGCGGGCCAACGGAAGGGAATGCCCTTACCCGTGGAGGGCTTATAAGTCACGATTTTCCGGCTATTGCTTGCAACATTATCCAATAATGCCGCGGCTTCCCAGTTTTTAGCGCCCAGGCTGCCATCGTTATTAATGGGGAAGTCCAGTACTTGTCCAGTCCAGGCGCCGCTGCTGAAGCGGGCTTGATAGAGATGGCTGTTGGTGCTGATGGAGCCACTATTGAGGGAAACCAAGGAGTTGGATGAGGTTTCTTCAATAATTTCCTCGAAGGCTTTAGTTAATTGCGTTTCTAGTTGCAAGGCGTTGGTGACCGAAAAGTAATTATCGGGCGTATTGTCATTATTAATATCCCATTCCGTGCCTTGGGGAATGTTGTCCTTGTTCCGGTCATTGAAGCTGCCCCATTTGGCAGCGTACCAGAGAGGGTCCTTCAATAGGGTCGCGGCGCTGCCGGTTCCTGGCGTGAAGGTGCGGGTGGTGGTGAGGGGCAGGGCCGCGCCATCCTGCCAGCCGCTGCCGGGGCTAGCGCCGGGGGGAGTATCCAGAAAATAGTCGGGATCTTGCCCAACAGAGGTATCATTATCCCTGACTTCCAAATAAGTGCCGTCGGCGGTGGTGCCGGAGATCACATACCCTATATGCTGGATGATGCAGCCGGAGGCATAGGTGGAATTGAGGGTGATATCAAGGGTGCCATCGTTTTTGACCTGATATTCATATTCTACAATGGCGTCCATATCATGATCGGCCCCTTGTTCTACATCCTCGTAATTGATGCGGAATTTCCCGTAGGTGGGGGTGACCGTCTCGGCATAGAAATCCACAATTTGATCCGTGGGCTGAAAATCTCCTTGGTCGCTGCTGATAGTATAGCTACAGCCATCGGTTGTCGCTGGGGATTTGGCAAAAGGCACCAGGGTGACAGTTTGGCCATTGATCGGAATCTCGATTTTCGGCAGAGGCGAGGCCAGCGCTACGCCGAAAGTGGTCATTTTTTGCTCTCCAGCGGCGGCATGGAGATCATTGATGTGGCCGAAATAAGCCACGCTGGCCGAGTAGTAACCCCCCAGTTTGGTGGGCTCTTCCGGAGAGAGGCCCCGAATATCCCCCAGGCTAGTGACATTTTTTGCCGAGGGAGCGCCGTCAGCATTAGCGCCGGATTGGCCGATGAAATGACTGCCGGCGACCTCCAGTTCATGGCTGGAAATAGTATCCGCTAGAGCCTGGCTGTTGAGTCCGGAAACATCTCCAGTGAAACTGGAAAAATAACTTCCTGGAAGCTGATCCGTATCATAGGAAGGATTGATATCGCTGATGACAATCTGGAAGGGCTTGGAGCAGCTTGGAAAGTTGCCGTTGGCATAGGGATCATCCCAGGCAGCTACAGGCAGCCCCAGGTTGGCATCGGGAACCGTGCTGGCCCCAATGGAGTAGGCTGGGGTGGGAGCGGATTTGCCGGCAAAATAACGCAGCCCTTCGTACATCATCTCGGCGATGGGGTTACCCCAATTGGGTTCCTCCCCCTCGGTCATGGGGCGGGTGGTGATCCAGCCAGAGCTATAAGCATGATTCCCATAGTTAAACTGGATAATTCTGAGGTTATCGATGGTTTTGATGATACCGTCATTAGCGGTAAAGACGCCGGTGCCGGGGTCAATTTCATCGGTAATGCTCCCTATCTTTTTTCGCAGCACGCCCCCGGAAGTATTCTTGGCGTAGGAGCCGGTGAGCAAGCCGAAATACATACTGTCGTTTTCGCCGTATTTTTGCAGTAGCCCGGTGGGTTTGCGGGACGAGGCACCGTATTGCTGGCAGTTGCTCTCTGGCAGTGCGGAGGTGCAGGCCAGTACTCGGATTGAATAGTCGGTTGGCGTGCCCAAAGAGGCATCGGCTACGGGCCGTTCTTTGCTGACCCATTCCCAGATACGATTGGATTTATTTTGCAAAACCCGCAGGACCGGGATGTCGCCGTCGGCAAGGCTGGTGACCGCAAATAGGTGCCGCTCTCCCCCGCTGGGGACAGAGAGGGGCGCATATTGGCTAAGATTATATCCATCCGCGGCAATGCTGGTGTATTCCTTGCCCCAGCTATGGGCGTCCTGGGGAATAAAGGCCCCGGACAGGACGGTTTCCGAGGCCGTGTCCACGTCCCGGTGCCCACCGTAGAACGCTTTCCGCAGGGCATCCATGCGGGAGGTAGTAAGATAATTCAGAAAATCCCCGCTCCAGGCGCCGGAACAAGTTTTGTCGCCGGTGGCGGTGCTGGGTTCAAAACGATTGCCATTGTAGAGATAGCATTTGTGGGGATCGAAATAGCCATAGTAGTCTAGCAGCGCGGGCTTGTAACCAATCTCAATGGTCCCGTCTCCGTCTAGATCGGAGGCATCGTTATAGGCTTCATAATAAAGCTTGTGATCCCTGCCCATGACCAGCATTGTGAGTGGAGGAGCATTGTCCGTGAGAAACAGGGGCTTATTGCTCAGATTCAGATTGGCTCCCTGAATATTACCGGCATAACCCAGGGCAAGAGCAGCGGCCACGGTATAGTGAATGGAGAGATTGAGTCGAAACTTTTCCATCTTATTGCATTCCTTAGAAACGGCGGGTATAGGTGGACTGGAGAATGGTCTGGGCCTGGTCTGTTCCCCCAGTTCCCCGGGCGGTTACCCGATAAGCCAGCCGTCCCACTTCATCGCTTTGTTTGCCGAGGGTAAGGCCGTCTCTGATAAAGGAGTGGTATTCCACTAGGTGTTTGGGGGCGGTTTTGACCTTGGCAAGGGCGGCATTGCCATAGACGCGGGCGTCACCCGTGGTTGTCCACCAATTAATATCGGACAAATCTCCTCCATTGAGGACGTTGAGCTGCCATACTAGATCACAGGGCGGTATAGCACAGCTACCCAGAGGCTGAGGATCAGGCTCATCCGTTTGCTGACCCAGCCAACCCTCGCCCGCCCGCAGGGCTGCTTCCGCCGCCTGGAAGGCCAGATTCTGGTCGCGCATATTGCCCGCCATCTTTTCCTCCAGGGTCGTTGTTTTGATAGCGGTGACTCCAATCAAAGTCAGGGCCAGCAACATCAAGAGGCTGATAATGAGGGTGGCACCCCGTTGTGAGTAAACAGGTATGGAGATTGGTTTCATAATGTTCTGTTCCTCAGATTCAAGGTGGTGGTGAACACCCGGCGCAGGCGCCTGTCGGTGGGGGTAGTAGTGGCGCCATTGAAGGTATAGGATTGAGGGGAAGAGGCGAGATTATTTTCCAGGGTTTGCAAAAGCAAACTGATACGCAGGTTGATGACATTATTCCAATTGGCGACATTATCCGCAGTGACATAGCTATTGGCTTCCTGGTTGCCGTCGGTATCCTCGCCATAAAGAATCTGCATATCCTCTACCCCTTCGATGAGTTCTTGAGAGGGATCAACGCCTCTTTTCCGGTAAAGGGAAGGGATTCCCTCAGGATTGGTGCGGATGTAATAGGTGCTAGTGGTGATTTGAGCAACATTCGCCTGGTCGGTATATTTCTTTTCTAGATCATCCGTAGCATTGCCGGGAGTGCCACTGCCGGTGCTATATTCGAGAGTATTGGCGACAGTTGGATCATTGGTAATCTCAAAGATGGCTATATCAATACAGTCGGAGACCATGGCAATGTCGAATTGGCTTAGACCTTTAACAGTATTGACTTGGATTGGGGCAGAACTTGCAGAATGATTAATGACTCTGGTGGGATTCCCCAAGGAATGACGAAGGGTTAGTACATCCCGGTTGGAGAGGGCGCTGGTAACGGTAGCGTCCAGGGTGGGAGTCCAGGTGCCGGCGCCGGTGGCTTCGAAACCTTCCACCGCAGCGGAAAAATTCCAAGCGTATTGATTTGAATTATTGAGTCTATTCGCAAACCGCGAGGTACTCCCACCGCACCCCAAAAAGCCTGTGTTGCGGGCATCCTGGCTGATAAATTCCATGGCGAAGCGGCCATTTTCCTGGAGTCGGGAAAGGGCTTCTTGAATCCGGTAGCCCTGTTTGCTGCTGACGAAGACTTGGATAACCCCGGCGGTAAGCAAGAGACCCGCCGTCATTCCCACCAGGATTTCAGTCAGAGAGAAACCCCGCTGCTGGGTTGGCAGGGGTGAATGAGGTTTGAGCTTCATAGTTGGGTACTCATGACAAATTGCCGGGTTATAGGATCAGTGCCATTGTCGTTTGCAACACTTTCTATCCGTGTCCAGGTTTCGTCCCATTGCACTGTAACGGTGACCACGCCCGCGTTTAATTGGATTTCGCCGTCGCTTGACGGCAGGGTGGCGGTGAAGTTTTGGAACCAGTCATGAAGGTCATAAGCCGCCAGTTCAGCGGCTTCGCAGTTGGCTGCGGCGCAGTTTTTGGCCGGGGTCGCGGGAGGCGCACCGAAATCCAGACTGTAGCTATTATTCAGGGCGGCAGTGCGGTTGGCTCGCATCCGATCGACGATATCATAGGCTAGTAATGTGGCTTGGCTGCGTAAGTAGGCGCTGTGATTGCTGCGCATACCCGTGGCTTGAAGTCCTGCCAGCCCCAGAAGCCCAATGGAAAGGATGGCTACTGAAATGAGTACCTCTAGGAGGGAAAAACCTTTTGAGCGAGGGTGCAAGCGTGTGGGTAAAAAGTGATGCTTCATGAGCAACTCGCCTCGGTGGAATGGACTCGCCCCGTGTTATTAATGATAATCTGGTTGGCTTTGGGAGGATGGCAAAGGGTGACGGTGCCCATTTGAATTGCGCCACCGGTAAGCTGCGTCATCCCATTGGGTACGTAAGAGATGTAGTCAGCCACGTTGGTATTTCCTGTCAGGCGATTACCTCCCTCTAAAGATCCATGGACCTGAAGGATAATCTCGGTAGTAGCCAAGGCGGCGTTTTCATCCCCATCGACAAATACGATCCAACCACGATCCCAGCCAGTGGAATTTGAAGTATTACAGGTAGGTGAAGAGGTCGTGCTGTTAGTGCTTTTGCAGACGGTGATGCGTTGCCCCCGCTTGATCGCCTCGCTGCGGGCAAGATGCAAGGCGGCGATAAACTCATTGGTTTGGGTTGCCATTCGGTTTTTTCTGATCATCTCTTGGAAGCTTGGCACCGCCATGGTGGTGATAATTGCGGCGATGGCTAGGGTAATGACGAGCTCAACCAAGGTGAAACCTGTCATTTTTTGCCTAAAGATGCCTGTTGTGCAGTTCATAATGGCTTAAAATTACGTTATGGGCCTGTGCAGGAAAAAGGGTCTAATCAAATATTGATGCCTAGCATAATCAGTCCCTGGGAGTAAGCTGTGAAGCATTTTGCAAATCTGTTGCTTAGCCGTTGTTGTTAGGTTCTTGAAACGTTATCCATCCTTATCGGCAGAGGGCGCCGTAATTTAAACAGCCGTCCAATTGCCAGATGTATCATGAAAAGGAGTGGTAGTGATTGAAATTGCGGCATGTTGAAGGAAATAAGAATGCCTGATGTGGTAATCATAGGCGGTGGATTTATGGGTATGTTGACTGCCCGTGAATTGTGTTTGAGTGGACTGAACGTGACTTTGCTTGAGCGGGGCCGGACAGGGCAGGAAGCTTCTTGGGCCGGGGGGGGCATTCTCTCGCCTCTTTATCCTTGGCGCTATCCGGATGGAGTCAGCGCCCTTGCCGCCTGGAGTCAGGTGCGATATGAGGGGCTGTGCCAAGAACTTTGGCGGGAAAGCGGTGTGGACCCAGAATGGACTCTGAGTGGTCTATTAATGTTGGAGGTAGGGGAGGAATCGGAAGCGCGGCATTGGGCCGAACGCTGGCAGGCAGCGCTGGAAGTCGTGAATACATGGCCGCAACAAGGGAAGGAGAGTTTTTCTAGGGAGGAGGTTGGAACCCCCGGCCTGTGGATGCCGGAAGTCGCCCAGGTGCGTCCTCCCCGACTGGCGCGGGCGTTACGCCAGAGCTTGGAGCAGTTGGGCGTAGAAATTTTGGAAGAGGTTAAAGCGACGGGCTTGCTTGTTCGTCATCAGCGCATAAGCGGGGTGGCTACTCAAAAGACCTCAGTGGCTGCAGGACGGGTAGTCGTGGCGGGAGGCGCCTGGAGTGGGCAAATCTTGGCGGAAACGGGGGCTCGATTGCCGGTAGAGCCGGTGCGGGGGCAGATGATTCTGTTTCGAGGACGACCCGGGTTATTATCAAGCATGGTAATGGGACGGGGATATTATTTAATCCCGCGCCGGGACGGGCATATCCTTGTTGGCAGCACCCTGGAGTATACTGGTTTCGATAAATCCACCACGGCGGAGGCTGCAAAGGAACTTCGTGAAGCCGCTTATACCTTGGTTCCCGCATTGAAGTCTCTTCCCATGGTCCATCAGTGGGCGGGGCTGCGTCCTGGTTCTCCTACGGGTATTCCTTATATTGGGGAGCATCCTGCCATCAAGGGCCTTTATGTCAATGCCGGCCATTTCCGCAATGGGGTGGTCACGGGTCCGGCATCGGCCCATTTGTTGGGGGATATTCTCCTGGGACGGGAGCCTATTTTGGACCCGGCACCTTATACTTTTCCTGTATCCCCTGTTTCATCTTCCCTCTAAAAGAGAGAGCTAGTTATTGCTCAGATGGAGTGTACTCCTTGGGAGGCGCCGAACCTTCACCAAAGAAAAATTTTTCCATTTCCTGCTCCAGAAACTGCCGAGCCTTAGGATCAACGGGGGTCAAGCGGTATTCGTTGATCAGAATGGTTTGATGTTTCATCCACATCTGCCACGCTTCCTTAGAGACTTGCTCATAAAGGCGTTTACCCAGTTCTCCAGGGTAGGGAGGAAAATCCAAGCCTTCGGCTTCTTGGCCCAGTTTGACGCAATATACGGTACGACTCATTATTTTATTCACCTTTTGATTGTTCGCGCAGTCGCTTTAGTAGCCGGAGAATGGGGGCCGGGAGACCACGCTTATATAGGGGTTCCATTTTATACCAGACTCGACCGTTAGGTTCCATGACTTGCCGGGACTCGCCGCGAATCCGAGCTACGACTGGTTGGATATCAAGGGTAAAGTGGGTGAAATGATGACGTAAAGAGGGCCAATTCTGAACCTCTCCAAGAGGCCAACCGAGCTGTTCTTGGCACCATGGAGCTGCTTCCGTTTGAGAAGGGCACTCGGGGAAACTCCACAGCCCACCCCAAATGCCTGTGGGTGGACGGCGCTCCAATAGAACCTCTCCCTGATCGTTGAGCAGAATTAACATACAGGTAGTGCGCAGGGGTAAACGCTTGCGAGGGCGGGGTTGAGGATAAGCTTCTGGGTTTGCTTGGAGATGGGCCTGACAAGTTTCCTTGACGGGGCAGGAAGGACAGCGGGGGCGATAACGGGTGCAGACGGTAGCCCCCAGATCCATGATGGCTTGGGTGTAGTCCGCCAGGCGAGTTTGGGGAAGCAGCGTCGTGGCTCGTTGCCAGAGCTGCTTTTCCACCTTTGGTTGTCCCGGCCAATGTTCGATAGCTTCCTGCCGGATCAATACCCGCTTAACGTTACCGTCCAAAATTGGGTGACGCTGGTCCAGGGCCAGGGCCAACATGGCACCGCCGGTAGAGCGGCCAATCCCTGGTAATTCCATGAGTGCCTCCAGGGTAGTAGGCAGTTTCCCTTCATGGGTTTCCCAGACTATCCGGGCTGCCTGATGCAGGCGCCGGGCTCGGGCATAGTAGCCTAGTCCCGTCCAGAGTCCGAGAACTTCATCCACAGAGGCGCAGGCAAGGGCCGGCAGGTCGGGGAAACGTTTGATAAACCGCTGGTAATAGGGGATGACGGTCGCTACCTGGGTTTGCTGCAGCATGATTTCCGAGATCCAGATCCGGTAGAGGGTAGGATTTTGTTGCCAAGGCAGATCCTTGCGTCCATAGGAGTCAAACCACGCAAGCAGGTGCTGGCTGAAATCGTCCTCGTTCATGACAGGGTAGCCAAGCGTTCCAGATTTTGAGTGATTTCACGAGCCTTTTCCAGGAGGAGGTGTTTAAGCAAGTAGGGGCCAATCAGAGGAGGAACCCAAAAAGCGGGGATTAATTCCACCCTGAATTGAAGCTGGGTGCCTTCACTATCGTCAGGGGCGAGATTCCACCATATTTTTCCGTAGGTGAAATCACCTTTTTCCGGCAGCATGACGGCTTGGATGGTATATTCATTCCAGGTAAAGTCTTGCGTGCTCTGGAGCGCAAACTCAAATCTTATAATGCAAAATCGGACCTGGACGTGTACCCGGTGGCGGCCATCAGGAAAACGGTATTGCAGCTCGCTCCTCTGGATGCACCGGTGCAGGCGGTCCATGTGATTAAAATTCAATAGCTGTGCCCGCACGGCCTCCAGGGGTGATTGCAGCCGGACTTGACCGCTGACGGTATACCTGGAATGGCAGCGCAGCACTTCAAGGTTTTCGATCTCAACGGTTTTTGTCCGGCGAAGCATGGTTACTAGAAAGCTTTAAATTTAGAAGATTCCTTTTAATTTATTTTTAAGCTCTTCCTTTAATTGTTGCTCGGGCGAGGGGGGTGTTTCACCGTTACCCTGATCAGATTCGGTTCCCAGGAATTTATCCAGGTTCTTTTCTAATTCTTTTTGAATATTCTGTTTATTTTCTTCAATAAGCTTTCCGGCTCTCGCCTTAATAAGACTCTCCAGATCAATGCCGTATTCAGGCTGGGTGAAAGTCCCGCTAATTTTGATGGGAATAGTGATTCCTTTTAACTTAGCGAGGCTCTTTCCTCCCTGACCCTTGGGGGTTTTGACAATAGCTACCTTCAATTGGTAGTCCAAATTTTCCTGGACCAGGTTAGCGCTTCCCTGGCCCTTTACCCGGAGAAAGGGGGACTGGGCTTTCAGGTCATTATTTTTTAGGATACCGTTGGTTGCCGTTATCGTCCCTTCCAGGAGGGCGAAATCGGTTTGTTCTGGCTCCCTGTTGGGGGGCAACTGCTTGCCCTCCAGGGTAGCTTTGGCCTCTCGGATGAGGCGGGCGATATTAATACCTTTGACGGCCCCATCGGTAAAGGAAAATCCAGCGGTGCCGTTGAGGGTGCGCTGGATGGCCTTGGGCGTGGCGCCAGTGGCTGTCAGATCGGCATTGATATTGGCGGTGCCCGTTATTTTGCCATCGCCCGTTAGGTCTTGTAGTAAGGGGCCAGCTTTAATTCCAGCCAGTTTTTCATCAATAGCTAATTGGGGAGGAGTATTGCGGGCGTCTAGACGGATATTTCCTGTGTAGCTGCCCTGATAGAGTTTGGCGGATAGGGGATGAAGCTTGACCAGCCCGTCTTTAGCCGCCAAGGTAATGCGGATACCTTCGCTGCGAACGCCACTCACAGTAAGTTTGCCTATCCGGAATGTGCCGCTAGCATTGAGGGCGCGTAAAGCATCAAGGGGAAGGCCCGCGGCACCGGCTGCAGCGCCGCCAGGGGAGGTCGGGGGCGGGGCTTGGGGCGCTTTTTCCGAAGGCGGCGGGAGATAGCGATCTAGGTTAATAGCATCGAGGGCTAGGTCAAAGCGGATGGCGGGTTGTTGAAAATTATGCACCGCCATTGTGCCCTTAAGGGTGCTGTCATCTAGCTTAGCCACCAGTGTCTTAGCGTTGAAATCTTGGGGCGAGGCGGAAAACTTCAGCGCTAGTTGAGCCTTGTCAAGGACTGATTCATCGCTAGTAGGGGGAAGCTCCAAGGCCAGGGTTTCGGCAGCGCGGCGAGGATTGAATGCGTTACTGACCAGTTGTCCCTTGAGTTTGGGGTCAGTCAGTATTTTGGCGCCTTTAATTTGGCCTTTTAGTTTAATGCCAAGCGTAGCGAGGGAGAGGTCTTGCAGGGTTAAGGTTTCCCGGTTGAGATCTAGGCTTGCCGTAGTAGCCAGGGTAGCGTTTATGGGTTCGGGAAATTGGGGTGTTGCCACCTGGGTTTCTACCTGAAGATTATTAAGGCGGTACTGTTGGGCTGCCAGATTTCCCTCCAGGGAAGTATTTAAAGTAAGTTGTACTTCTTGCTCTCCTTTTACCTGGCTGGTGAATTTGAGATCGCTCACGGTCAATTGTTGCTTGGCAAGGAAGGCATCTATATCAGCATTTAATTGCAATGCCAGTTGTTCAATGGGCAGCGCTGGTCCGGCAGCGGTAAGCTTCAGATCTGTATTTTGGAGAAGGTAGTGATTGGCCTCCATGTCGGCGGTCACTTTCCCACTCAAGTCCAGGTGGCCGTGAACATCCGGCTGGCTTGCGGCAAAGTCAAAGTCGAGCTTTATTTGAGTAGGCTCTCCAGGTACGAGAGGGTCGGTATCTAAATTAAGCTTCTTGATGGTGTAGCGAACATCCTTCACCTCGTCGCGCCAGTCGATGCGGGCCGCTTCAATTTTAAGCCCGGCGATGGCGATTCCCGCCAGAGGGGGCGGGCTTTCCCCTTCGGGGGCTGTTTCTTCCTCGGAGGAAATTTGCTGAGATTCTCCGGCAGCCAGATCTGCCCAATTAGTTTTCCCTTGAGCGTTGCGGGCTAAATTAAGATCCAAGCCGTTAAGCACTACTGTGTCCATCACTAGCTGTTTCTCGAGCAGGGGTATTAACTTAACCCGTACTTCCATGTCAGAGACTTTAGCAAAGGGAGCTTTCCCAAAGCCAGGGGCATTGCTGAGACTGACGTCCTTGAGATCTACGCCTAACCAAGGGAAGACGCTGAGCTTGATATCCCCCCCCAGTGTGAGTTCCCGGCCTGTAGCTTTCTCAACCTGAGCTGTGATTTGCGGTTTGAAGTCGTTAGGATCAATGACAAAAGGCAGAACGACAGCCGCGATCACAATCAGCAAAATAACGACAAGGAGAGTTGAGAAGAGAATTTTTAAAAATTTTTTCATTGAATGGGGTTCCTTATAAATTTTTTGCTTGCTCATGGTTTCCCAGGGGATGGGCGCTGGTAGGAGGCATTGAGGTAAGGGATTAAGCGCCGCAGCAATTGGATATTACTTAAGTGTACCGGGATGGTTGAAGGACTCTCAGCCTGATGCAGTAATTCACCCAGTCTCTTGAGAAGGGAACGGGTATCAAAAAGGCGCAGATTCTCATTTTTCAAAGAAACCTCTAGAGAGGTGAAAGGCTTAGGTGGATGATCCTTGCTGAGATCAATCATAAAGCTGTTCATTTTTCCAGAAGAAGCGTGGGGAGGAGCAATTCTTACATGGGTCGGTAATTTCCCCAATAGCTCATAGCTCGGCACGATTTCGTCACTAGCTAGTCGGGAGGGTTCAACAATGGCTAGCAACATCAGTTCCTTATAGGCCATGGCGATATTTTTTCCGTCATCAACCCGTTTGGCGGCGTGGGGTATACAATCAAGCACTTGATAGTGTTCAGCGTAGCGGTAAAGTTGATGAAGCTCAAGATAGAGCCGAGGGGGAAGCGGATAGGGTAGGCGATAGTGATGCAGCATGGCATGGCCCAGTTGTTCGCAAGCCCGAGCGGCGGCTAGCAGTAGTATACTATCTTGTTTCGGCTCGCGGCCCCCCTCATACCCTTGTTTGATGGCGGTTTTATAGCCGTCCGCTAACATGAGAGGAAGGCGGGCGATATTCTGGGCGACTTGTTCCCGCTGCGCTGGCGGGATAGGGAGTTGGCGCAGGTGCAGCGGATCAAAGCCAAGCAGCATGGTGTTAATGGGCGTGCGATAAATATCGAGCAGTTGAACCCGGTGTTTTTCCTGGAGAGGCTGTTCATTGAGCAGAGCTAAGACATCTAGCAAAGCCTGGGTGGACTGGAATAAATTCATTACTGGCAGTTTGCGGGTCCATTGCCTCACTTTGCTCTCGCGGGTTTCTACAAGGGGGTTTTCATGATCCAGCAAGGAGGAAGTTGAAAGTAGAAATGGGCAGGATGAGTTCGTTGCGGCAAGGCTGGATTTAGTTATGGAATGTAAGCTTTCAGTACGCTGCGGTTTTTCCCTCTTTTTATTAAACTCGCTATCCATCATGCGTAGGATTTATAAACTTTTCGATTGATTCGGGCTGGAAGGAGAAATTATAAAGGATTCAGATGGGGAGTGGGATGATCTATGACTGGTTTTGGGGGGGAAGGCCAGGTGGTTCGGGAGTTACGATTCTAGTGCTTTCTTCTGTACCTTCAGACGGTCGTATACGGGCTGTACGCACGGCATTTCCGCTGGTTTGAATGATTTCGATAAGGTATCGGCCGAGGCGCAAGCCGATGCCGGGGCTTGGAATGGATTCCAAGTACTCAATAATGAGGCCGTTTAAAGTTTTTGGGCCAGTGATAGGTAGATCCCATTGCATAATCCGGTTTAACTCCCGGACATTGCTGCTGCCAGCCACTAAATAGCTACCATCCGGTTGTGGGTGTATTTCTCTTTCACTATCAATGGCATCAGCGGTAAATTCACCCACGATTTCTTCTAGGATGTCTTCCAGCGTAACCATACCTAAAATATCACCATATTCGTCCACGATTAAGCCAGTTCGCCGTTTGCATCGCTGAAAATTTAACAGTTGGAGATTTAAGGGGGTTTCTTCAGGGATGAAATAAGGTTCCTTAATGATAGCTTGCAGGCTTTCCTTATTGAAATTATTACTGGCGATAAGGTGCAGTGCTTTCCTTAAGTGTAGAATACCGACGACATGATCAATGCTGTCTTGGTAGACGTATAAACGAGTGTGAGCGCAGTGAGTTAGCTGGTCGACAATACTATCGATGGGGTCGTTAATATCGATACCGTCGATCTCATGGCGAGAAATCATGACATCATTGACCGTTACTTTCCCCAAGTCGAGAATACTCAGCAGCATGCGCTGGTGCCGTTTGGGGACCAACAGCCCGGTTTCGCTCAATACTACGCGCAATTCCTCCTGGCTCAGGGTAGTGGCGGACCCCCGGTGAGGGTAAACGCCAAAAAGGCTCAGCAAGGCGTTGGCAACGATATTAATAAGCCATACCAAGGGATAAAGAAGTTTTAGTAAAGGTTCCAAGACATAGGCGGCGGGAAAGGCAACGCGCTCTGGATGCAAAGCTGCCAGGGTCTTGGGGGTTACCTCGGCGAATAGCAGCACTACCACCGTGAGCACAATGGAAGCAACCGCGATCCCTTCATTACCTAACAGCCGTACCGCAATGACGGTGGCTATCGAGGCGGCCAGAATGTTGACGAAGTTATTGCCAAGAAGAATGAGGCTAATGAGCCGATCAGGACGGCGAAGCAGACGAGCAGCACGCATTGCCCCCGGATGCTGGGCTTGCTCTAAGTGCCGCAGCCGATAGCGGTTAAGGCTCATCAGTGCTGTTTCCGAGCTGGAAAAACAGGCAGAGATCACTAACAACGCGGCCAGCGTAGCAAACAGGAATTCTAGGGAAATTTCGTCAAGCATCTGCCAAGAAACTGGGCACCGGCCATGAGGAATTAAGCGCTATCAGACAGCAACGGTGTGGAGCGATGATATTTATTGCTTACAAGGATATCAGCCCATTGTGGGCAATTCGGTCTAGCTTTAGGCAGCACGCAACATAAATCCGTATCGTAAAAGTAAAGTTATCATAAGACTAAGTGCGTTGTAATACAATTTCTAGTACTAGCTTAGTACCGAAGTAGGCTAACATCAGAAAGAAAAAACCGCTTAGAGTCCAATGGATTGCCGTGCGCCCCCGCCAGCCGGAGCGCCAACGTCCCCACAGCAAGATCCCAAACACCAGCCAGGCGATGATCGAGAAGACGGTTTTATGGGCAAGGTGCTGGGCAAATATATCCTCTAAAAAGAGAATGCCGCTGAATAAACTCAGTGAAAGTAGCACAAATCCCACCGCGAGAATCTGGAATAGAAGAGTTTCCATGGTCTGCAAGGGCGGTAGGGCGCGGATAAAGCCGCCTGGATGCTTATTCCGGATCTGGTGGTTTTGGATCGCCAGTAGAAGGGCGTGTATGGCCGCCAAAGCAAGCAGACTATAAGCCACAAGCGAAATTAAAATGTGAATTTCCAAAGGCTTCATCATACCGGATTCGGCACTGAATTTAACGACGATATGCTGGGATGGAAATAAATCTTGTGCCCCGAGCGCAATGGCCGCAAAAGGGTAGACGGCAATTCCCATATTTTCTATGGGTTTCTTGAGGCTAGTGGCTAGTAAAAGCAGGGCCATTAGCCAGGCCGCGGCGGACAGCGCATCGGTAAAGCCAAGACTAATTCCGGAGGCTGTGAAAAGACGGTTAGCTAGTATGAAACTATGAAAAACCACCCCCGCCAGCCCTAATAGGCCTGCAAGTTGTTTGCTGGCGGTCCGCTTGCCTTTCTTGGCTGTGGCATTTAATAAGCACCAGCCTAGAGCGATGCCGGCAGCGCAATAACAAACAATGCCAAGCAGACTCTCTAGAGACATCATCGATATATTCAGCGTGGCTTATTTATCAAGATAGTTCCATCATCCCATAACATCCAGCTTTATTAAAGGGAACCAAGTCTCTAAATTCGGAGAAACGCCTGTTGGATAGAGAATATTCACGTTATAATTATGTCTTTTATATTGAAAGTCTTATAGAGATTTTTAAGGGATTGGTTGATGTTTGATAATTTGACGGAGCGTCTTGGTCACACGCTAAAGCGGTTACGAGGCCAAGCGCGTCTTACTCAGGATAATATCAAAGATACCCTGCGTGAGGTGCGCGTTGCTTTGTTGGAAGCGGATGTTGCGTTACCGGTGGTGCGGGATTTTGTTGCTAAGGTTCGGGAGCGAGCGGTTGGCCAGGAGGTTCTGCGCAGCCTTACGCCAGGCCAGGCGTTTATTAAAATCGTCCATGAAGAGCTTATGGCGGTTATGGGAGAAGCTGCGGAAGGACTGAAGCTGGATGTCCGCCCTCCTGCCGTAATCTTGATGGCGGGTTTGCAGGGCTCCGGTAAAACGACCACTGTCGCCAAACTGGCCCGTTGGCTGAAGGAGCAGCAAAAAAAATCGGTGCTTGTAACTAGTGCCGATGTTTACCGGCCAGCAGCGATTCAACAGCTTGAAACCCTCGCCAGTGAAGTGGGGGTAGCCTTTTATCCAAGCAAGCCTACCCAAGACCCGGTTGCTATTGCCCGGGGGGCGATTCAGCAGGCTCGAACCCAAGTGCTGGATGTGCTTATTATTGATACTGCGGGCCGGTTGCATGTGGACGACTTGATGATGGCGGAAATCAAGCGCCTGCATGAAGCGGCGGAGCCGGTTGAGACCCTATTTGTGGTGGATAGTATGACTGGGCAGGATGCAGCGAATACGGCCCAGGCTTTTAATGATTCCCTGGCGTTGACGGGGGTTATTCTCACCAAGGTTGATGGTGATGCCCGTGGTGGAGCAGCTTTATCTATCCGCCAGATCACGGGTAAGCCTATCAAATTTTTAGGCGTTGGGGAGAAAACCGCTGCCCTTGAACTCTTTCATCCTGATCGTTTAGCTTCTCGCATACTGGGTATGGGCGATGTGCTAAGCCTGGTGGAAGAGGTAGAGCAGAAGCTTGATAAAGATAAGGCGGAGAAGCTTGCCAAAAAGCTTAAGAAGGGAAAAGGTTTCAATCTAGAGGATTTCCGTCAGCAATTGCAGCAAATGAGCAAAATGGGTGGAGTTTCGAATCTGCTAGATAAGCTACCGGGAATCAATCTGCCTGCGGGTGCGGCTGACCAGGTTAATGAGCGGGAACTGATCCGTCTTGAGGCGATTATCAATTCCATGACTCCCCGTGAACGCCAACGGCCGGAAATTATTAGAAGTTCTCGTAAACGGCGTATTGCGGCCGGGTCGGGTACTCAGGTTCAGGAGGTCAACCGTTTACTCAAGCAGTTTACCCAGATGCAAAAGATGATGAAGCGGATGTCCCGCAAAGGAGGAATGGCTAAGCTAATGCGGGGAATGAAAGGAGGACTTCCGCCGGGGATGCCCTTCTGAGCCCACGCTTCTCAAGCTTAGTAATTTCGCGTAAAATCCGTTGATTTTTTAGTAAAGATAAAGTGTAACGAGGCAAGAAGCGCAATGGTAACAATCCGCTTGGCGAGAGGGGGGGCGAAGAAACGTCCTTTTTATAGTATTGTGGTAGCCGATAAACGCAATAAGCGTGACGGGCGCTATATTGAACAATTAGGTTTTTTCAACCCTATTGCGGCGGGGGGAGAAGTCCCTCTGCGAATTGATATGGAGCGGGCTAATTACTGGTTATCTCAGGGGGCTCAGCCTTCCGAGCGGGTCGCCCAGCTCTTTAAAACTTATTCAGCCTAGAACAAAATTCCATTGAATGGGGCTAGGGCAGGGATCGGCTGACAATGAGCGCTATGTCCTCGTCGGGCGTATTTCCGGATTATATGGCGTACAGGGTTGGCTTCGAGTCTATTCTTATACCCAATCCCGGGATAATATTCTGGATTATGAACCTTGGTATCTGCGACAGAATGGAGCTTGGCAAGCACGGCGATTAATGAAGGGACGCGTCCAGGGCAAGGGGATTGTGGTTGCCTTGGAAGGAATTGATGAGCGGGATGTGGCGGCTCTCTGGGTAGGTTGTGAAATTGCTGTTCATCGGAATCAATTGCCCCCTCCCGAAGAAGGTGAATATTATTGGGCTGATCTCATTGGGCTGCAGGTGATCACTGTGCAAGGGGAGGTACTTGGCCAGGTCGACCGTTTGTTGGAGACGGGAGCCAATGATGTACTTGTCGTTCGAGGGGAGCGGGAGCGGTTACTCCCCTTCCTGATGGGAATGATCGTTAAGCAAGTAGACCTCCAGCAAGGATTATTGACTGTCGATTGGGATCCGGATTTCTAGTTTTTTAGTACCCTGGGAGGGGAGTTGAAGATGCGCTTTGGCGTGATCACCCTGTTTCCCGGTATGTTTGATGCGCTATGGGACTCCGGGGTGGTCGGGCGTGCCTTAAAACAAGGGAAAATATCATTAAGCTTTTGGAATCCAAGAGACTTCGCTCATGATCGGCACCGCACCGTAGATGCTCGGCCCTATGGTGGGGGGCCTGGTATGGTGATGGGGATTCAGCCTCTCCGTGATGCTATTCACGCGGGACGCACCGAGTTAGGGAAAGGTTGCCGGGTTCTATATCTCTCTCCCCAGGGGCGCCGGCTGGATCAAGAGGGATTGGAGATATTAGCTGCCTATGAATCCTTGCTTTTTGTGGCAGGCCGCTACGAAGGGGTGGATGAACGTCTTATCGAAATGGAAGTCGATGAAGAATGGTCCATCGGTGATTATGTCCTGAGCGGTGGAGAACTAGCGGCCATGGTGATGATCGACGGTGTGGCACGGTTGCTGCCCGGTGTATTAGGTGCAGCGGAGTCCGCACAGCAAGATTCCTTCGTTGATGGTTTGCTCGACTGTCCTCACTACACGCGCCCGGAGATAATTGAGGGTTATAGAGTGCCGCCTGTGTTACTAAGCGGCAATCATAAAGCTATTCGCCGCTGGCGGTTAAAGCAAGCACTGGGCCGGACCTGGCTTAAGCGACCGGATTTATTGAGTAGGCGGATATTGGATCTAGAGCAGCAACACTTACTTGCTGAGTTTATTCGGGAATATCAGGCGGAACATAGGGAACCGAGATGAGCAATAATATTATTAAGGCAATTGAAGCAGAGCAGCTAAAGCAGGATTTACCAGAATTTTGCCCAGGAGACACGGTTCAGGTGCAGGTTCGGGTGAAGGAGGGCACTCGTGAACGTTTACAGGCCTTTGAAGGGGTTGTGATTGCCAAGCGTAACCGCGGCCTCAACTCTTCATTTACCGTGCGCAAAATTTCTCATGGGGAAGGGGTTGAGCGGGTTTTTCAAACCCATAGTCCTACCTTAGAAGGTATTCTGGTTAAACGCCGGGGTGATGTGCGCCGTGCTAAACTCTATTATCTGCGGGAGCGGAGAGGCAAGGCGGCTCGCATTAAAGAAAAGATTTAACGTTAGTTAGTTAATTTAGATAAGTAAGATAAAGCCTAGCTAAGGCACTTCAATTTGAAGTGTCTTTTTTGGGTTTTGGGAGGAAGGCTATGGTGCATTCCGTTTATGGGGCGATTGTAGCCACCCCGCTAGGTAAGTTGGGATTATCTACTTCTGAAAATACTTTGATTGGGCTGGATTTTCTGCCGCTTAATACTCCAGAATGTTTTCCCTTGGACTCCGCTGCACGGGCAGCGCTTGCTCAACTTCAAGCTTATTTTGCCGATCCTAGAGTGATGTTTACATTATCTCTCCTGCCACAGGGAACAGTATTTCAGAAGCGAGTTTGGCATGCGTTGTGTCTTATACCACCGGGTTCGACGGTTACCTATGGCAAGTTTGCCGAGAAATTAAAAACCAGCCCGCGAGCGATAGGGGCTGCCTGCCGCACTAATCCTTTGCCTATTTTTATCCCTTGCCATCGGGTGATTTCCAGCCAAGGTTTGGGGGGATATAGTGGTGCTACGGAAGGACCTTACCTGGATATCAAGGCGTGGTTGTTACGACATGAGGCAAAGGGGGGTAGGTGATAAGCTCCGAACAGGCCTGCCTCGCAGCCGATCAGGAGCACCTAGAGCGTTTTCTGGATACCTTATGGTTAGAAGAGGGATTGGCGGAAAATACTCTAGCGGCTTATCGCCGTGATCTAGAGGGATTTTCCCGCTGGTTGGATTCTCAGGGACGGGCCCTGATTAGGGCGCAGCGGGAAGATGTGCTGGCCTATTTAGCGCACCGCCTGGAAGGGGGTGGTAAATCTAGAAGTGTTGCCCGCTCAGTTTCTAGCCTGCGCCGTTTTTACCGTTATCTCATGAGGGAGAAAATCCGCGATAGCGACCCTAGCGACCGTGTGGAGCTTCCCCGACTTGGAAGGCTTTTGCCTGAGTCTTTGAGTGAAGGGGAAGTAGAAGCCTTATTAGCCGCCCCCAAGACTAATGATAGCCTGGGGCTGCGAGATCGAACCATGTTGGAAACTTTATATGCTACCGGGTTGCGGGTTTCTGAATTAGTTAATTTAACCCTGTCTCAATTGAATTCCCGGCAGGGAGTAGTCCGTTTAAGCGGTAAAGGCAATAAAGAGCGTCTGGTGCCTTTAGGAGAAGTCGCGCTGAGCTGGCTTGATCGTTATTGCCATGAAGCCCGTCCAGGATTAGTTAGGGGTCAGCTTAATGAAATACTATTCCTGACCCGGCGCGGCGGGGCCATGAGCCGGCAAGCTTTTTGGTACTTGATCAAGCGCTATGCCCGCCAGTCTGGTATCCAAAAGACCCTTTCACCTCATACCTTGCGCCACGCGTTTGCCACTCACCTTTTAAATCATGGGGCGGATTTGCGGGTAGTGCAAATTTTGCTTGGGCATGCAGACCTTTCGACTACACAAATTTACACTCATGTGGCTAGGGCTCGTTTGCAACAGCTTCACCAGCAGCATCATCCGCGCGGCTAAAGCGCATTTGATGTGGCTGCTTATTTCCCACTGTCCCTGCTGCAACTTTTTAGAGTTACTCGGTTTAAGGAGATCCTTACAATGCCTACATTCGACGTGGTTTCTGAAGTTGACAAGCATGAATTACAAAACGCCATTGACCAGGTTAATCGTGAAATCGGTACCCGCTTTGATTTTCGTGGAACCGAGGCTCGCATCGAGGAGTCAGAGGAAGAACTCCTATTGGTCGCTGAGAGTGAATTTCAGCTTCAGCAGATGCGAACCATATTGGATACTAAGCTTGCTAAGCGGGGTGTGGATGTGGGTTGTTTAGAAGCTAAGGAGCCAGAAATCGTAGGGAAGCGGGCCCGCCAGTCCATTCAAGTCCGGCAGGGTATTGATAAGGACGCCGCCCGTAAAATCATCAAAATAATTAAGGAGAGTAAGCTCAAGGTCCAGGCTGCTATTCAGGGAGAGCAAGTGCGAATTTCAGGCAAAAAACGGGATGATTTACAGCAAGTGATTGCCTTGCTGCGGGAGGCCGATTTGGATTTACCACTGCAGTACATTAACTTTCGTGATTAACATTAGGACATAACGATGGGAAAGAAATTACTAGGTTTTTTATTGGCGGGGGGGTTGGTTACGCTCTCATTTACCGCGCTTGGGAACGAGGAAATTGAAGCGGTGCGGGCATCTCTGCAAAAATTGGTGCCGGGGACGGAGCCTCAGAGCATCAAGCCGGCGCCTATTCCTGGCATTTATGAGGTAGTGTTGGAGGGGCAAGTATTTTATCTAAGTCAGGATGGCCGTTATATGGTGCAAGGACAGTTGGTTGATTTGGCAACCCGGACTAATTTGACCGAGGAGCGGCTCAAGGTTATACGGGCTGCGGCCATCAGCAATCTAGATGAACAGGATATGATTGTGTTTGGACCCGAGCAGGCAAAACACACGGTGAATGTCTTTACGGATATTGATTGCGGTTACTGCCGCCAATTACATCAGCATATAAAAGAGTATAATGCTTTGGGGCTTAAGATCCGCTATCTTGCTTTTCCCCGTGCCGGTATTGGCTCTTCTTCCTATGACAAGGCGGTAGAGGTATGGTGCGCTAAGGACCCCCATCAGGCAATGACTCAAGCCAAGGCGGGAAAGCCAGTGGAGAACACTGCTAAATGCGAGAATCCCGTGGCTGATCAGTTTAAACTCGGTCAATCTTTGGGGGTTAATGCCACGCCAACTCTGATGCTGGAAGATGGTACGGTGTTGCCAGGGCTCGTTCGTCCTCAGGCACTCGTTAATATCCTGGAACAGAAGGTGGCGGCTCATCCCTGAAGGTGGCTGAAGCGGGGTTCTGGTATCCGGGAGTCGGAAAAATGAAACCCCTCTGGAGTGCAGGTAAGGACGCTCTTCCCGTGATCCCAGTCGCCAAGGACGATCCGTTGTCTAGGGTGGCCGTCAACGGAAAAATGGTGTACCGCTGGACGGTGAGTATGGCCATGGATGAGTTGTTTGACCCCATGAACTCGGAGGGCCGTTGCAACCGCAGTTTTATTCACGTCCATGATTGTTAAGGGCTGGTTTTGAATATGGGTCTGGCTCTGGCGGCGCAAGCCTCGGGCGATAGTGTGGCGCCAGGACTTTGGCAGTGCCAGATAAGTTCGGAGAATAGCTGGTCGACGTAACCGTGCTCGGGCCCGCTGATAGGCCACATCGTCCGTGCAAAGCATATCTCCGTGCATTAACAGGGTAGGGACACCGTAGAGATCAATGATGGTAGGATCGGGCAGAATTTGGCAGCCGCTTGCTTGAGAAAACATCTGGCCCACCAGAAAATCCCGGTTTCCAGAAAGAAAATAGAGAGTTACACCGGCGTCTGCCAGGCGGCGGAGGGCCGTGATAATGGCTAGACCCTCCGCTGTGGGCGCATCATCTCCAATCCAATAGTCAAACAGGTCACCTAGGATATAGAGGGCATCTCCATAAGGTGTCTCCTGGGAGAGGAACTCGATAGCCCGTAACTGAATCTCAGTTTTGCCTGCTCCGAGATGAAGATCCGAGATGAAAAATACAGCCATGGAGTCTCGCTATCATCCATTTTCCACGATGGTAGCCTGCTCGATAATAACAGGTTCTAATGGGACATCCCTATGATTTCCTTTGCTGCCTGTTTTTACTTTCTTGATGGCATTGACTACGTCCATACCTTCGACAACCTGGCCAAAAACCGCATAACCCCAGCCTTGGCGATCCTGGTTTCGATGGTTTAAAGAAGCGTTGTTGGCGACGTTAATGAAAAATTGAGCGGTAGCTGAATGGGGATCAGAGGTACGCGCCATGGCGATGGCTCCCACCTCGTTCTTAAGTCCATTCTCTGCTTCATTCCGGATGGGATCGTGGGTTGATTTGGAGTTAAAATCAGTATCGAAGCCGCCGCCTTGAATCATAAAATTGTCAATGACCCGGTGAAATAAAGTACCGTTGTAGAAGCCTTCGTTCACATAGCGGAGAAAATTTTCTACGGTGACGGGTGCTTTCTCCGGGTTGAGTGCGATCACAATATCACCCAGGGTAGTTTGTAATTTAACCCGTGGCTGCTGATCTGGAGATGCTGCTCCACCGCCCGCTTCGGCCGCGAAGCTAAATATGCCAAGTAGAAGGAGAGTAAGTGTTTTTGGGGAAGCGTGCATAAATATAGACCTATTTTATATTGAGTTTAAGAATTATCAATGAGATTTCTGAAAATGGCTATATTACGTGAATACCGTTATAACGAGCAAAAGTCTAAGCCAGTAATTTTTGTGACTAGCTGATTTTTCTATTATTATGCTAAGCCATGAATAAAACCGCGCTTAAGACCCGTTTTGCTCCGAGCCCCAGTGGACTTTTGCATCTGGGAAATATACGTACCGCCTTGTTTAATGCCCTGCTGGCCCGCCGTAGCCGTGGCCTATTTCTGCTGCGGATTGAAGATACAGATCAGGAACGGAGCAGCGAGGAATATGTGGTGGCGTTGATGGAAGATCTGCGCTGGTTAGCCCTAGAATGGCAAGAGGGGCCGAAAGCAGGGGGAGAAGCGGGACCTTACCGGCAATCTCAGCGGAGTATTGTTTACCAAACTAATTTTCAGCGTTTAGAAGCTGAAAAATTAGCCTATCCTTGTTTTTGTTCCCAAGAAGAGCTTGAGCGGGTGCGTAAACGGCAGTTGGCTGCGGGTCAAGCCCCCCGCTATCCGGGAACTTGCGCTCGACTCAGTCCTGATGAAGTAGAAAGTAAATTAGCGGCAGGCTTTAAGTCCGCTCTGCGCTTTCGTGTACCGTCCCTTACCACAATTGAGTTTGAGGATTTGGTACGGGGCCCCCAGCGTTTTGCGGCGGGAGATATCGGTGATTTTATTATCCGCCGTACGGATGGTTCACCTGCCTTCTTCTTTAGCAATGCTCTAGACGATGCCCTGATGGGAGTGACCCATGTTCTGCGGGGCGAGGATCATCTGACCAACACTCCGCGTCAAATCCTGTTACTCCAGGCCTTGGATCTGCCGATACCTCGCTATGGACACATTGCCATGATCGTGAGCCGCGACGGTGCTCCTCTTTCCAAGCGCCACGGGAGTCGCAGCGTTCGGGAATTACGGGAAGCAGGCTATTTACCAGAAGCCTTATGTAATTATCTGGCCCGGCTAGGTCATCATTATGAAGATAGCGGCTTTCTCGATTTGGATACTCTGGCTGCTCAATTCGACTTGGCGCGGCTGGGGAGGGCACCGGCACGCTTCGATCCACAGCAACTTCATCACTGGCAACGGGAGGCCCTAGCTCGCTGCGAGCTTGATACCTTGGGGCGGTGGCTGGCGCCGGTAACTGCTTCTCGGGTACCAGTCGATAAATACCAGGATTTTATCGAAGCCGTCCGGCCTAACGTGGTTTTGCCTGAAGATGCCCTTCATTGGGCGAAAATATTATTTAGCGAAGAGCTTGTGCTCGAGGACGGCGTCTTACCCATCATCCATGAAGCGGGCGCCCAATTCTTTACCCAGGCATTAGCCGCTATTGACGATTGTGGTACCGATTTTAAAGCGCTCACCGCTCAACTCAAGCAAACTACGGGTGCAAAGGGCCGGTTGCTTTTTCTCCCTTTGCGGGCAGCCTTCACTGGCGAGTTAGACGGTCCAGAGTTGGCTCGCTTACTCCCTTTGATGGGGGCAGTGCAGGCCCGTCAGCGACTCCAAAACTGCCTACACCAATCTTATTAAAATTTCGGGAATCCGTTTTATGTTGCGTATCTATAACAGTTTAACCCGGAAGAAAGAGGAATTTATTCCCATTGAGTCCGGCAAGGTACGCATGTATGTATGCGGCATGACGGTCTACGATCTATGCCATGTGGGTCATGCCCGCGTTATGGTCGTCTTTGATGTGGTGGCTCGCTATTTACGAGCCAGTGGCTTTGAGGTGATGTATGTGCGGAATATTACGGATATCGACGATAAAATCATTCACCGCGCCAATGAAAAGGGAGAAAGTATTCATGCCCTAACTGCCCGTTACATTCAGGCTCTGCATGAAGATGAAGCAAGCCTTCAGATATTGCCCCCGGATCGGGAACCGCGAGCCACAGAATCCATGGAGGCCATCTTGGCTATGGTGCGGCAATTGCTAGAGCAAGGTTATGCCTATCAAGGAGAAAATGGAGATATCTACTACGATGTTAGCCATTTTGAGGGTTATGGCGCTCTTTCTGGCAAGCACCTTGAGGATCTGCGGGCGGGTGAGCGAGTTCAAGTCAACGAAGCTAAAACTGATCCCTTGGATTTTGTCCTGTGGAAAGCCGCCAAGCCTGATGAGCCCGCATGGGAATCGCCTTGGGGGCCGGGACGCCCTGGTTGGCACATTGAGTGCTCGGCCATGTCTATTCAGGAATTAGGGGTTCACTTTGATATTCATGGGGGCGGCCAGGATCTCCAGTTTCCCCACCATGAGAACGAGATTGCCCAAAGTGAAGCGGCAACAGGCAGTAAGTTCGTCAACTATTGGATGCACAATGGCTTCGTGCGACTAGATGATGAAAAAATGTCCAAGTCCTTGGGTAATTTTTTCACCGTGCGTGAAGTTTTGGAGCACTATCATCCCGAAGTGCTGCGCTATTTTATTCTCTCTAGCCATTACCGCAGCCCCCTGAATTATAGCAAACAGCAACTGGATACCGCTAAAGCAGCCATGACCCGCTTATACACGGCGCTACGGGGAATACCAAGAGGCGATGACCGAGCGTCCGCGCAAGGATTAAGCTGGGAGTTTGTCGATGGGGAAGATCCTTTTATCCTACGCTTCCGGGAAGCTATGGACGATGATTTTAATACTCCCGAAGCCTTGGCCCTGTTAAATGAAGTCCGCCATGCCCTTAACCGTGCTCGCAAGGGTGGCGATACCGAGAAGGGGCAATCTTTAGCTGTGCTGCTACGAGCCTTAGGTGGCATTTTAGGGTTGCTGGCCCATGAGCCTGAGCAATTTCTGCGTGATCCTCGCCAGATGGTTGTTGTCTCTGACACCGCTAAGACCACCAGTCTTTCCTTAACTTCTCAGACTAGCACTGAAAAAGTCGTTCTTTCCCATGACGGCATTGAGCAGTTAGTTGCCCAGCGGACGGTTGCCCGTAAAAACAAAGACTGGGCTGAGGCGGACCGCATTCGTGGAATACTGAAGGACCAAGGCATTACTTTGGAAGATACAGCGGCAGGAACTCTCTGGCGGCGAGGCTAGTATTTTAACCCACCTACGCTCCAGCAAAACCCTCACTCATGTAATTTTTCTGTAGCGTAAAGGGTGTTTTGTAACAAGGTTGCTATGGTCATGGGGCCTACCCCGCCAGGCACAGGCGTGATCCACGAGGCCCGCTGCCGGGCCGATTCGAATTCTACGTCACCGGTTAAGGTACCGTCCGATTGCCGGGTAAAACCCACGTCAATAACCGTTGCGCCAGGCTTGATCCATTTTCCTTGGATTAAGTGGGGTTTACCCACGGCAGCAACCACGATATCGGCTTCTGAAATAGGCTTGTGTAAATCACGGGTCCAACGATGGCAGATAGTTACCGTGCAACCAGC